>JAUMVT010000028.1 GCA_030529995.1 Clostridia bacterium
AGACAAGAAATTGTAAACCCTAGCAGTAGGATGCCCGAAGGGTTCCAAGGGGCGACCGGAAAGCCCCTTGGAATAAACACCACAGACAAGAAATTGTAAACCCTAGCAGTAGGATGCCCGAAGGGTTCCAAGGGGCGACCGGAAAGCCCCTTGGAATAAACACCACAGACAAGAAATTGTAAACCCTAGCAGTAGGATGCCCGAAGGGTTCCAAGGGGCGATCGGAAAGCCCCTTGGAATAAGCATAGACGAAAAATAACAGGTAACCATCGCCTTCTGAAAGAAACAAAAAGAGAAGCACCTTTCGGTGCTCCCCATTTCGCCAAAGCGGCTAAATCGCTTTGGCGATTACTGTATGTTCATCAATTCAAGCAGCAGGGTTCGCATGTCATCACAGCAGCCCTGCCACCGGGCAGCGTAATGCAGCGCCAGCCCCTGATCCGGCACGGACAGCATCAGCGTCATCCGGGGTCTCGGCATGGTATCCGCCAGGGACAGCAGCCAGTCCTGATCATCTACCTGCTCCAGAGCAGCGGTCTCCGGCAGAGCCGGCGGGGGAACGGACGCGTCAAAGTTCGTGCCCAGCCGGGACATGATGGCATCATAGACCGCCTGAGCGGCACGCCCCCATTTTTCCGACAGCTGCGGCACGGCGGCGGTGGAGTCCAATGTCAGCATCAGGTCAATGAGTGCCGTGCTCCCCTCCAGCAGCCGGAGCCGGATGCACATCCGCCCGTCGCTGAGGGTGAAGGACTCCGCCAGAGTCTGCTGCTCCCGGCGGAACCGGGACTGCCACTGAAGGCAAGCGGCGTCAATGATTTCCTTGGTGCTGCTGGGCAGCCGGTGGTCAAAGGCGGTCAGGGTGTATTCCCCTTTTTCCCCAAGGGTGAGCAGGGAGCCCAGCGGAGCGGGCTTCTCCAGAATCTGCTCCTGCTCCTGCAGTTCGCTCAGGTTCAGCTGCAGGGCGAAGTAGTTCATCAGATCCAGCTCCACCATGAACTGCAGCAGCTGCATGTTGGTCACCGGCCCCAGACGGGAAAGGGCATAGAGAATCACCAGCTTGTACTCCGAGTCCGGAATGCTGCGCTTCTTCATCTGTCCACCTCCGCTCCTACTCAAGAAAACCCCTCAAACGTACGCTTGAGGGGTTAAGCATGATGGGGGAATCCTTACGCCAGGAAAGGCTTCAGGTCAGCCATCAGGTCTTCACAATCGTCAGAGTAGATTTCCAGGGTGATGGGCTTGGACAGATCCAAGCTGAAGATGCCCAGGATGGACTTCGCATCCACAACGTGACGACCTGCGCGCAGATCCATGTCATAGGGATAGCGGTTGACCATGTTGACGAAGGTCTTGACGTTCTCAGCCAGACTGAGCTTGATATTTACCTGCTTCATTTGCTATGCACCTCCTCAATTTTGGCACAAGTACAGTATACACGCTGCATTCAAAAAATGCAAGTAGCGGACACAGATTCTTTCACGGAATTTTCCCTTTCTGGTGGATAAAACGCCAGAATGGCTATGCTGAAGGGGCGCGTTACTGCCCTTTTCCGGCCTGCTCCTGCTGATACGCTCTGCCCCAGGCGGACATGGCGTCCAGAATGGGTCGCAGGCTCTGCCCCAGCGCCGTCAGGGAATACTCCACCCGAGGGGGCACCTCCGCATACACCTGCCGGTGCACCAGGCCGCTTTCCTCCATGGAGCGGAGCTGGGCGGTGAGCACCTTCTGGGATACGGAGCCGATGGACTTCCGCAGCTCCCCGAAGCGGCGGGTGCCGGGGAGCAGATCCCGCAGGATCAGCACCTTCCACTTGTCGCCGATAAGGGTCAGGGTGGTTTCCACCGGGCAGGCCGGGAGAGAGGACTTTGCGTCTGTCATTCAAAAAACGCCTCCCATGCGTTGATTTTCCGCAATGGTTTCCTTTGGGTAACTACGGCACAATATAGTGCCTACTTTACAAAAGGATGGTACGGCGATATTGTACTCCCTGCAGGGGGAAAAAGCAATCCCCTGCGGAATATCCATTCGGAGGGAACTAATATGAAGAAGACTGCAAGCCGCACCGTGCAACTGAACCGGGGACGCATGGAAGTGTACCCCAAGGGGGATGTGACCCTTTACGCCTACCAGACCTGCGATCCTCTTGCGGACGAGGTGTTTGTGGCAGCCAAGCAGGGCAGGGGCGTGGTGATTGAGCTGCCCTGCTTTTACGATAACATTCGGGAGCTGACCGATTTCCTTGCATCGGAGGGGGTAAAGGTAGAAGCGAAGCTTTCCGCCTATCACGGGGCAGGAGCCTCCTTCCTGCCGGGGGTGCCGGTGTACGGCACGACGTCTTCCGCCAAGTATAACAGCGTAGGCGGCGGCGCAGCCCTGGTATCAGGCTTTGCCAAGGCCTTCGGGGATGCCTTCGATGCCGGCCTGTGCAAGCCGGATGTGCTGATGGACGCCGGGGAAAGGGTCATTGCCGGTATCACCTTCGTGGTGAGGCCCAATGAGGAAGCCTATGACCTGGAAATCCCGGAGATCAACTGCGTCTATACCCACATGATGGGGCACGACTGCCACTCCATCGTGGCGGGGCAGGGGCATGGGGATCGCATCATTACCCAGCTGGAGGGCTATATCCGCCGGGGCTTTGACCTGGTGCTTACCTCCCACTACACCCCGGAAGACCTGAAGGACGCAAAGACCAAGGTGGATTACCTGACCCGGCTGAAGGCCATCGCCGCCGCCAGCACCAACGGTGCGGAGATGAAGGCGAAGGTACAGGCGCAGTACCCGGACTACGCCGGAGAGAATTATCTGGACATGACGGTAGGCTTCTTCTTCCCCGACAAATAAAAAAACGCCAAGGCGGTATGACCGTCGTGGCGCATGGGATCGGCAAAGCGACAATGTTGCTTTGCCGATTTATTTTAACAGCAGTGCCGTCACCGCATCATGCAGGCTTGCCTCAGGGAAAGACAATGCCGCCGGGGTCTTGCTTTCCCCCACCAGATAGGTGCCGTCGGCAGCCAGGGACAGGCGGCAGGCGTCGTCGGAGATGATTTCATCCACCCGGGAAATGTCCCGGGAAAGATCAATGGGGAACACGGGATAGTCCGGGTTCGCCTTCTGCGCCTTCACATAGGCGGTGAAGCGGCTGCGAACCTCCTCCGGGCAATCCTCCGTATACCTGAAGAAGAGAATGGGCGCCTCCGGGGCGCTTTGCAGCCGCAGATCCTGCTGCTTCAGCATCCGCTCGGTGCAGGCAGCGTCCACATCCCGGCACAGGCCGAAGAGCCGCCGGTGCTTCCGCAGCACCTCATAGGAGGCGAACGTGCCGCTCTTGCTCATGGCCACCAGGGCCAGATTATCCACGCCTTCCAGGTCGCACAGGAGAGCGTCCGTCATCTTTTCATCCGGCAGGAAGGCGGTGAAGGCACAGTTGGGGAACTGATCGCACAGACCGCGCAGCACGTCGCTCCGGCCGTCCTCCTCCATCAGCGCCCAGGCCATGATGCCCAGGGGCATGCCCTGCTCAATGATCCCCTTGGCTGTGTCGATGGGCATCTGCTGCCCCTTCCAGGCGGTGTATAGGGTCATGCACCAGGGAATGTTCCGGTTCTCCTTGGCTTCCAGCCCCCGAATCACCGCAGCACCCCGGGTCCAGCTCTCAAAGGTCAGGTTAATGCCGTAATTCAGGAAATAGCAATCGTCCACGTCCGCAGCCAGGCGGTTGCACAGGGAAAAATAGGGGTGATCCTCCGTCCGCAGCATGTCCTGCAGGGTCTGGAACACCGCCCGCTGAAAACGGCCGTTGGAGAAATGCCCTCCGTGCTCCACCGCATTGCGCAGCACCCGCCGGTCAAACTGCTGCTTCAGCCCCTGCAAGCCCTGGGATACGGCCACCTCCACCATCAGGCGCGTAATTTCTCCTGCCATTGTGCCCACCTCGCTGTCTTACATCCCCGGGAGGATGCGCGTCCGCCCCAGGGGGATCTTCGATTCGGTTTGATCCTTCGGTTTATTTTTGCCTTCGGTTCGACTTCTGTCCTCCGGGTCGTCCTTCCCGAAGCTTTACCCGAAGCTCGATCCGAAGATCCACCTTCAGTATAGCGAAAAATAAGGGAGGATGGTATGGACAAACGAATGGATTTGTCGGGAAGCAATCCTTCCGATTGCTGTTATTTGCGCCGATTCTTAATTGGAGAGGAGGACTTGTTGGTTTATCCATGTCACTTGGGGGAGATACCATGCTGAAGACGTTTTCATCCCCATCTCCAGCTGGTTTTCGGGTGGGTGCGGGAGGGGCTTTTGACTCAAAAGCCGCCTCCCGCAATTTATGCCATCCCTAATTGGTTTTCGGGGAGAGCGCGAGAGGGAGCTTTTGGCACAAAAGCTGCCCTCTCGCAAATTTATGCCCTTACTTAACAAACGTTCGCACCAGGTCAAGAAAATGCTTGCTGCCTACATCCAGCGGGTGATTCTTGGAGTACGCAAGGCTGATGGGGGTAACAATGCGCGGCTCAATATCCAGCACGACCAGGTCGTCGCTCATCAGCGGCTTGGTGGGCTTCTTGGTCAGTAGCGCAATGCCCATGCCCTTGCAGACCAGATCGATGATGTTTTCCGCCCGATAGCCGGTAAAGACAACGTTCGGCGTGAACCCGGCGGCCTTGCAGCTCTGCACACAAAGGGAATACATGAAGGTGTCCTTGCCCAGCAGAATCAGGGATTCTCCCTTGAGCTGATCCAGGTGTATGACCTTTTCCCGAGCCAGCGGATGGGACTTGGGCAAGAACGCCCCTAAATGATCTGTGGTAAAGCGAACCTTGTTGAATTCGTTATCTAAGTCATCCCATTCACGGATGAATGCGAGGGAGCACTGATTGGAACGCAGCATTTTCGTCAGCTGGTTGGAATCCCCTTCGATTACGTCCAGCGTGAAACGTGGATTTTCCTGCCGAAAGCGAACCATCACATCGGTAATGCCATAATGCGACATCATCGGAATGGAACCGATGCGAATGTTGCCGTGCTCGGCGTTGAGCGCATTGCCCAAGGCAGTGGTGTATTCGTGATGCAGCGCAGCCATTTGCCGAGCATAGGGAAGAAACAGGGTGCCGAAAGCATTGAGGGTAACGCTGCGGGTTGATCGGTCAAACAGCGCCACACCCAGCTCCTCTTCCAGGCTTTTGATATGCCTTGACAGCGCAGATTGGGAAATGAACAGCTGCTCGGCAGCCTCCATATAGTTGCAGGTATTGGCTAGCACAACAAACTCGCGAATATAGCCAATGTCCATCGGGGGTCCTCCCTTCCTGAACTGACTTGACAGCGGAAAGCATTCATTATTGCACGTTCTGCATAAATGATAAAGAAAAGTGGTTTGATTGTCAACAGTCAAATCTGCTATATTCTATTTGAAAGCATGAGAGCGCAAAAAAACAACATGCCGATGAAGGCAAAACGGACAAACATGGGGAGGCGAAAACATGAGGGTCGGCGCAGCAACATATCCTATTGTTCTTCCGGCAGACTTTCTTCCGACGGAAGGATTCACAAAGCAGATTGACGAGCTGCACGCCCGGGTGCTGGCCATGGAAAACGAAAGCCGGCTGGCACTGATGGCGGTGGAGGTGACCTCCCTGCCGCCGGAGGAAATCGAGGCACTCAAAGCCATTGTCTGTAAGGCAAGCGGGGCAGAAAAAGCGTTCATCTGCGTGACGCACACCTTTTCCGCACCTCACTTCATGCCGGATCATCAGCTGGATGATGCAGGGAAAGCGAAAAAGGCGGAGCTTCGCAAGGCTGTGCAGCTGGCCGCCCAGCAAGCGGCACGGGATGCGGCACAGGCAATGAGGCGGGCACGGCTGACCGTCGGTGAAGCAATGTGCACGGTAAACACTCCCCGGGACGTGGAAACCCCTATGGGCTGGTGGATTGATCACAACGGGAAGGGACCGGTGGATCATCGGCTGACGACCTTGGGCTTTACGGATGAAAAAAATGTGCGCATTGCCACCCTGCTCCATTATCCGATTCAATCTTCCGTACTGGACGGCTCCCAGCTGCGTGAAGGCGGCAAGGCGGTTTCCGGTGACTTGGCCGGCTGGCTGGCCTCCGAAGTCGAAAAGCAAACGAATGCCCCGGCACTTTTCCTAGTCGGTGCGGCAGGAGATCAGGCACCCAGAGAAAAGGCTGTGGGGTTTGTGGCGGAAGAAAAGGAACTGCATCGGACAGACAGGCAAGATGAAGCCATTGAAGCCGGCCGACTGCTGGCACAGGAAATGGCACAGGCGGCTTTTCAGGCCATTGCAGGGGAACGGCAAATCAAGGCAGATCCCCTGACCTTTACGGAAACAAAGGTTGTTGTGCCGGCCAAGAAGATGGAACGTGATCTGCACAAGCTGCATCCCACACGCATTGCGCCCTATGAAGCGGATGGGGAAAGCGTGCAGCCGGTTAGCCTGTTGACGATTGGCGAGACGCGGTGGATCGGCGTGCGGCCGGAGCTGAACTGTGTGACGGCTCAGGGGATTACGGCGGAGGATCCGCTGTCCAGGGTGATCACCCTTTTTGACGGCGGGGCAAAGTACATGGCGGATGCACTTTCCTATGACCGCATCACCTATGAGGCGATGAACTCCCCCTTCGGGCAAGGTGCTGCGGAGCGTTTGGCTAAGGCAGCCAAGACGCTATTGACAAACGGATTTGACGTTCGGCGAGAGAACGTTGAATAAATGAAAGAAAGGTGGAAAACGTAATGAAGAAGTTTCTATCCATGCTGTTGGTTCTTACCATGGCACTGACCTGCTGCTTCGGCACCATTGCCTCGGCAGAGGCGGACAAGGTGGTTGTCGGCATTACCATTGATCCCGGCAATATCGGCCCCTTCCAGGGCATGAGCGCCGGCCGCATCGGCATTCTGTTCACGACCTACGAATTCCTGACGACCAAGGTCAACGGCGAGCGTGTCAACTGCCTGGCGAAGGAAGTTACCCAGGTGGACGAAAAGACGGTTGACGTTGAGATCTATGATTACATCGTCGATCAGGCAGGGAATCCGCTGACCGCCGCCGATGTTGCATGGAGCTACCAGACCGGTATGGACTCTGGCAATCTGCCCAAGCTTTCCGCCATTGCAAGCGTTGAGGCGACAGGCGATTACACCGTGCGCTTTGTGTTCAACGAGCTGTCCGCCGGCGACCTTGACGCACTGCTGATGGAGTGCCCCATTGTCACCCGTGCCGCCTACGAGGCTAGCCCTGACCAGATGGCCACCGACCCGGTAAGCACCAGTGCCTATCAGGTGGTGAGCTACGTTTCCGGTTCAAAGATCGTTTACAAGGATACCGGCAAGTATTGGCAGACGGACGACAGCCTCGTGCCGCTGACTTCCAAGCACAATGTTGAGAACATCGAAATCGACATCATCCCGGATACCGCGCAGCTGACCAACGCCCTCAAGACCCGGGCCATTGACGTTTCCGTGTGGATCTCCGCAACGGATATTGCCGACTTCAAGGATCAGCCCGGCTTCACCGTATCCCAGATGCCGGAAAACAGCACCGAGGTGTTCCTGTTCAATTGTTCCGACCAGTCCGTGTTTGCCAACAATCCTGATCTGCGCAAAGCCGTTGCCTATGCCATTGATTCCGAGCTGATTGCCGAAGGCGCATACAACGGGGATGCCCGTCCGGTCAAGACCTACGGCAACACCAAGTACGCCGACTATGTGGATGCCTGGAATGACGAATCCTACTACGAGTACGACTTGGATAAGGCTAAGGAGCTGTACGCAGCCTCCGGCGCAAGCAATGTGAATCTTAAGCTGATGTACGTTACCAGTGACGAAACGGCCATGATGGCCACCATCGTTCAGGCGGAGCTGGCGGAACTGGGCATTAACGTGGAGCTTTGCGGCTATGATTCTCAGCTCTTCAACCAGTACAAGTTTGACGGCGCCGATCAGTGGGACATCATGATCGACGAAGTAGCCTCCTCCACCAACCTTGCCAACGTCTATAAGCTGGCATGGGACTGCAACGGCTACACCCACAGCGGTACGCTGAATTACGTGGATGATGCACAGCTCCAGAGCCTGCTGGAGGCAGCCATGAACGAAAAGACCCATAACGATGAAACGATGAATGCCTTCCACCAGTATCTGAAGGAGCAGTGCTACGGCATTGGCCTGGTTCAGAAGCTGAGCAATGTGGCACACACCGACACCATCAAGACGCTGGCGACCTGCTTCCGCGGTCAGGTGCTGCCGGGCGCATGCGAATACTGATTCATTTGCCCCTTGTCGGGAGGCGCTGCGGCTTCATAGGGGGTCGCAGCGCCTTCTTTCAGCAACATGACCCGGCATAACGGCAAAAGGAAGAGAGGGCAACATGGGAAGATATATTCTCAAGCGTCTGCTGTGGATGATTCCGGTGATGCTGGGCATTGCCGTCCTGATTTTCTCCATCATGTATATCTGCCCCGGCGACCCGGCTGCATCTATGCTGGGTACGGGTGCGACCCAGGTGCAGATTGAGGCCAAGCGGGAGGAAATGGGGCTTAACGACCCGTATATCGTCCGCCTCGGGCGTTACCTGTGCGACGTTTTCCTGCATTTTGATTTGGGCACAAGCTACATGTACGGCACCCCCGTCATCGATGGTCTGATGGAACGCATGCAGTACACGCTGGTCATTGCGCTGTCCTGCATGCTGATGCAGATTCTCATCGGTACGCCCTTAGGGATTATTGCTGCAACGCATCGCAACGGCATTGCGGATCGAATCTGCATGTTCATCGCCATGCTGGGTGTGAGCATCCCGGCCTTCTGGCTGGCACTGATGATGGTGGTGGTATTCGCTGTGAACCTGGGGTGGCTTCCGGCGTTTGGTGTAGGCGGCTTCAAGTACTACATCATGCCATGCCTGGCCAACTGTCTGGCAGGCGTGGCGACACAGGCACGGCAGACCCGATCCAGCATGCTGGAGGTCATTCGTTCGGACTATGTGACCACAGCGAAGGCGAAGGGGCTTTCCGAACGCAGTGTGCTGCTCAAGCATGCACTCCCCAATGCCTTGATTCCCATCATCACCATTGTGGGCAATGGCATGGGCATGATGCTGGGCGGCACGGTGGTCATTGAGAACGTGTTCTCCATCCCCGGCATCGGCAGCTACATGACCAGCGCCATCAACAGCCGGGATTATCCCATCGTCATGGGCGGCGTGCTGCTACTGGGGCTGATCTTCAGCCTGATTATGCTGCTGGTGGATGTGGTCTATGCCTTTGTTGACCCGCGCATCAAAGCCCAGTACGAAGGCAAAAAGAGGAGGAAGAGCCATGCGTAAAACCAACGACGTGATGCATCGCCGCCGCAAGGAGGGGCAGTTCGCACAGGTCATGCATCGGCTGCGCAAAAATAAGGCTGCCATGCTTGGGTTGAGCATTGTACTGGTGCTCATTGTGCTGGCCATTCTTTCTCCGTGGATCATGCCCTACGACTACACGAAGATGGACATCAAAAACAAGTATGCCACGCCCAGTGCTGACCACTGGTTTGGCTGCGACGAGCTGGGGCGGGACATTTTCTCCCGACTGCTGTACGGTTCCCGTGCTTCCCTGAGCCTGGGACTGCTGGCAACGCTGCTTTCCACAGCCATCGGCGTGGTGCTGGGTTCGGTGGTCGGTTACTTTGGCGGCAAGGTTGACACGGTGATCATGCGGCTGCTGGACATCTTTCAGGCCATCCCCGGGATGCTGCTTTCCATTGCCATTTCTGCTGCCCTGGGCTCGGGCTTCGGCAACACGATTATTGCCCTTTCCATCGGCGGTGTGCCGATGACGGTTCGCCTGCTGCGGGGCTCCATCCTGACCGTCCGTAAGCAGGAATACATTGAGGCGGCTGAAAAGATTAACTGCAGCAAGCTGCGGATCATCACTTCGCACATTCTGCCCAACGCAATCGCACCGCTGATTGTATCGGTGACCATGGGCATCGGCAACACGATTCTGCAGGCGGCCTGCTTGAGCTATATCGGCCTGGGTGTGCAGCCCCCCACTCCGGAATGGGGCGCCATGCTCTCCGCCGGCAAGTCCGTCATTACCCGCTACCCCCACCTGTGCATTTTCCCCGGTCTGTGCATCATGGTGATCGTGCTGAGCTTCAACATGCTGGGCGACGGTCTGCGTGATGCAATGGATCCCAAGCTGAAGAACTAAGGAGGCTGAAACCATGGACACCATCAAAAAGGATGCGCTGCTTTCCGTGCGTCACCTGACCGTGGAATACACCTCCGAGGGTGAAGTGATTCATGCGGTCAATGATGTATCATTCGATTTGGAGAAAGGGAAAACCATCGGCCTGGTCGGCGAAACAGGCGCAGGGAAAACCTCCATTGCCAAGGCCATTCTTCGGATTCTGCCTGAGCCGCCTGCCCGGGTGAAGACCGGCGAAATCTGGTTTGAAGGCCGGGAACTGCTGGGGCTGAAGGAAGAGGAGATGCGGAAGATTCGCGGCAAAAACATCTCCATGATCTTTCAGGATCCGATGACGGCACTGAACCCGATCATGCGCATCGGAAAGCAGATTGCCGAGGTCATCCGCCTGCATGAAAAATGCAGCAAGGCGCAGGCCGTCCAAAAGGCGAAGGAAATGCTGGAGATGGTCGGCATTCCCGGCGAACGTTACTATGAGTATCCGCATCAGTTTTCCGGCGGCATGAAGCAGCGTGTGGTCATTGCCATGGCGCTGGCCTGTGCGCCCGACCTGCTGCTGGCCGACGAGCCGACAACGGCACTGGACGTGACGATTCAGGCTCAGGTGCTGGATATGATCAACGAGCTGAAAGAGCGGCTCAACACCTCCATGGTGATGATCACCCACGATCTTGGCGTGGTGGCTCAGGTCTGCGACAGCGTGGCAGTGGTCTACGCAGGGGAGATCATGGAGTACGGCACCAAGGAGCAGATTTTCGATCATCCGCTCTACCCCTATACCAAGGGCTTGTTCGGGTCGCTGCCGGACATGAACGATGATGCCGAGCGGCTTTCTCCCATTGAGGGATTGCCGCCGAACCCGGCGGATCTGCCGAAGGGCTGCGCCTTCCATCCCCGCTGCCCTTATGCAACAGAAGCTTGTAAACAGGCGCATATTCCGCTGACAGACATGGGTGGCGGGCACCTGTGCCGCTGCTGCCGCGTAAGCGAAATTGCAAAGGAGGGAACATGATGGAAGTACCCATGATCGAGGTCAGACACCTGAAAAAGTATTTCGACACGCCCAAAGGCCTGCTTCATGCGGTGGATGATGTTTCCTTCAAAATCGGCAAAGGGAAAACCATGGGTGTGGTGGGCGAGTCCGGCTGCGGCAAAAGCACGCTGGGGCGCACCATCATTCACCTGCTGGAAAGCACGGATGGGCAGATTTTCCTGAACGGCGAGGATATTACCCATGTGAATCGGAAAAAGATGCACGAGATCAATGAGAAGATGCAGATCGTCTTCCAAGATCCCTATTCTTCCCTGAACCCGCGGCAGACGGTTGAGGAGATTATCAAGGAGCCGCTGAAGCTTTCAGGCCGCTATAAAACCCGTGCTGAGTTGAATGCAAAGACGGAAGAGCTGATGGGGCTGGTGGGCATTGATGAGCGGCTGCGGCTGGCTTACCCCCATGAGCTGGATGGAGGACGCCGCCAGCGTGTAGGTATTGCACGGGCACTGGCACTCAGCCCGGATTTTATCGTCTGCGATGAGCCGGTTTCTGCCCTGGATGTATCCATTCAGGCGCAGGTGCTGAATCTTTTGCAGGATTTGCAGCAGCAGCGCGGACTGACGTATATGTTTGTCACGCACGACCTTTCTGTTGTGCGCCATATTTCCGACGACATCTGCGTCATGTATCTGGGACAGCTGGTGGAAACCGCCCCTGCAAAGGAACTGTTTGCCGCACCGCTGCACCCGTATACCAAGGCGCTGCTTTCCGCCATTCCTTCCACGGATATTCACAGCAAGCAGGAGCGGATCCGCCTGAAGGGCGAAATCACTTCGCCCATTGATCCTAAACCCGGTTGCCGGTTTGCGGCGCGCTGCCCATATGCCTGTGAAAACTGCCGCAAGCTCCAGGAACTGCAGGAGCTGATGCCCAATCACTTCGTCTCCTGCTGCCGCGCGAAAGAGATCAACGGATTGTGAGGAAAAAAGCCATGAAAGAACCGCAAATGATGGAAATCACAACCCTTGTGGAGGCTCATTCTGCCGGGGCACGCATGACGGCCGTTGTCATTGAATACAGCGATGCGGTGCTGGGAGAGAAGCTGCGCATGGAGGACTTCCAGGTGGAGGGCTATCCGATTGTTGCGGCCTGCGCCTCGGACACGCCCCGGGGAACGGTGGCGCGGACAGGACGCTTTGTGCAGCTCATTCTGGATGAACAGAATCCGGCAACCCGGCTTTGCCAAATGGGGGAGGATCGGCGGCTGCAGATCAATCGGCCAACCCTTATGGTGACGCAGAAGCGCCCCATTGAAATGGCCAGCGGCAAGCAGGCTGCACCGTTTGAGCAGCAAGCATCGGAGCACATGGATGCAGGGGTGATTGATCGCTTTCTGACGGCCTCCTTCACCACAAAGACGGGGCAGACCCTGCGCTATAACCTGTATACACCGGAGAAGATTGTCCGCGGGCAAAAGTATCCTGTCGTGCTTTTCATCCATGATTTGGGCTCCTGCTCGGAGGATGTGCAGGCACCTCTTCTGCAGGGCACGGGGGCAACCGTTTGGGCACTGGAATCCGATTACGGCCGCAGACCCTGCTTCGTCCTCGCACCCCAGTACACCCGCCAGTGCGCCAATGATGACTTTGAAGTGACGTGGGAAGCGGATGCAACCGTGGAGCTGCTGGAAAATCTTTGCGATCTTTACGCCATTGACCGGAAGCGCATTTACGCAACCGGGCAGTCCATGGGCTGCATGATGATCTGCGAAATGATGCTGCGCAACCCGAATTTCTTTGCAGCCAGTCTGCTTGTTGCAGGTCAGTGGGATCCGGCGCGTATGGCGAAAGCAAAGAACGAAACCCTCTGGGTGGTTGTCTCCGGCGGCGATGAAAAGGCGTTCCCCATCATGCGGAAAGCACTGTACGGCATGCGGGCGGCAGGCGGATCCCTGTGCGAGGCGCATGTGAATGCCAGGGCGGATGCGGCCATGCTGGATGCCTTGATCCGCACCCAGAACAACCGGAACTGCAACCTGAATTTTACCTGGTTCGAGGGCAGGAGCGTGATCCCGGACGGGCTGGAGGTGCACGGCGGCATGCATCACATTTGCACCTGGAAAAAGGCTTACGACATCAAGGCGCTGCGGGAATGGCTCTTTGAACAGCGGCTTTACGAGGGGAGGATCAGCGTTCATGATTGATTTTTCATGCAAGAAGGACATTTATCTGGAAGATGAGGACGGGCTGATCCTGCCCATGAGTGAGCCTTACTTTCGGGCGAAGCAAATTGCTCCGGGCACATGGCAGGTGCTTTCTGACGGTGATTATTCCTACCTGCTGGAGGGAGACGAGGAAGCACTGCTGATTGATTCCGGCTATGGTGCGGGCAATATCAGAGCATATTGTCAGACACTGACGGATAAGCCTCTTGCCAAAATTGCCAATACCCATGACCACTTTGACCACACCGCCAACAACAGTTATTTTGATTTGACCTATCTGTCTGCGGAAACAAAGCCGCTGGCAACCATTCCCTTTCCCAGCTTTGCAGGCATTGATTTTCCGCGGAATTATCCGGTGCAGATCGTTGGCGACGGTGATGTGATTCCGCTTAAGGGGCGGGAACTGCTGGTCTTTGAGATTCCGGATCACGCCGTGGGCAGCCTTGCTTTTCTTGATAGAAGAGAGCGGATTCTTTTCTCCGGCGACGAGTTCTCACCAATGGGGAAAAACTTAAACGGCGGTGTGACCCACTGGCTGGCCATGCTGCAGAAGCTTGCCCCCTACCGCAAGGATTTTGACCGTCTCTGCGCAGGCGCATGGATCATGGATGCTTCCGTCTTTGATGCTCAACTGGCCTGCACCCGGTATATTCTGGACGGACACGAGGGGGAGCCGGCGGAAGCGGCGAATTTCCCAAACACGGAACGGTTTGACGAGGCAGGACGGAGAATCTGGAAGCGCCGCCTGCCCCATCCGGGGGATGGACCGAAGAACATGAATGCCGGGCTTGCATGGAGGCGAACCGTGCATTACGGCGGAACAAGCATTACGTACGATATCCGCAAACTGCACGAATGAAGGCGGCGGTACGTCCTGCCTTAAGCTCTGATAAAAAGGAGAGTGACCGTATGGTCATCGACGCAAATGTATACTGGTTCCCGGAAGCCATGTTTCAGGATGACGCGCTGCGTGCCCGGTTCTTCATGGATGTTCCCCGGGGCTATGGGACAAACGGCAAAATGGTTTCCCGCAACGGCAAAAAGCAGATTGTTATTGAGCGGCCCGTTGGCTGTCCGGGGGTGGACTATGTTGAAGGTGATTACACACTGGAAGGCATGCTTGCTGCCATGGATGAGGCAGGAGTGGACAAGGCCGTCATGAAGGTTCCTTGCGTCCACGAGTGGATGAGCCTGGACATGTGCCGCTACTTCAATGACGGTATGGCGGACTTTGCACGCCGCTCCGGCGGCAGGCTGACGGCTCTGGCGGTGATTCCGCCCTGGGGACATGAGGCGCAGCTGGCTGAGCTGGATCGCTGCTATCAGCAGCTGGGCATGCGGGGGGTACAGCTTTGTGCCCACTACGGCAAATATTATCTGGATGATGCGGTCTTTGCGGCTCTGTTTGAGCGGCTGAACACCTATGGCATGAATGCCTACGTGCACCACACCCCTGTCCCGGTGGAATATGCCAGCATTGCGGATTACACCAATTTGCGCCGCAGCCTTGGCCGCTGCATGGATCAGCTGACGGCCGTGGGGCGTGAGCTGTTCAGCGGTATGTTCGAGCGTTACCCGAGGGTGCGGCTGATTCACTCCATGCTGGGCGGCGGCTTCTTCACCTTCAGTGAAATGCTGATGCCCCATGGCCCTGCGGCACCGGATGCCTCCGGCCGATTTACCGCAACCCCGGAAAGCATGCGCCGCCACTTGGCCAATAACCTGTTCTTCGAAATGAGCCATGCTCAGCCCTGGGGCAAGGTGCTGCTGGAAACGGCGGTGCAGGTGCTGGGGGCAGACCATATCATCTACGGTTCTTCTTCCCCGGTGAAGGCAGAATGGATGCGGGGCGGGCCGGACTTTGTACGTACGCTGGCAGTCAGTGAAGCCGACAAGGAACTGATGCTTTATGGTAATGCAAAGCGGCTGTATCAGCTGTAGACACCTCTTTCCTGGGCTGCCTCTGAAACAGATCGGAGGCAGCTCATTTTTTTCTGATCAAGGAGGATTGAACATGAACCAATGGAAATTTTGCCCTTCCCTTGACTGCTGGTGCATGGAGGATGTGGTCTATACCGACAAGGCGGCAGTGCCGCAGGCGCAGCGTCTGTCTGTTTTTGCACCGAAGGCCTATCTGAGCGAAACGGGGATCATTCAAGAAAGGGGCGCATGCGGCCGATATACGGCACAGAATGCACCGGTCATTTTTGAGAACAATGCGGCAGGATATATGGAAATGCCGAACACCCATCCCGGTGAGGATCGTTTCTTCGGTTCGCCTTATCTGGCGCAAGGCATGGTTTATGTAACCTGCGGCTGCCGTGGTCGATCAAGCCGGAACGAGCAGGGCGAGTATGTGGGCAAGGCGCCTATGACGATTGTGGATTTTAAGACGGCGATTCGCTTTCTGCGACATCATCGTGGGGTGCTTCCCGGTGACTGGAACAGGCTGATCAGTGTCGGCTTCAGCGCAGGAGGCGCCATGAGTGCCCTGCTGGCGGTATCAGGTGATCATCCGGACTATGATCCGTATCTGCGGGAAAACGGTGCCTATATGGAGGAAAGCGATGCGGTGTATGCTGCGCAGATTTACTGCCCCATCATCGACCTGGAGCATGCGGACATGGCCTATGAATGGCAGTTCGGGGCGGATCCGCAAAGTGAGGAAAGCTATGCCGGACCTGCCGAAATCATGACGCCCTTCAAGGAGGCGGTCAGCCGCAAGCTCAGCAGCATGTATGTGACCTATGTGAACGGGCTGGAGCTGACAGACCCCCGGACGGGGGAGGTGCTAACCCTGGGAGAAGACGGAAGAAGCGGCTCTTTTTACGAGTGTGTGATGCGCCGGCTGAGCGATGCGGCAAAGCTCTGCGGTGAGCAGCCGCCGGTTGATTTGGATGAAGATGTGCTGCACCGGCGCAGGCGGATGAAAGCCTGCACGGCCTTCGATCGGCTGGATGAACAGTCCGGCGAGAATGAGCTTTTCGGAAACAGGGCGCAAAACACGGCTCACTTTAGTCTCTCTGTCGCAAAAGCGGTTGCAAGCGTGGCAGAGCAATTTCCTGAGGAAGCTGCCTCATTGGCGGAGGGCTGGAAGCACTGCAGTGATGAAGGGTTTCAAACACGGCTGCGGCTGCTCAATCCCTTGGCGTACATTCGGGATCCGCAAGGGAAGAAGGCCGTCCATTACCGGATTCGTGTTGGCGCAGACGACGCAGATACAGCTTTCTCCGTCTCCATGACGCTGGCCGTCATGCTGCAGAATGCACACCTTGGCACGGTGGATGATGCACTGGTGTGGCATCAGCCTCACTGCGAGGCGGATCTCCCGGGGCAGATTCAGGCGTGGATCCATCAGATTTGTAGGCAATAAGGAGCAAAAGAAGATGCAGAACCAACCCCGTGACAATAGCTTTCTTGGAACGGCTCCCCTTGGCAGGCTGATGCGGATGTTTTCCGTGCCCTGCATCATTTCGCTGCTGGTGGCGGCTCTGTATAACATTGTGGATCAGATTTTTATCGCCAATGCGGATTACCTCGGTTCATACGGCAATGCAGCCAATACGGTGGTTTTCCCCATGACGATGATCGCCCTGTCGCTGGCTGTGATGATTGGCGATGGTGCGTGTACCTTTGTCAGCATCAGCCTGGGCGCCAAGAACCCGGAGAATGCGCACAAGACCGTCGGCAGTGCGGTGATACTCTGCCTCGTGGTCAGTGCAGTGCTTACAACGGTCTATCTTGTATTCAGTACGCCGATTCTTGCGGCATTCGGCGGCATGGTCAATGAACGCACCTTTGAATTGTCCAAGGAGTATTTCACCATCATCTCCATCGGCATTCCGTTTTACATGTTCGGGCAGTGTATGAATCCCATCATTCGTTCCGACGGCAGCCCCCGCTTTGCCATGGGGTCTACGGTTGCAGGCGCACTGGTGAACGTTGTGCTGGATCCGATCATGATTTACGGCTTCAAGTGGGGCATGGCAGGCGCGGCCTGGGCGACGATCATCGGGCAGATGGTTACGGCGGCGCTTGCCGTCTGGTATATGATGCGGATGAAGGCGGTGAAGCTGCAAAAGAGCAGCTTCCGCCTGCATGTGCCGCTGGCGGCTCGCTTTGTACCCATGGGGCTGACCAGCTTTCTCAGCCAGATTTCCGTGGTTGCTTCCATGGCCGCCGTGCAGAATATGACGATGCAGTACGGTGCTCTTGATCCGATTTTTTCCCAAGATGGGCTGACGCAGATCCCCATGGCTGTGCTGGGCATCGTAATGAAGTTTTTTCAGATCGTGATTGCGTTTGCTGTAGGCTTTTCTGCCGGGTGCATTCCCATCGTAGGTTATAACATCGGTGCAGGACGAAAGGATCGTGCGAAGCGACTCTTTCAGATGATGATCGGTGCAGAGCTTGTTACCGGTCTGGCTGCACTGGCCATTGTGGAGTGCTTCCCCGGTCAGCTGATTCGCCTGTTTGGCGCAGCGGGAGAGAGCTCCTATTATACCGAGTTTGCGATCCGCTGCTTCCGAGTGTATCTGTGCATGCTGCCTCTGGCGACCATCAATAAGGGGACGTTCATCTACTTGCAGGCGCTGGGGAAGGCCGTGCTTTCCTCAGGCATTTCACTGGTGCGTGAAATTGTCTTCGGCTGCGGTCTGCCGATTTTGCTGCCTGTGTTCTTTGGCCTCGATGGTGTGCTGTATTCCATGCCTGCGGCAGATGTGCTGACGTTCCTGATTGCAGCAGCGGTGATTGTGCACGTCATGCAGCAGCTGGATGTGAAGGATGGAGGAGAAAGAAGCGCATGAAAGCATGGCAGTGCCTGCAAACCACCCAATGTCGCCCTAGTTGCTGTTAAATTGTGATCTTCTTATATTCAATCCCAGCTGGTTTTCGGGGAGAGCGCGAGAGGGAGCTTTTGGCACAAAAGCTGCCCTCTCGCAATTTCACGTGCGTCCCAGCTGGTTTTCGGGGGTGGGTACGGGAAGGGGGCTTTTGGCACAAAAGCTGCCCTCTCGCATCTTCGTCCCTTGACATCCCTCCCGTTTCCCCCTTACAATGGCGTGCATGGGAGGATGATGGTATGACGATTATTTGGGACTGGAACGGCACCCTGCTGGACGATGCGGCCATTGCCGTGGCGACGGATAATGAGATCTTCCGCCGCTACGGCATTCCTCTGCTGACCATGGAAACCTATCGCCGGCATTTCCGCCACCCGGTGGCGGATTTTTATGAGGAAGTGGGCGTGCCCCGGGATCTGTTCCCCAAGCTGGCGGAGGAGTGGTCGCCTATCTATGAGAAGCTCAGCCGGGATTGCCCCCTGCGGAAGGGCAGCGAGGACGTGATCCGCCGCCTGCACGAGAAGGGATTCCGCCAGGCCATTGTCAGCGCATCCCCCGTGGAGGTGCTCCGCCGGCAGGTGGCAGGCTACCCGACCCTGGCCGCCATGATGGACGATGTGGAAGGCCTGGGGGATGCCTACGGTGCCAGCAAAGTGGCGCTGGCCAAGAGCTACCTGGAGCGGAAGGATGTCCGGGATGCCCTGTTCATCGGGGATACCACCCATGATGCGGAAGTGGCTCGCACCGCCGGCTGCCCCTGCCTGCTGGTGCAGGGGGGACATCAAACCGATGAGGTGATTCGTGCCTCCGGTGCGGAAATCTTCCCGGATCTCAACGCTGTGTATGAGCGGATTGTGAATGCATAAGCGAAACCGTCTGCGGATGAAGCTGTCCTCCGCAGACGGTTTTGCTTTGCCTGTTTCACCCATTCCCCGGCACAGGATTGTCCGTGACGGTCATCACGGCGTCCGCGCCGGTGAAGGTTAGCTGGTAATAGTCAATGCCGGTGACGTACAGGGTGATGGTCCACTCCGGCTGAGAAAAATCCTCGGCATCGTTCAGGTATTCGTATACGCCCTTGTAGCTCAGCAGCACCTCCGCCGGGAAGCCGTACTGCTCCGTCAGGGCATTCACCGCCCGGGTGAACATGTCCGTCAACTGGGGGGTGGCCACACCGTAGGCTACTGTGTCAGCGTAGGGGTCTCCTTCCTCCGGCATGGCGCCGCTGAACACCATGGGATACTGGATGGTCTTCCCGTCCGTGCCGGTGTAGGTCAGCATCACGT
This sequence comes from Clostridia bacterium, assembly GCA_030529995.1. Classification (GTDB taxonomy): domain Bacteria; phylum Bacillota; class Clostridia; order Christensenellales; family Aristaeellaceae; genus CAKUFA01. The sequence continues at coordinate 19,561 of JAUMVT010000028.1, forward strand.
CCGGGTTCCGCAGGAGATTCTTGTCCAGCAGGCCTTCATCCCCGAAGCGAACCTCGTTCAGGGAAGGATCCTGAATCCAGCCTTCCATGATTTCGCCTGTCCGGGGTGAGGTGTAGCGGATGAGGATGTACCGGTTCCAGCCCAGCTGCTCGTCGTACAGGTCGCTGCTGTCGCTTTCCTCCCCGTGGCGGATCACCGTGTAGCAGGTGCCCGGAGCCAGGGTTTCCGCCCGGCGCAGGGAGCCGTTCACCAGCACGGCGGTCTCCGTGTATCGGTAGGTCCAGCCGGTCTGGGCGTTCTCCGGCACGTCCTCCGTCACGGCGGCAGTGTCGGTAAAGTCGCTGACCTGCCCCGTGCTGCCGTCCACCGTGGCAATCAGGTTGTACAGCACGTGATCCCCGAAGGCTTCCGTCAGCTTCTGCTGCACGTTCTCCGGCTGCAATTCGTAGGCGATGTAGACTTTCGCCTGCCACAAGTTGGCGTCCCCGTCCCACTGCAGGGTAATGTCCGGGTAGCCGAAGGTGGCGTATACGTTGTAATCCTGCTCAAACCGGGTGTCGATGGCCTCCGTCACCGCCTGCCAGGCCTTGTCGTAGGTCATGGCGGAGGAGGCGTCCCCCCTGTTGAAGCAGGCCAGCTCGATGGTGCGGTCGCTGGTCTTCTCCGACGTGCTGATGCGGTAAATCATGGTGCAGCTTTCCCCGTCCATGAGGAATTCACATTGTTCCCAGGCGTAGGATTCACTGATCTGCTGCCGCCGGGTAATGCGGATGTCTCCGTCAATCTTGCCGGAAGTGCCGCTCAGGGTGCCGATGACGTTCATCAGGGAGGCAATCTTGCCGTGGAGCACGCTGTCCGCCGTTTCCTCCGTGTCCTCCCACTGGCTGCGGATGGACATGCTGCCGTTCACGTACCGGAGCAGCTGACCATTGCTGCCGATCAACAGGGAAACGTGCAGGGTGTTGCTGTATACGCAGTATCCTTCGGGAATCTGCTGAACCTGAGCCGTGGCCAGTCCTACCTCGGAGAAGGTATCCATGTAGGACTGCGCCCGGGCTTCCGCCTCCTCGGCGGTAACGGAGGATGCCTCCGTCAGGGAAGTGCCGGTGGCTTCCGCCAGGGTGCCCACAGGGGATAGTGTCAGGAAAAGGGCAGACAGGGCTGCCAGTCCTTGCCGATAGTTCATGGGCGTTCCCTCCTTTGCTTGGGTCTCTGACCATAGAACGAATGAGAAATGGTTTTTGTTCCATAAAAAATCGGCAAAGTGGCTGTACCACCTTGCCGAAAACCCAATGTGCACCCCAATGTGCACAATTTGCACATTGTGCACGCCAAATGTGCATGATTTGCACGTGCTTTTTTGCCTGCACAGCTTTACAATAGAAACAGGGGAAGAATACTCAGCAGACCACGACCACCCTTGGGTGGTGTGGTCGGGCTCGACCCCTTCGGGGCTTTTTCGGTCGTTAAATGGGGCGAAGCCCCCGTAGCAATCCGAAGGATTGCTTCCTTACACGAAGGAGTGGCCGGGAGCGAAGCGACCAACGACTGAGTGCAAACCTCGACAAAGTGGCTCTGCCACTTTGTCGATTACTCCGTTTCAAGTTCAAACCAGAAGCATGTGCCTTCCCCCTGCTTGGAGGTGACCCCGTAGGGTGCGCCGTGATTCTCCAGAATGGTGCGCACAATGCTCAGCCCCAGGCCGGAGCCCTGCACCGCCCGCTTGTGGGATTCCTTGGCACGGTAGTACCGGTTCCAGATCAGGGGCAGTTCCTCCTCCGGAATGCCCTTGCCGCTGTCCCGCACCTCCAGCCGTGCCCGGCCTTCGTGCACGGACTGAATCAGCCGCACGGTCTTGTCCTCTCCCGTGTAGGTCAGGGCGTTGTTCACCAGATTGTACACCACCTGCTCGATGCGCCCTTCGTCGGCGATGACCGTCAGGTTTTCCTCCGGGTCAAAGCGGATGATGTACCCGTCCTTCTCCATGAGGGTGGCGCACCGGGACACAATCCCCCGCACCGTGTCCGTCAGGGAGAAGGGCTGTTTGTTCAGGGCGGTCATGCCGGCTTCCATCCGGCTGAAGTCCAGCAGCTCGTTGACCAGGGTGGACAGCCGGCCGGTTTCGTCAATGATCACCTGCATATTCTCCGCCGTGACCTCCCCGGGCAGATCCCGCATGATCTCCGCATAGCCGCCGATCATGGTCAGGGGGGTTCGCAGGTCGTGGGAGATGTTGGCAATCAGCTCGTGCTGCAGGTGCTCCACCTGGCTCAGCTCCTGGGCCGCCTTCTCCAGGGTGTCGTTCAGCTCGTGAATTTCCCGGTAGCTGTCCGCATGCTTCGCCCGGGTAAACCGGCTGTGGGAAAGCTCCCGGGCGTTGGTGGTGGTTTCGATGATGGGTCTTGAGAAGGTGCGGGAAAGCAGGAAGGCCAGCAGCACCGCCCCCACCAGCACAATCACCGTGATGATGATCAGCTGGGATTTCAGGGTGCTGACGGTTGCATCCACCGGGGAGATGACCGCGTTCAGCAGCAGATAGCCGCTGTCACCGCCGGGCAGGGTGATCCGCCGCACGTACAGCAGCACCTGGGAGCCATGCTCCCGCTCCCGATCCCGCTGCCGCTCCCCGGGCTGATTCTGGTTCGGGGGGGAGGCCATGTCGAACTGATCCAGCCGGGCGGTGCCGTCCTCCGGGGCACGGCTGCACCACCAGCGCAGATCCCTGTTCCGCACCGTGTGAATGATGCAGAAGCTTTGTCCCTCGGCGGAGTACACCGTGTTCATCTGCTCATCCAGCAGCATGATGCACAGCCCGTTCTGCACCGCCAGCTGATTCAGGGTGCTTTCCAGATCCTCGCTGTCCAGGCTGCTGACCACCGTTTCCGCCGCCCGCTTGGCGGACTGGGTCTTGAAGAAGCGGTAGAAGTCATTCAGCAGGAAGATCTGGCAGACCCACAGCATGGCCAGAATGGCGCACACGAAAATCACCAGAAAGAGCATCATCTTCTGGCGAATGCCGGGCAGGGGACGGGCGGCGTGCCCTTCATCATTCTTTTTCAAAGCGATAGCCAACTCCTCTGAGGGTGGTGATCCGGTCAGCATAGGGTCCCAGCCGCTTCCGCAGCAGCTTGATGTGGGTGTCCAGGGTACGGTCGTCCCCATAGAAGTCGTAGCCCCACACCTCGGCCAGCAGCTTTTCCCGGCTCAGGGCAAGCCCCCGGTTCCGCACCATGTAAAACAGCAGGTCGTACTCCTTGGGGCTCAGATCCAGCACCTGCCCCGCCAGGGTCACCCGACGGGCGGAAAAGTCCACCACCAGGTCGCCCATGGTTACCTGCTCCTGGGGCTGAGCGTCGGTTTTGCCGCTCCGCTTCAGGATGGCGCCTACCCGCATCACCAGCTCCCGGGGGGAGAAGGGCTTCACCACATAGTCGTCAATCCCCAGCTCGAAGCCGTGAATCCGGTCGTATTCCTCCCCACGGGCGGAAAGCATGAGCACCGGGGTTTGGCTGAAGCGGCGGATCTCCCGCACGGCGGAAAAGCCGTCCAGCTCCGGCATCATCACGTCCATGATGATCAGGTCGTAGGCGGTCAGGCGGCACTTCTCCACCGCCTCCATGCCGTTGCCGGCCTCTTCCACCGTGTAACCTTCAAATACCGCGTATTTCTTAATGATGTCCCGGATGCGCTCTTCATCATCCACAACCAGCAGCTTCATGGGGCAGACCTCCTTCGTTGAGGCAAGTATAGCAAAAGGGAGGGCAAAGGGCAAGATTGCGATTAGGGCAAAGTGACCGTAATCGTTACCTCAGCTCCATACCGCAGCAGGGCAAAGGTCAGCTGTTCTTTCCCTTGCTCCGGCAGCAGGCTTTCCAGCTCGTCCGCCGTGGCCACCGTGTCGCCGTCAACGGAGAGCAGATAGTCCCCGGAGCGCACCCCGGCCAGGTCGGCGGCACTGCCCTCCCGAACGGCCAGCACATACAGACCGTTGTCCGTATCCTGCACCACCAGCCCCAAGGCGGCGGCGGAGGGCTCGGCAGTGGCTGCCGGGGTTTCATTGGCGGGGAACAGATGGGGATGGACGAAAATCAGGCACAGCACGGCAGCGGCGACGGCCACCAGGCCAATGATGAGAATCCGCTTCCGGGCTTTCTGCAGCAGCATGTCCGCTCCCTCCTTTCCATTTGGATGCCTGTATCCTACCCAATGCAGGTGAACAGTGGGTGAATCCGATATGAAAGGGGCATGAAAGGATGAGAAGACGATCTCTTGGGTGGCGTTGGAGGGCTCGCAAGCCCTTCAACTTTAGATCGGCTTTCAGCGAGCCACTTCGTGGCGTTAAGTGGGGCGAAGCCCCTGTGCGGTGAAAGCCGCAGCAATCCGAAGGATTGCTTCCTTACACGAGGGAACGGCCGGGAGCGCAGCGACCAGTGAGCGAGTGCAAAACTCGCCGAAGCGGCTTTGCCGCTTTGGCGATGGCGTGAATCCGGCATGAAAGGAATGCGAATCCTTTCGGTTACATGGGAACAAAGCGACCCCTGCACCAAAAATTTTCTCAAAAAAATTTTTTCCCGCAGTCGCCTTCGCCTTTTCCCCTCCTTCGGGAGAAATGTGACAGCCATGTGCGCTCAGGTGACCTATGAATGACCGTCGAATTGTTACAGGAATGTAACCGATTCTGAACCCTATGGCAACAAATCAGAGGGCTTTTGACACAATGCTGTCAAATTAAGTGCATCAGGAGGTGAAATAGCGGAGAATATGACGTGCTGCCCGAAAAAAGAACCCCTTGACGCAGCAACACAAAAAAATGTGTTGCTCCGAAGAATTTTTGAGAAAAGGTCAAAAACAGGCGATTTTGAGGCGAAAAACAGCGATTTTTTTGTAAATTCTTTGTTCGGGGTTCTATTTGTAACCGCCCACGTAACCAAAATGGTGTAGAATAGAGATACCCAAGGTGGAATAGCATGTGTTGCCCCCTCCCGGGGCACGATGAATAGGAGGACACGATTTATGAAGAAGCTGCTCACCATCCTGACGGCTGCGATGATGATGACCACGCTGGCCGCAGCGGAGTCCGGCACCCCCACGGATCTGGGAACCCCCTTCGCCGATGTAACAGCCACCCCCGCCCCCGTGGAGGAGACTGTTGCCCCTGCAACAGAGGTTCCTGTGGTGGTGACGGAAGTCCCTGCCACGGAAGTGCCTGTGGTGGTCACGGAAGTCCCTGCCGCAGAGACTGAAGCCCCGGCTGATGAAGCCGCCGCTGCTCGCTCCGTCCGCATTGTTGCCTTCGGCGATGCCGAGGATTTCTATGTGGGCAACCGGGTGGGTCTGTTTGCGGAGCTGACGGGCTATGAAGGCCTGAACGTTGCCGTTCAGTGGCAGCGTTGGGATCCCACTACCGAAACCTGGGAAGACATCCCCGGCGCCACCAACCTGGCCCTGTGGATCGACACCACCGTGGGCATGGACGGTTCCATGTGGCAGGTGGTTGTGACCATCCTGTAAGTTCCTATTATAATAAGGAAGAAACTCCTGCGCAGAAAATACCCTGCCCCATGAACTTGTAAGGAGGAACACCCATGAGCAACAAAATGAGAAGCGTTGCGGCGCTGGCGTTGACGCTGGCCATGCTGCTGACGATGATGCCCGCAGCCATGGCAGACTCCGCCGTGTATGTACTTCACCTGAAGCCCGCGCCCACGGCCACCCCCGCCCCGGAGGCAACGGAAGCCCCGGCGGAGGAGACCCCCGTGGTCACCGGCGCCCCTGCCGAAACGGTGACCGCCGTCACCACCTGGCAGAAGGATGAGAACGGCAACCTGGTGCTGGATGAAAACGGCAACCCGGTGGCCACCGTTCCCGCCGGACAGGAAATCCCCGTGGCCTATGCCAAGGATGAAAACGGCAACCTGATCCTGGATGAGGATGGCAACCCCATCGTCACCGAAACCGTGCCGGAAGGCTCCGATAAGATCTCCACCCTGGAGGACGAACTGGATCCCAACCGCACCATCGACATTTATGTATCCTGGAACGGGCAGGAGGCTGCCTTCGGCAACACCGCCACCCTTTCCGCCGTGCTCAACGGCTACGGCAATGCCCAGTGCACCATTCAGTGGCAGACCAGCAAGGACGACGCCTCCTGGCAGAACGTGGCAGGCGGCACCGGCGCCCGGCTGAATGTGGTAGTCACGGAAGAAAACCACATGGACTACTGGCGCGTTGTGGTCACCGTAGCAGATCCCGAGTAAAGAACCTTTTCCCCAGAACCATTGGACAATGGAGGATGGAACTATGAGAAACACCATGCGGAGAGCACTGGCGTGGCTGACGGCGGTCATGATGATCATCAGCTGCATGCCAATGACTGCCTTGGCAGAGATCATTGACATCAGCCGATCCACCCGGCCCTTCATCAGCGTTGCATCGGTCGTTCCCGATGAGGATGTTTACGTCACCTTCAACTTCAAGGTGAACGGTAACACGGTAAGCACCCAGATCGTCGACCAGACCAAGGGCGAAAGCCTGACGCAGCCCGCCACCCCCGACGCAGCCGACGGCAAGGAGTTCGACGGCTGGTATTACGAGGACGGCACGGCTGTCACCTTCGGCACGGTTTCCGGCTATACGGTAACCACCGAGGTCACCGTGAACGCCAAGTTCACCGACGTGTACTATGTGTACTTCCTCGCGGAAGACGGCTATGTGCACGTCACCATGCGGGCTACTGCCGATAACGAATACAAGGTCAGCCTGCCCACCGACTACGAAGCCAAGGATGCCAAGGTGACCGGCTGGGTCATCAAGGACACCACCACCGCCTTCACCGCGGACACCGTGGTGACCGGGGACACCTACGTGACCCCCGTGACCGTGCCCGCTTACTGGGTCACCTTCAACACGGCCGGCGGCAGCCAGATGACGAGCCAGTACGTGGAGAAGGGCAAGTCCATTAACGTTAGCAGCCTGACGCCCCCCACCCGCACCGGCTACACCTTCGCCGGGTGGAAGGACCCCAGCGGCAGCACCGTGTCCGGCAACTACACCCCCACCGCCAGCGTGGTGCTGACGGCGCAGTGGAACCCTGTGCTGGTTAAGTACACTGTGGTGTACTGGGGCGAAAACGCCAATGACGAAAACTATTCCATGCTGGCAACGGAAACCGGCAAAACGGCATACACCGGCACGGAGCTGACCCTGGACGCTACCTCCGGCGCACTGCCTTCCTCTGTCAGCGATCGTACCTACTTCACCTTCGAGAAGTCCGATACCGTCACCGTGGCGGCAGACGGCTCCTCCGTGCTGAACGTATACTATACGAGAAATGCGTATACCATTACCTTTGACCTGCTGGGTTATTATGGCAGCGGTAATCGATATTCGAAAGCATCCTCCAGCACGTTCAGCACGCAGCCTGTGCTGACCATGAACGGAACAACCTATACAGGCACCTATAGTTTTACTGCTAAGTACGAGCAGGACATTTCTGCCCTGTGGCCTACCAGCGGCGACTTTACCACGAAGCCTGTTCGCTCTGGCGGCTGGGGCGGCGGCACCACCTACTCTCTTACCGGCTGGGAGAAGACTTGGGTATCCAAGCGTTTGACCCTGACCAGTGACATCATTGCTAAGGGCAACCTTGCCGCCTACTGGGCAACCAGTCTGACGACCTATACCCTGAACTACATGTTCGAAACGCCGGACGGCACCGGCACAGCCTATACCTATGGCGGTACAACCCGGTATTATAAGAAGAACGAAGCATATTCTCAGACAGCAGACACCACCAGCGGCAACTGGAATGCAAAGGCCATTACGGGCTTCACCTCTGTAAATGTTGTGCAGAGCGATACCACCGTAAACCTTTACTACTCCCGTAACAGCTATACCCTGACCCTGAACAACATGGGTTCCGAAACCTCCGAAAGTATCATGTTCGAAGCGGATATTTCCGGCAAGGGCGGCACCCCTTCCACCATCTCCGATGGCTACACTGCTAAAGACTTCAAGGGCTGGTACGAAGTTGAACCCTCCAAGGTCAGCGACAGCAGCGTTCCCTACACCTTCGGCACCATGCCTGCCAAAAACGTGGTGCTCTACGCCTACTGGGCAAAGCCCAAGGTAACCGTGAACATCAAGGTCACCGTGACCAGCGAAATCGGTTTCGATGAAAATGAAACGGTTGCCCAGGGCACTTCCATTGGCGAAACCTCCGTTTACGCCCAGGCAAATGCCTTCGTGAAGGAACACAACCTGACCATCGTGAAGTGGGTTGACAAAGATGACAACAACATCGATATCAACGAGCCCCTTTACGGCGATATGGAAATCAAACCCACCTTCGTTGGCCAGAAGTACACCCTGACCTACACCGCCGGCGAGGGCACGGGTGCGGACGTTGTTGATGCCAACGAGTACGGCCCCGACGCTTCCGCCCGTGTGGCCAACAGCACCTTCGAGGCCCCTGCGGGCAAGGTGTTCGCCTACTGGCAGGATGCTGCGGGCAATGTCTACTACCCCGGCAGCTACCTGACCCTGAATAAGGATACCACCCTGACCGCCGTGTACGTGGATACCTATGCCAAGGTGTCCGTGACCTACAAGGCCAACGGCGGCGACGGCAGCGACTACACCACCGAGTCCGTGCTGAACAACGGCAAGGTCACTGTGCTGGGCAACACGGCTGCCGGCATTACCCCCAAGACCGGCTACCACTTCGTGAAGTGGAATACCCAGGCTAACGGCAACGGCACCTCCTTCAACCCAGACTCCGAAGCCCGCCTGAACAGCGATGGCGAAAACGTGCTGTACGCCATCTGGGCAGCCAACACGGATGTCAGCTACACCGTTCACTACTATAAGCAAGGAACGACGACCAAGGTTGCAGATGACAAGGTGGTCACCGGCCAGACCTTCAACACCTCTGTCACCGAGTCTGCCGCAACCGTGACCGGCTACACCGTGGTGAAGCCGGAAGCCCAGACCTTCACCCTGGATGCCTACAAGAAGGAAATCACCTTCTACTACACCGCCAATAACTACACCTACTATGTGAAGTATTATCTGGACGGTGTGGAGCAGCCCACCATGCAGGCAACCGGCACCGCCGCCTTCGGCACTCAGGTCGAAACCTACACCGATAAGCACCCCGCCGGCTACGTGCTGGACAAGACGGAAAACCTGCCCCTGACCATTCAGGTGGATCAGAGCAAGAACGTCATCAACGTCTACTATAAGAAGAACATCTTCACCCTCACCGTCAAGTACATTTACGAGGACGGCAGCGAAGCAGCCCCCGACCACACCGAAACCGTGACCTACGGTGCGGCTTATTCCGTGACCTCTCCTGCCATTGACGGCTACGTGCCCAGCACGGCAGTGGTCACCGGCACCATGCCTGCGGAAGACAAGACCGTTACCGTTACCTACACCAAGCGCACGGATCTGACCTATACCGTCCACTATGTGTGGAACAACACCACCACCCAGGTGGCGGATGACAAGGTAGTCACCGGCCAGACCTTCGCCGATGTGGTTAAGGAAACCCCCATCACGGTCAATGGCTACACCCCCGTATCCGAGGATGAAAAGACCGTTGAAATCACCACCGGCACCAACGAGATCACTTTCTACTACTATAAGAATGCCGCCGTCATGGCACTCAGCTCCAAAACCATCTATGATGGCACGGAAGTGAAAGTGACTGAGTTCACCTGCTCCGAGGATGAAGCAGACTTCTCCGATGTGGTCAAGGTGTCCGCCGCCCGTACGGACGCAGGCGAAACCGACGTTGTGCCCACCGTGGCAGAGAACCCTGTGGACAAGACCGGCAAGTACATCGTCACCTCTACCCGGGAAGGCCTCATTACCATCCTGAAGCGTGACGTGACCCTGACCAGCGCCACCGACAGCAAGACCTACGACGGCACCCCCCTGACCAACAGCAACGTGACTGTCTCCGGCGACGGCTTCGCTGATGGCGAAGGCGCAACCTATGATGTCACCGGCAGCCAGACGGTTGTTGGCTCCAGCGACAACGCCTTCACCTACACCCTGAATGCCAATACCAAGGCAGACAACTACACCATCAAGACCGAAACCGGCAAGCTGACCGTCTCCGAAACCCAGGCGGAAGTGGTTGTTACCCTGAAGGGCAACACCAACACCCAGGTTTATGACGGCAACTCCTACAATGCCAACGGCTATGAGGTGGTGAGCATCTCCACCAGCCTGTACACCGCCGCCGACTTCACCCTGAAGACCGGCGTCAGCGCCCATGCGGAGCGGCTCCATGCCGGCACCACCTACATGGGGCTCACGGCAGACAGCTTTGAGAACACCAACCCCAATTTCGCCAAGGTCACCTTCGTTGTCACCGACGGCTATGTGACCATTACCAAGAAGCCCGTAACCTTCACTGCGGCCAGTGAGTCCAAGGTGTACGACCGGCAGCCCCTGACCAACGCCAGCTACATCGCCGGCGCACTGGCGAAGGGCGATACGCTGGATGACATCACCGTGTCCGGCACCATCACTGACGTAGGCACTGTGCCCAACGTGATCCGTGATGCCAAGATCTCCAACGCAGCGGGCGAGGATGTGCTGGGTGACTATGAAATCACCTACAAGAACGGCACCCTGGAAGTGACCCCCGTCACCGATGAAGTGACCGTCACCATCACCGGCAACACCAAGGCCATTGACTATGACGGCGATGCGCACGAAGTCACTGACTATAGCGTCACCATCAATAACGACCTGTACAAGATCGCTGACTTCACCTTCTCCGGCGAGGCCAAGGCAACCGGCACCAATGCGGACACCTATCCCATGGGCATGACGGAAGCCGACTTTGCCAACATCAACACCAACTTCACCAATGTGAAGTTCGTGGTGAACGACGGCGCACTGACCATCGGCAAGCGCAGCGTCACCCTGACCAGTGCTGACGATGAAAAGGTGTACGACGGCACCGCTCTGGAAAACCACACCGTCACCGTGACCAGCGGCAGCTTCGCCAAGAATGAAGGCGTGGATACCACCGTCACCGGCACCCAGACGGAGGCAGGCGAGAGCGAGAACAAGTTCACCTACGAGTGGCATGTGGACACCAACCCCGACAACTACGAAATCACCACCGTCCCCGGCACCCTGACCGTCACCCCCGTGACCGACAAGGTGACCGTGACCATCACCGTTCACGGCGACACCGCCACCTACGATGGCAAGGAACACACCGTGTCCGGCTATGATGTGGACATTTCCAATCCTCTGTACACCACGGACGACTTCACCTTCTCCGGCAAGGCGGAAGTATCCGGCACGGATGCAGGCACCTACAACATGGGTGTGAAGGAAGACCAGTTCACCAACATCAGCAAAAACTTCACCAACGTGGAGTTCGTTGTGGTGGATCAGGATCTGGTCATCAACAAGCGTGAAGTCACCCTGACCAGCGGCTCTGCTGAAAAGGTGTACGACGGCACGGCCCTGACCAAGGATACCGTGACTGTCTCCGGCGACGGCTTCGCTGAGGGCGAAGGCGCCACCTACGATGTCACCGGCATCCAGCTGAACAAGGGCGAGAGCGACAACACCTTCTCCTACACCCTGAATGAGAACACCAACCCTGACAACTACACCATCAATACCGTGCCCGGCACCCTGAAGGTGACTCCTGTGACCGACAAGGTAACGGTCACCATCACCGAGCACAGCGGCACCGCCAAGTATGACGGCGAGGAACACACCGTCACCGGCTATGACGTAGCAATCGATAACAAGCTGTATACGGAAAATGACTTCACCTTCTCCGGTGATGCCACCGTATCCGGCACCAATGCCGATACCTACGACATGGACGTGAAGGCCACTGACTTCACCAACCTGAGCGACAACTTCGCTAACGTGGAGTTCGTGGTGGTGGATGGCCGGCTGGTCATCAGCAAGCGTTCAGTCACCCTGACCAGCGGCTCTGCCGAAAAGGAATATGACGGCACGGCCCTGAAGGAGGAAAGCTACACCGTTACCGGCGATGGCTTCGTCTCCGGCGAAGGCATCTACATGACCTACACCGGCAGCCAGACCGACGCAGGCCAGAGCCAGAACACCTACACCTACGAATTTGATGAGGATACCCTGGCAGCCAACTATGCCGTGACCGCACTCTTGGGCGCCCTGAAGGTGACCAAGCGTGGCGCAGGGGATACGGAGGTCATCATCAAGGCCAACGATAACCTGGGCGTCGTCTACGATGGACAGATGCACGGCAAGAACGAGGCCAACCCCTTCACCGCCACCAATCTGGCAGAGGGTCACCGGGTTGACTCCGTGAACATCGACTTTACCGCCGCAGCGGTAGGCAAGTACGAGAACGAGCTGGTGCCTGAGCAGGCTGTCATCGTGGATGCGGAAGGCAAGGACGTCACCGCCAACTACGAGATCACCTATCAGCCCGGCACCCTGGAGATCGTCTCTCCCGACACGGTGGTGGTCACCGTGAAGGGCGTTACCAACACCAAGACCTATGACGGCAACCCCACCACCACCGTGGGCTACACCGTGGTCAGCATCTCTGACGAGCTGTACACCACCGCAGACTTCACCACCGTGGATCTGCCCATGGCCAAGGGCACGGATGCAGGCTACTACCCCATGGGTCTGACGGAAGCCAACTTCGTCAACAACAACCCCAACTTCAACGTGAAGTTCGTTGTGGCGGAAGACGGCGGCCTGACCATTAACCCCAAGCCTCTGACCATTACGGCCGGCAGCGATAAGCGGGAATACAATGGCAAGCCCCTGACCAAGAACAGCGAAACCCACACCGATCTGGCTAACAACCAGAAGCTGGAGAGTGTCACCATCACCGGTGAAATCACCTATGTGGGCAAGGTGGACAATGTGCCTTCCGATGCCCACATCACGGATGCCTCCGGCAATGATGTCACCAAGAACTATGACATCACCTACGTGAACGGCTCTCTGGAGATCACCAAGAACACCCATGAACTCTGGATCTCCGTTCGCGGCGGAGAATGGACCTACGATGGACAGCCTCACGGCAATGACAGCTACCTGATCATGTACGATAACATCGGACGGGAAGCTGTCTCCGGCGAGCCTACCCATGTTCCGATTACTGACGATGATATCACCATCACCCTGGACACCACGGTGACCGACGTGGCAGACACCTGCGAGAACGCCATCACCTCCATCGTGTTCGAAAATCAGGATCAGTATGAAAATGTTCACTTCTACTGCTACACGCTGACCATCAAGCCCCGTGAAGCTACCGTCACCGCCAATGACAACACCGTGGTGTATGACGGACAGCCCCATGGCGGAAATGGCTTCACCACCAGCAATGTGGTGGAAGGCCAGAACGTCACGGCCACTGTGGACGGCCAGCAGACCAACGTAGGCGACTACGAGGATGAGCTGGTGCCTCGTGACGCTGCCATCTCCGATGCGGAAGGCAAGGACGTCACCGCCAACTATACCCTGACCTACGTGCCCGGCGACCTGCACATCACCAAGGCAAACATCGCCGACTACGTAACCCTGACTCCCCATGACGTGACCAAGATCTACGACGGCACCACCTACACCGCCGCTGCTGCTGAAGCAACGGATGTGAACGGCAACGAGCTGAAGATCGAGTATCGAGTCAGCTGGGACGACGAGTGGTTCACCGATCCCACCTGTATCCTGGCACGGGACTGCGAAGACAGTGTTGACATCGAAGTGCGTGTATCCGGCGCAGACAACTACGAAGGATACGTCACCGGCTGGCAGCACCTGACCATCAATCCCCGCACCCTGATCCTCACGTCTGAGAGCGCCAGCAAGTCCTACGACGGCACGCCTCTGACCAACAGCACCGTGAACGCCACCGGCTTTGTGGAGGGCGACGGGGCTGTGTACAACGTCACCGGCAGCCAGACCCTGGTAGGCTCCAGCGAGAACCTGTTCACCTTCGTGTGGGCAGCCGGCACCCTGGCCAGCAACTACTCTTACTTCCAGTACTACGGCACCCTGACCGTAACGGATGAAGACGTGGCTGACGACCTGGTTGTCACCAAGGCTCACGAAGGCGATGGCTTCAGCACCGGCGATGTGGTCACCTTCACCATCACCGTGAAGAACATCTACGCCGAGGAGAAGACCATTACCCTCACCGAGCAGGAAGGCGTAACCTTCGACAACGGCGAAACCACCAAGACCCTGACCCTGGCAGGCGGCGCAGAGGAAACCGTGACCGCCACCTACACCGTCACCAGCGATGACGTGCTGGCAGGCACCTTCACCAACGAAGTGACGGCAGCCTTCGACACCGGCAAGAGCTGGAAGGCAACCGATACCGTCAAGCTTGGCGGGGTGGATGTTACCCTGTTCATCCGGAAGACCTCCGACAAGGACGGCCAGAAGGTGAAGCTGGATGATGTCATCACCTACACCATCGAAGTGACCAATAAGGGCAATGTTCCTTATTACAATGTGAAGGTAGACGACGATCTGGTCGGCCTGCACGAGACCATTGCCGTGCTGGCCGTGGGCGAAACGGTCACCTTCAAACCCACCTACACCGTCACCAGCGACGATATCCTGAACGGCAAGGTCACCAACGCCGTGCTGGGCAAGGCTGATCCCGTGGTGGATCCTGCGGATCCTGAGAATCCCAAGACCCCCGACAGCGGCGACGTGGTGGTGGACGAGACCGACGACGTGAACGCCGCCCTGAGCGTCACCAAGACCTCCGACAAGG
>JAUMVT010000029.1 GCA_030529995.1 Clostridia bacterium
GACCGGCTATGATTCCTTCTACCGCATCCGCAAGCATGTGGGTCTGGGCTACTACAGCGAAGGCGCAACCCTGGACGAGCTGGCTGAGAAGCTGGGCATTGACGCCGAGGGTCTGAAGGCCTCCGTGGCACAGTACAACGCAGACGCTGCCGCAGGCACCGAGAACGCACAGATCGGGGCTGTTCCCAGCCGTGCCCTGGACGCTGAAGGCCCCTACTACGGCGTGCGGGTGGAAGGCGCCAACCACATGACCAAGGGCGGCGTTGTGTGCAACGAAAAGGCACAGGTTCTCAGCAGCGACGGCACCGTGGTGCCCGGCCTGTATGCCGCAGGTGAAGTAACCTGGCAGGCAGGCGGCTACTCCGAGTCCGTGTGCTTCGGCAAGATCGCCGGCGAACAGGCTGCACAGGCAGAGTAAAGCTTTCGATTTCGGGCAAGCGGCAGAGCTGCTTGCCCGATTTTTTTCGCACAGGCGTTGGACGAACGTATAAGTCAGCAATCGCAGGGGCTTGACTGCCGTTTTCTGCACCCCTTCGGACACTCGCTTTATGAAAGGGTGCAAGCTGCTAGGTTACAACAACAGGGGTCGGGAAGAACCAACATGCTTCCCGACCCCTTGCTTTATTCCTCTTGTTCCCAGGAGGGCTTCATTTCCGTAAAGGTTTCGTAGTGATCCGCTGTGTAGTACACCAGCCCGTCATTGGAGAAGATGATCCGCTCCGCCCCTCGCCGGGTGCCGGTGTAGTTGCAGTCGCATTCGTAGTACTTCCGCCCCTTGGCGGTGGGCAGCTTCTGTTCATAGTTGCCGAAGTAATCCCCGCCGATGGACTTGCCGGGAGCCACATCCCCCACATAGTTGCTTCGGCTGTCCCACCCCAGGGCTTGGGCTTCCTTCTTGGTGATGAAGTTGCCCGGCAGCCTGCCGTAGGTGAACAGGTAATCCGCAATATCCTGGGGGGCGGTGTAGGTGCCGTCCTCTTCGATGGCGGCGGCCGCAGGCTCCGGCGTGGCGGTGGGGGCAGCGGTGGGCGTGGCGGTGGGCGACGCTTTCTTCTTTTTCTTGCTCTTGGCCACAAGGGCGGCATGGTCATCCTCCGCCGATAGGGTAATGGCGGAAGCCTGGGCAGGCGTCAGCAGGGACAGCAGCCCTTCCGAGGGGCTCAGCACCATAAGCAGTGCCATCAAAAGGGCAAGCAGAGAAGTGAAGAAAGATTTTTTCTTCATACCATCATTCCTTTCAGGATTTCGAGCGAATGGCTTTGCTGTATAAGCGAGATTTGCACGCTGTCGTTGGTTGAAAATAGAAGCCGACAAGTCGCAGGGGGCTTCCTTTTGTTGAGGAGTGCAATCTTCGGATTGATTGAGCAGTCGCATTTATTTCACCAGCATCAGCAGGGTGCCGGCCACAATGGCGGCAAGGCCTGCCGCCGCCTTCCGGCTCAGCTTCTCCTGAAACACCACCCGGGAGAAGAGCACCGTGACCAGAATGCTCAATTTATCAATGGGCGCCACCACGCTGGCAGGCCCGTCCTGCAAGGCTTTGTAGTAGCACAGCCAGCTTGCCCCGGTGGCCAGGCCGGACAGGCAGATGAACCCAAGCTCCTTTTTTTCGATGTGCCGGAGCTCCTTCCCCTTGCCGGTGACCAGCACCATCATCCAGGACATGATCAGCACCACCCCGGTCCGCAGGGCTGTGCCCAGGTTGGACTCCACATTGGTGATGCCCACCTTGCCCAGAATGGCGGTCAGGCTGGCAAACAGGGCGGAACCCAGGGCGTACCACAGCCAGCGGCTGTCCTTGGCGGTGACATTTTGGGTGTCCTTCTTCTCCAGCATCAGGAAGGTGCCGGCGGCAATGAGGAGGATGCCGATGCCGCTTGTCCATGTCAGGGACTCGCCAAGCAGCAGCACCGCCAGCAGAATGGTCAGCACCGTGCTGGACTTGTCAATGGGCACCACCTTGTTAATGTTCCCCAGCTGAAGGGCACGGAAGTAGCACAGCCAGCTTGCCCCGGTGGCAAGGCCGGACAGCACCAGAAACAGCAGGGATCGGCCGTCCACCTGACCCAGCTGACTTTGGGAACCCACCAGCAGCACCATGACCCAGGAAAACGCCAGCACAATGATGGTTCGCAGTGCCGTTGCCACGGTGGAATCCGTTTTGCGGATGCCGCACTTGGCAAGGATGGAGGTCACCCCGGCGAAGAAAGCGGAACCGAATGCAAGTACCACCCACATGATGATTCATCTCCTTGATTTTTCCTCCCCCACTATAGCGCAGATGGGCGGGGGATGCAAGGGGGCAGTGAGTCAAGCCCCCTGCGTATTGCCAATTTATACGCTTGACCGTTGGCAGCGTGCGAAACTTGAAGAAAGTGACGGAGTGACTTTCTCGAATACTTGTTCCTGTTCCTCTTGCAAACGCCCGTTCTCTATGCTATGATGTTCCTGTCGGTGTGGACGGGAAGGACAGGGAGCATATGGAGAAGCAGGGAGAATGGGCGCCGGTATTGCAGCGCATGGGGGACTACATCATCCGCCACTTCGGGGATGAAATGCTTCAGGAGGTGGAAGGCTGCCTGCAGGGGGCGGCCTTAAGGGATCTGCACATTGATCCGGCAGGGGATCTGGGGCTAATGCCCGGGGAAAGCTATCGCCTGGTTTTCGACCGGAGCGGCAGCAGGCTGGGGCGGTTCCGGTTTTATCAGGTGACACGCACCGGGCTGATGATCCACGCCGGGGCACGGATCCGGCTGGGGGTGGTCGGGGAGCATCAGCTGCCCCGGTACTTCCTGCGGCAGGTGTACTTCATCACCGGGTTTCACATGGAGGACGGGATACGGCGCATCGGGGAGATTCCTGCCGTGTTCTTTGATCCCCCTGCCCCTGCGGATGTGCCGGAGCTGTCCGACTATCTGGTGCCCATCCTCCGCAGCGAGGACATGGAGGATCTGTTCCGTCAGCGGCTCCGCCAATGCCTGGGAGACGGGGCCATGACCATCCTCCGCCGCCGGGGTCCTACGGCGCTGACCCAGGCCTTGGGGCTGACGGTTCGCACCCTGCCCCTGCATGAGCACCGGTACAGCCGTGCCATGCTCTTTCTGGAGGAGGGGGAGGTGCAGATCACCACGGAGGACGGCGGGCATCAGCCCATCCGTGTGCCGGGAAAAACCATCATCCTCAACAGCAACGCCGCCCGGAAGGACGAGGCCGGCAGCGACCTGGCCATTTACCACGAGTGCGCCCACTACGAGTTTCACACCATGTTCCTCACCCTGCACCAGCTGCACCGGACGGATCTTCGCCTGCTGCCATACAGGGAGGCGGACAAGGCTTCCCGTGGGGCAGCCAAGGATCTACGGTGGGTGGAGCGGCAGGCGGATTACTTCGCCTACGCCGCCATGCTGCCCCGGGGGCTGCTGGTGCCCCTCATGCGCCTGTACTGGGAGGAAACCGAGGGGAAGGACATGAACACCGGGGATCGGGTGGACAGGGTGATTTACCGGATTGCCCGGGATCTGCAGCGGCCCAAGTCCCTGATCCGCACCCGGATGATCCTCCTGGGCTCCGCGGCGGCGAAAGGTGCCTGCAACTATGTGGACGGCCGATATATTCGCCCCTTTGCCTTTTCCGGGGAGCATCTGAAGGCCGGGGAAACCTTCGTCATTGACCGGGGGAATTTTACCCGGCTGTACGGGGAGGATGAAACCTTTCGGGAGCTGATTCGCTCCCGAGGGTTCCTGTACGCCGAAGGGCACGTGTGTCTGGATCATCCCTTCTGCATCGAAAAAAACAAGGACGGGATCCGGCTGACGGAATGGGCACGGGGGCACGTGGACGAGTGCTGCCTGAAATTCCGCCGGGAATACCGTTTCGCCCCTGCCGCCGCCCCCACCGGGGTGCTCTGCTCCGTGCAGGGATTCAATGACCGGTATGTGCCGGTGGATCCGGACGTGACCGACAGCATGACCCGGGAGGAGACCATCACCCAGGACGCCGCCTATCTGGCCGCCCTGCCCCGAACCCCTGCCCAGGCGCTGTCGAAGCTCATTGCCGACCGGTGCGGCACCCAGCGGGAGGCCGCCTTCCGCTGCGGATTATCCGAAAGCATGGTCAGCCGCATGTGCAGCGACAACACCTTCCGCTACGACATCCGTCAGGTGACCCGGCTGGCGGTGGGGCTGTCCATGCCCCCGCCCCTGTCCGGCCTGTTCATGGAGATGGTGGGCTTCCCCCGGATGATGATGCTGAACTACTACCGCTACGAGTGCATCATCCAGTACCTCTACATGGAGGACATGGAAACCGTGGAGGAGAGCCACAGGGAGATGTTCGGGAAAACGTGATTGGCGGGAGGGGCGTTTTGCGAGAGGGCGGCTTTTGTGCCAAAAGCCCCCTCTCGCGCTCTCCCCGAAAAGCAGCTGGGAGCGAACGTGGAATTGCGGGAGGCGGCTTTTGAGTCAAAAGCCCCTCCCGCACCCACCCGAAAACCGGCTGGGCTTGACGTAGCCCTTTGGAAGATGTTTAGCTTTGCAGGGGGCTTTGCGGTCGTTCCGCAACCTCAATCGTCGCGGCTTACAGCCGCTCGTTTCGGTTGATGCGTTCGCGGCTGCTTTATGCGCCACTGGCGCATAGCCGCTCACTTACCCCTGCACCCACCCGAAAACCGGCTGGGCTTGACGTAGCCCTTTGGAAGATGTTTAGCTTTGCAGGGGGCTTTCCGGTCGCCCCCTGCACCCCTTCGCAGCACCCCTTCGGATGCAGATTGATTTCTAATGAAAGTTGAAAAAGGATTTCTATCTTACATTACCCACAACCATTATAGGAAGGCGACCGAAGGGGTCAAGGGGGCGATCGGAAAGCCCCCTTGGCATAAACACTAACAACAAGAAACAGGGAACCCTAGTAGAAAGATGCCCGAAGGGGTCAAGGGGGCGATCGGAAAGCCCCCTTGAAATAAGCATAAACGAAAGTAACAGATGCCCCAAAAGCGAGAAGCCCAAAGCCCCCGTTTGACATCCTCCCTCCCCGGTGCTACAATGGAGGCGACGTTAACAACGTACACAGGAGGTTGAACATGAAGAAATTTGCTGCCATGATGCTGGCGCTGTGCCTGACCCTGAGCTGCACCGCAGCCTTTGCCGCCGGCAAGCTGGAGGTTGTCCAGGAAAATTATGTACCCTTGGAGTTCTACTCCAGCTTTATGGGCTATCTGTTTGCCGAGGTGACCAACACCGGCGACAGCAACGTGGAATTTAACGACGGCGTGGTGGAAGTGCTGAACGAGGACGGAGACGTGGTGGAAATCGACAACATTTACTCCGCCTATCCTTACATCCTTGCTCCCGGCGAAACGGGCTATATCATGAACACCACCTACGCCAATGATGCCGCCAGTGTCAGCGACATTGGGGATCACGCCCTGACCATCACCGGCAAGACCAGCAAGGAAGATGCCTTCACCCGTCTGGACGTGACTGCCAAGATTGAGTCCTACGATACCTGGGGCAACACCTACTACCGCGTAACCTTCACCATCACCAACAACACGGACGCAACCGTGTATGATGCCAAGCTGGTCACCGGCGTGTACGATGCCGACGGCAAGCTGCTCTACGCCGGAACCGACACCCTGTACAACGTGGGCATTCCCGCCGGCACCACCGTGGAAGCCCGGGTGGATGTGGACAGCACCGTCAGCGATTACTGGCTGAAGAACGATGTGGTCCCTGCGAGCGTGAACAGCATCTGCTGGTATGAAAACGACTGATTAGGACGAAGCACTCTCCCCCCTTGCCTTTCGGCAGGGGGATTTTTCTTTGCTTGACACACCCTTTCCCTTCCCTGTATCATAGGCAGGAAAGTGAGGCTCATGGATCGTATGGAGCAAGACAAGCTGACGTGGCGCAAGGATTTGCTGAAGCGCATTTTTATTCTGGCCTGGCCTGCCATGCTGGAGCAGACCCTGCAAACCGTGGTGCAGTATGCGGATTCCGCCATGGTGGGGCAGATGGGGGCAGCTGCCTCCGCTGCCGTGGGGCTTTCCTCCCCGGTGAATTGGCTGGTGAACGCTCCCATGTTTGCCATGGGGGTAGGCTTTCTGGCATGCATTTCCCGCTCCCTGGGGGCAAAGGATGAGGAAACTGCCCGGACGGCAGCCATGCAGTCCGTTTTCGCCGCTGTGGTCATGGGGCTGGGGCTGATGATCCTGACCCTGGCCGTGTCCCCCTTCCTTCCCGGCTGGCTTCACGCGGATGCGGAAATCTACGCTACCGCCGCCCGGTATTTCTTCATCGTCAGCCTGCCCATGCTGTTCCGCTCCGCCACCATTATTTTCTCCTCCTGCCTGCGTGCCGCCGGGGATACCCGAACCCCCATGCGGGTCAGCCTGCTGATGAACCTGACCAATATTTGCTTCAATGCCCTGCTGATCTTCCCCACCGGCACGGTGCGTCTGGGCAGCTTCATTCTCCCCGGGGCAGGGCTGGGGGTGGAGGGCGCCGCCATTGCCACTGCCCTGTCCTATCTGGTCAGCGGCACGCTGATGTTTCTGGCGCTGATGCGCAGCCCTGCCCTGTCCCTGAAGGGGCAGAAGCTTAAGCTGAACACGGCGGTCATGGGGCAGTGCGTCCGCATCGGCATGCCGGCGGTGTTCACCCGCATCAGCGTGTGCCTGGGACACGTGGTGTTCCTGTCTCAGGTGTCCGGTCTGGGCACCATTCCCCTGGCTGCCCATTCCCTGGCACTGACGGCGGAGGAAGCCGTGTACCTCCCCGGCTTCGGCATGCAGGCCGCCGCCTCCACCCTGGCAGGCAACGCCGCCGGCGAGGGGGATGAAGCCTTCCTCCGCGGGGTGACCCGGGCGTGCACCGCCGTGGCCGTTGCCATCATGACGGTGCTGGGTGGCCTCATGTTCCTGTTTGCGGAGCCTCTGCTCAGCATCTTCACCCCGGATGAACAGGTGATTGCCGCCGGAGCCTCCGTGCTGCGGATTGTGGCGGTGGTGGAGCCTATCTACGCCGTGGCCATCATTCTGGAAGGCGTGTTCAACGGGGTGGGCGACACCCGGGCTCCCTTCTACTTCAACCTCTTCACCATGTGGGGCATCCGCATTGTATCCACTGCTCTGTGCCTGCATGTGTTCCACCTGGGGCTGAATGCCGTGTGGTGCTGCATGGGAGCGGACAACGTGACCCGTGCCATTCTTTTCGTCATCCGCTACGGCAGAGGAAAATGGAAAAAAGCCTTTCACCAGCCGGCGTAAAACGATAACCGCGTACAAAAACGCTCCCCGTCCGCATTTGCCGGATAGGGAGCATTTTATTACCGTGTGTTTCAGGCGTATCCGTACTTTTCTCTCTTGGCTGCAATGAACGCCCCGGACATGATCACTGCCAGCACTTCCGCCACCACAATGGAGATCCAGATGCCGTCCAGCCCCCAAATCAAGGGCAGCAGCAGCACCACGCCGGACTGGAACAGCAGCGTCCGCAGGAAGGAGATCAGGGCACTGATGAGCCCGTTGTTCAGCGCGGTGAAGAAGGAGGAGGCGAAAATGGAGAAGCCCATGAATAGGAAGCTGAAGGAATAAATGCGGAAAGCACCCTCCGTCATCTCCATCAGCTCCGCATCATAGCCCACGAAGAGCTTGGCCAGCGGGTGAGCCAGCCCCTGGGACAGGGCAAACATGGCGGCAGCAAAGACGGCGATGATCAGGCTGCTCTTCCGCAGCAGGCTCTTCAGCTCGTCCCTGTTCTGTGCCCCGTAGTGGTAGCTGATCACCGGCGCCGTGCCGACGGCATAGCCGATGAACGCCCCGGAGAAGATCATGCTCACATACATCAGCACCCCGTAGGCGGAGACGCCGTTTTCCCCGGCGTACTGCATCAGCTGCACGTTGTACAGCATGCCCACCAGAGACATGGAAATGCTGCTCATCAGCTCGGAGGAGCCGTTGCCGCACACCTTCAGGATGATGCGCCAGTCAATCCTTGTGGGCACCAGCTTCAGCAGGCTGTTGTTTTTCCGGCTGAAGTAGATCAGGGGAAACAGGCCGCCGATGCCTTCGCTGATGGCGGTAGCCGCGGCAGCGCCTGCCAGTCCCCAGCGGAAGACGCCCACGAACAGGGCGTCCAGCACCATGTTGGTGACGCCGGCGGCCACGGTGACCACCAGACCCAGGTGGGGTTTTTCCGCTGTGACGAACAGGCTCTGGAACTCCATCTGCAGCACGAAGGGAATGGATGCCGCTGCCACAATGCGGCCGTAGAGCACGCAGTTGTCCAGCATTTCGTCCCTTGCGCCCATGGCGTAGGCCACCGGGCGGAGAAGGAACATGGCCAGAATGGTCAGCACCAGCCCCATGCCGATGGACACGTATACCAGCATGGAGAAGGTGCGGTTGGCATCCTCATGCCGCTTCTCCCCCAGAAACTTGGCCACCAGAGCACTGCCGCCGGTGCCCATCATGAAGCCGGGGGAGCCCAGGAACATGAGCAGGGGCATAATGAAGTTGACCGCGGCAAAGGCGGTTTTACCCGCAAAGTTGGATACGAAGAATCCATCCACCACGCTGTAGATGGAGGTGAAAATCATCATGGCGATGGAGGGAACGGTAAAACGCAGAAGTCGTCTGTAGGTAAAATGATCGGATAGCTTAATGGTCATATGATCGTCCTTTGTTGTCTTTCAGCGGCTGAAAGGCAGCGGACAGCCGCTGATTCAGTTTTTCCATCAGCTGCATGAGCAGCTCTGTCTCCTCGGGAGACTGGGACAAAACCTGCCTTTCCGCGGCACGGATCTTCTCCGCTGTGGCCGCAGCCAGGATCTTGCCCTTTTCGGTCAGGAAAATGTGCTTGCTCCGCTTATCTTTCTCGGTGACCTGCAGGGTGACGTATCCTTCCTGTTCCAGCTTTTTCAGGGCGGAATTCACGGATTGCTTGGGCTGGCACATGGCATCGCACATGTGGCTCTGGGTGCAGCCCGGTTCTTCCAGCAGGGTGTAGAGCACCCACACGGTGGCTTCGCTGCAGCCCATGGAGCGGGCCGCAAGGCGATAATATTCATCCGTCTGCCGCAGCAGCCTGTTGTAGCGGCGCAGAAGGTCATCCGACATTTCTTTCATTTATGCACCCCCAATAAATCGTCCGAAATCGGACAATTCCATTCTAGTCCGAAATCGGACGATTGTCAAGAGGAAGCTTCAAGGGGGCTTTCCGGTCGCCCCCTTGACCCCTTCGGTCGCCACCCAATAAAGGTTATGGAACTTGGAAGGAAAGATATTTCCTTTGCATGTAAAGTCAAGCTGCTTCCGAAGGACGTGCCCGAAGGGTTGCAGGGTAAGTGAGCGGCTATGCGCCAGTGGCGCATAAAGCAGCCGCGAATGCATCAACCGAAACGAGCAGGCAAAGCCTGCGACGATTGAGGTTGCGGAACGATCGGAAAGCCCCCTGCAAAGCCTAACAAAAGAGAACAATTTGCTTGTAAGCGGACTGCGAAGGAGTCCAGAGGGCGACCGCAAAGCCCTCTGGATGCTAATCGAGAAGGGCGAAGCCCTTCGACCAGTGAGCGAGTGCAATCCTCGCCAAAGCGGCGAAGCCGGTTTGGCGAACCCGGTTTGCATTTCCCTTCCGTCTCCTGTATAATGAAACCATTCCACGAGGAGGTTATTGTGATGAAAGCTGCTTTCTCCCGGGCGTGGCAGACCTACCGCCGCCACTTCGGCCCGCTGATGCTGATGCTGTTAATCGAAATTGTACTGCGGCTCATGGTGTGTGTGCCCCTGCTCTTCCTTGCCGCCACAGAAACGAAGGCGCTGGCGCTGCTGTGCCTGCCCCTGTTTGTGCTCCTTGTGCTGCCGGCACGGAGCAACGCCGCCATCGCCTATGCCAAGCTTCAGGAAACCGGCACCCTGCCCCTGACGGAGTTGGTCAGCTTTGACCACTATGGCAAAAAGATTCTTCAGGGGCTGAAGCGCACCGGCCTCATACTCCTGTGGGCGCTGCCCTTCCTGGCGGTGACAGGCTGCGCCCTGTACCTGTACAAGGCGGAAGCCATTCCCGGGGTCACGGATACCTTCTCCCTGCTGCAGAAGCTGCTGAACCTGGGGCGCAGCGGTGCGGCGGCCTTCTTCTTCGGGGGCGTCAGCTCCATCACCGTGCGGGGGGTCATGATGCTGGTCATGCTGTACCTGCTGACCCTTGTGCCCCTGGTCATCGGCCTTGGCTTTCACAGCGGCACCCGCCACGGGGAAGCCCTGGGCAACAGGAAGATGATTCACGGCCATCGGGGTCAGGTGCTGGGCTGCTGGATTGTTGGTCTGGTGACCCTGCTGCCCTTCCTGGCGGCTGCCGGATGGATCTGCTCCGACTATGTGCATCAGCTGATGAACGCCCTGAGCAACATCGGCATGGGCTCCCTGTCCCTGCCGCCCCTGGATAGCCGTGCCTGGCTCATGGGGGTGGCGCTGGTGGTGCTGCTGCTGCCCCTGATTCCCCTGAAGCAGCTCATTACCGCCTGTCGGGTGCAGGAGATCCGGGAGGCGCAGAAGTAATGCGGCTGGATCGATACTTGGTGACCCTGGGCATCGGCAGCCGCACGGAGGTGCAGAAGCTGATCCGCTCCGGCGTTGTCACCGTGGACGGAAACCCTGTCCGTGACCCGGGCTTTGCCTGCAGAGAGCCTGCCGACCTGACCCTTCGGGGGGAGACGCTGGATACCCGGCTCATGCGGCACGTGATGCTTCACAAGCCGGCAGGCCTTTTGACCGCCGCCCGGGATAAGAAGCAGCCCACCGTCATGGATCTTTTGCCCCCGGTGTATGCCGCCATCGGCTGCATGCCGGTGGGACGGCTGGACAAGGACACCACCGGACTCCTCCTCCTCAGTTGCGACGGGGAGCTGAATCATCGCCTGCTGGCACCCCAAAGGCATGTGGACAAGACCTATCTGGCGCACGTGGACGGGGAACTGACCCCGGCAATGGCGGATGCCTTTGCCGCCGGGCTGGATCTGGGGGACTTTGTGACCCAAGGGGCGGCACTGACCATTCTGGAGCCTCATCTGGCGCAGCTCACCATTCACGAGGGGAAGTTCCATCAGGTGAAGCGGATGTTCGAGCACGTGGGGCTGACGGTGACGGCGCTGCACCGCTCCTCCTTCGGCCCCTTGACCCTGCCGGAGGATCTGCCGGAGGGGCAGTGGCGGGAGCTGACGGCGGAAGAAACGGCAGCCGTGTATCAATCGGCGCAGATGGAGGCAAAGCTGTGAGCGAAGAGCATATGAACGAGCAATACTATACTCCCGACCCTACCTGTGCCTCCCGACCGGCGGCATGCCATTTTTCCTGGCGGGGGCAGGTGATGCGGTTCACCACGGACGCCGGAGTCTTCTCCCGGGGAGAATTGGACAAGGGCACCAAGCTGCTGCTGGACGCTCTGCCGGAGCTTCATGGCCGGGTGCTGGATCTGGGCTGCGGCTGGGGCGCCATCGGCGTCACCGTGGGGAAGAAATACCCGGACACGGCCGTCACCATGGCGGATGTGAATCACCGTGCCCTGGCTCTGGCGCAGGACAATGCGGAGAAGAACGGCGTTGCCCTCCGGTGCCTGGAAAGCGACGGCATGGCAGCCCTGATGACGGAGCAGTTTGACACGGTGATTACCAATCCTCCCATCCGGGCAGGGAAGCAGGTCATTTATCGGATGTTTGCGGACATTGCCCCCTGCCTTGCCCCCGGGGGAAGCCTGTATCTGGTGATCCGCAAGCAGCAGGGAGCGGAAAGCTGCATGAAGTACCTGAAGACCCTGTATGCTCAGGTGGAGAAGCTGTCCCGGTCGGAAGGCTTCTGGGTGCTGAAGGCCTCGGAGCCGCTGGAGCATGAAAATTGACAGAAGGAAGGCAATTCCCATGGTTTATAATGAGGAGTATTTCGAATCCGGCCTGTACCGCATGAACACCCGCTGTGAAAAGTGGGATCTGATGCGGGAGGAAAATCACGATGATACCATGATCCCCCTGTGGGTGGCGGACATGGATTTCCCCAGCCCCCCGGAGGTGCAGCAGGCACTGCTGAACCGTGCCGCCCATCCCACCTACGGCTACACGGAGCCCCTGGCGGATGATGATCAGGCAGTGATGGACTACTGGCAGCGGCGGCACAACCTGACCATCGCCCGGGAGGACATTACCATGCTGCCCTGCGTGGTGACAGGGCTGAAGCTGGCCATTCAGGCCGTAACGGAGCCCGGGGACGGGGTCGTCCTCATGTCCCCCGTGTACGGACCTTTTGCCGGTTCGGTGGAGGCCACCGGACGCACCAAGGTGGATTGCCCTCTGGTGAAGGACGCAAAAGGACGCTACACCATGGATCTGCCTGCCATTGAAAAGGCACTGCAGCAGGGTGCCAAGGCGGTCATGCTCTGCAATCCTCACAATCCTGCCTCCCGTGCCTGGAGCAAGGAAGAGCTGCTGGCACTGCTGCATCTGACGCGTCAGTATCACGTGCTGCTGATTTCCGATGAAATTCATGCGGACTTCGTGTATGCCCCGGCTGCCTTTACCCCCATGCTGTCGCTGGAGACGGAAAACGTGCTGTCCCTGTGCGCCGCCAGCAAGACCTTCAATCTGGCAGGGCTTCAGCAGGCTCTGTGCCTGTGCAAGGATGAACAGCTCCGTGCCAAGTTCGTCCACGTGATGGAAGCCGCCGGGGTGCGCAGCGGCAATATTTTCGCCCTGGAGGCCACCCGTGCCGCCTATCAGCACGGAGATGCCTGGCTGGACGGGCTCCTTGCCTACCTGGACGGCAGCCGGAAGATGCTGACTGCCTGGGTGGAGGAGCATCTGCCCAAGGCGGTGCTGACCCCCATCGAGGCCACCTATCTGGCCTGGCTGGATCTGTCCGCCTACGGCTTCACCACCGAGGAACTGATGAGAAAGGCCAAGGCCGCCGGGGTGTACTTCACCGCAGGCACCTTCTTCGGTGCGGAGACCGGGGAGTATCACCTTCGGGTGAATTTCGGCACCCCGCGGCATATTCTCTTTGAAGGCATGGCAAGGCTGGAAAAAGCTTTGCAGGAATAATTTTTCGCAGGGGGCTTTGCGGTCGCCCCCTGCACCCCTTCGCCGCCCCTTCGGAAGCGACTTGGTTTCAAATGAGAGAAAAAGTTTTTTCTTGCAATACCCATCACGATACATGGGAGGCGTCCGAAGGGGTCAAGGGGGCGACCGGAAAGCCCCCTTGAAGCTTCTCAAATGAAAAGTATGGTTTACCCCAAACGTTGAATACCCGAAGGGTTTCAAGGAACGACGGTCAAGCCCCCTTGCTTGTAAGAAAGAGGTGAGCCCATGGGACAGGTTATTATCCGCACCGGCCGTGCCGGACAGGTTCTGCCGGAGGTCATCCAAAGCATCGGCAGGCAGTATGCTGCCCATGAGCCGGTGGTGCTGCTGGTGCCGGAGCAGTATACCCTGCAGGCGGAGCGGGAACTGGTGGAGCAGCTGGATCTTCCCGGCTTCCTGGACTTAGACGTGCTGTCTCCCTCCCGGCTGCGGCGGCGCATCCGTGAAGGCGGCGGCGCTGATCCCCTGCCCAAGCTGGACGACCGGGGGCGGAACATGGCTCTCAGCCACGCCCTCATCAAGGCGGAAAAGGAACTCCGCTACTACGGCAAGGTGGCGTCTGCCCCCGGTCTGCCCTCCAAGGTGGCCCGGATGCTGGATGATCTGTGCCACGCCGATGCGGACGCTGACAAGCTGGAGGACATGGCCGCCGCTTCCCCCTCTGCTGCCACCGCCGCTAAACTCCGGGATCTGGCGCTGATCTGGCGCACCTATGAAGGCATTGTGTCCGGCCGCTTTGCGGACGAGCACGCCCAAGAGGAGGAAAGCTGCCGCCGCCTGTCAGCAAGCGGCGTGGTCACGGGGGTGCATCTGTGGGTCTACGGCTTTGACGACCTGCCTGCTCCCCTGTGCAATCTGCTGTGCGTGGCAGCCCCCCTCACCCGCTCCATGACCGTCACCATGACCATGGACGCCGCCTCTGCCCCGGACGGGCATCTGTTCCTGACCCAGCGGCAGAGCGTAGGCAGGCTCATGCAGCAGCTGGAGGAGCAGGGCATTGCCTGTCAGCTGCAGCCCCTGCCGGAACGTACAAGCTCCCGTGCCCCTGCCCTTTGCTGGCTGGAGAAGTACCTCTTTGCCTACGAATCCCCGGCGTTCACGGGGGATACCTCTCCCATCACCATCCACGCCAGCGCCACCCCCTTTGCCGAGGCTGCCTACGCCGCCCAGACCCTGCGCCACTGGCACGATGCCGGCATCCCGTGGAGCCGCATGGCCATCGCCCTCAGCGGCGCCGGTTCTGCCGCGCTGGATGTAACCCTAAGCAAGGCCAACATTCCCCACTACATGGCACGAAAGGACACGGTGCTCCGCCACGGTCTGTGCCGCTTCCTCATCAGTGCTCTGGCGGCGGTGACGGAAAATTACCGGCAGGAGGATGTGCTGGAATGTGCCCGCAGCGGCTTCTCTCCCCTGATGGCGGAGGAAGCCATGATGCTGGAAAACTACGCCATTGAAAACGGCATCCGCCGGGATAAGTGGCGCAAGCCCTTCACCCGGGGCGCAAAGGCGGAGGAAAATGAAGAACTGCGCCTGCGGCTCATTACCCCCATGGAGACCCTTCGTGCTTCCCTCGGCAAGGCGAGAAACGCCGGTGAATCCCTGACGGCCATCTATACCCTGCTGGAGGATGTGGAGGCGTATCAGCACCTGATGCAGCGGGAGGAAGACCTGCTCCGCCGGGGCATGGCCGCCGCGGCGGCGCAGAACCGGCAGGTGTGGCAGCTGCTGCTGGATGTGCTGGATCAGCTGTACAATCTCCTGGGCAGCGACCGTGCCCGCATGAAGGATCTGACCCGGTTCCTGTCCTCGGCTTTGGCGGATGCTTCCCTGTCCTCCCTGCCCCCTACCCGGGACACGGTGATGATCGGCGAAGCCGGGCACCTGATGACCGGCTCTCTGGATGCCCTGCTGATGATGGGCTTGCAGGACGGTGTGCTGTCCTCTGCCCCGGATAGTCTCTTGTCCGAGCAGGAGAAAGCGGAGCTGGGGGAAACCCTGAAGCACCCCGTTGGCCTGACCCGTGCCCAGCAGGGAGCCCTGCGCCTCAGCGACTTTTACCGCACCATGGCCATGCCGGGGAAGTACCTGACCCTGACCTTTGCCGAGGGGGCGCAGGACGGTGCCGCCCTTCGCCCCTCCTCCCTCATCGGGGATGTGCGGCGGCTCATGCCGGATGTGCAGGTGACCGGCGGCGTGACGGATACGGGGGACGCTGTGCCCCTTGCGCCCCTGCCTGCTCTGGAAGGCCTGTCCCTCCGGTTCCGTGCTCTGGCGGACGGGAAAGCCGACGCGCTGGAAGAGCCTTGGCAGGACGCTCTCCGTGCCCTGTGGCATTTGCCGGAATATCATCAGGTGACTCGGCAGATGATCGCCGCTCTGGACGCGAAAATCGAGCCCAAGCGGCTGGACGTATCAGACGCCGCCGCCCTCTTCGGGCAGGACGCCGTGTCCGTGTCCCGGCTGGAGGAGTTCGCCGCCTGCCCCTATCAGCACTTTGTGGATTACGGATTGAAGCCGGTGGAGCGGCGGGAGTTTGTCTATCAGGCGGATGAAAAGGGTTCCTTCTTCCATGCTGCCCTGTGCCGGTATGCCGCATTGGCTGCCGCCATGCCCGGTTGGCCGGACGTGGACGACGATACCGTGGATCGGATGATGGATCAGGTGCTGTTTCCCCTGACGGAGCTGTGGGAAAACGGCCCCCTGACGGACGACGGCATCGGTCGCCAGCAGGGCAAGAGCTACCTGCACACCATCCGCCGGGCGGCGAAGATGTTCACTGCCCACAGCCGGAACAGCCGCTTTGTGACCATCGGCACGGAAGTGCCCTTCGGTCAGGGGGAAGGTTTGCCCCCGGTGGTGCTGTCCCTGAAGGACGGGCGGAAGCTGACCCTGCGGGGCACCATCGACCGGGTGGATCGGTTCGACGGGCAGCACAAAACCTATCTCCGTGTGGTGGACTACAAGAGCAGCCGCCGAACCCTGAATCCCACCCGGGTGTGGCACGGCTTGCAGCTCCAATTGCTCACCTACCTGCAGGCCGCCGCGGAGGGCATCCCCGGCACAACCCCTGCTGGTGCCTTCTACTTTACGGTGAAGGATCCTGTGGTGGATACCGAGGCGGACACCAAGGAAGCGGCGGAAAAGGACATTGCCAAGGAGCTGCGCCTGAAGGGCATTGTGCTGGCGGATGAGGAAGTGGTGGAGGCCATGGACTGTGACGAGCCCGGCTTCTCCTTCGAAAAGGTGTTCAAACAGGACGGCACCCTGACCGCCGCCGCCAACGCCCTGGATGCTGAACAGATGGCTGCCCTGATGCGGCACACCCGGCGGACGGCGGAGCAGTTCGCTCAGGAGATCCGGGAAGGCCGCATGGACGTCAGCCCGGCGCAGGTGGGGGAAGAAACGCCCTGCACCTACTGCACCTACGCCGGCATCTGCCGCCGGGATCCCCGGCTTCCCGGGGGTCAGCCCCGAAAAATCCCTGAGATCAGCAAGGAGGATTTTCTCACCCTCTTGGCGAATGAATCCTCAAGCGATTTGTCCCTGTCGCCAAAGGGGGCGGAGGATTCTGATGATGAAGCGGGAAAATCATCATGAGGATTGCATAATCCGCCAAAATGGGATATAATGATACCAGAGAAAAGATTCTCCGAAGGAGGCGTTTTCCCATGATTAAGATCATTGCAGGAAAAAAGGGTTCCGGAAAGACCAAGCGGCTCATCGATATGACCAATCAGGCTGCCAAGGAATCCGCCCATGATGTCATTTTCATCGATGACGATAACCGCTATATGTTCGACATTGACCACAAGGTTCGCTTCATCAACGCAGCGGACTACCACGTGAAGACCCCCGAAATGTTCCTGGGCTTCCTGTGCGGCATGCTGAGCCAGAACTTCGACGTGGGCACCATTTTCGTGGATGCTTTCGTGAAGCTGTGCCAGACCGAGCTGGCTGAGGCTGGCTGGCTGTTCACCGGCATGGAAGAGCTGTGCCAGAAGCACGACGTGGACTTCATCCTCTCCGTCAGTGCGGATCCTGACACCCTGCCTGAGTTCATGAAGGCTTACCTGATCTGATCAGGCAGCAGTCTGCGGGCGGATTGACCTGTGAAAACCGGGAACGGTGGTAAGCATCCGCCGTTCCCTTTCTTTATATCAGCCGATGAATATCATGATCGGAGGGTGATCCCATGTCCTTCTTTTCCACCCGGGGGCAGCATTGCGTTACTGCCTCTCAGGCCATTTTGCGGGGCATTGCCCCTGACGGCGGACTGTTCGTTCCGGCTATGTTCCCCCAGGTTTCCAAGGAAAAGCTGGTGGAGATGGCCGGCATGGATTATTGCCAAAGGGCGGTCAGCATTCTGAAGCTCTATCTGGAGGACTATGACATCCCCGAAATCACCGGGGCGGTGCACGCCGCCTATGACGGGGATAAGTTCGACAGCAAAGAAATCGCCCCGGTGCATCAGCTGGATGAAAACACCTACGTGCTGGAGCTGTTCCACGGCCCTACCCTTGCCTTTAAGGATATGGCGCTGCAGCTGCTGCCCCATCTGGTGACCCTGGCCGCCAAGAAGAATCACGAGCACCGGGAGATTGCCATCCTCACCGCCACCAGCGGCGACACGGGCAAGGCGGCGCTGGAAGGCTTCCGGGACGTGCCCGGCACCAGCTGCACCGTGTTCTACCCCGTGGACGGGGTCAGCAATGTGCAGAAGCTGCAGATGACCACCACCGGCGGGGACAATACCCACGTCATTGCCGTGAAGGGCAACTTCGACGACGCCCAGACCGGGGTGAAGAAGCTCTTCGCCTCCCGGGACTTTGCCGAGGCCATGGACAAGGAAGGCAAGGTGCTTTCCTCTGCCAACAGCATCAACTTCGGCCGGCTGGTGCCCCAGATCGTGTACTACTTCAGCGCCTATGCGGATCTGATCCGTCAGGGTGCCGTTTCCGTGGGGGAGCCGGTGAACTTTGCCGTGCCTACGGGCAACTTCGGCGACATTCTGGCGGCCTACTATGCCCGGAACATGGGTCTGCCCATTGGCAAGCTGATCTGCGCCAGCAACCGGAACAACGTGCTGACGGACTTCTTCCACACAGGCATTTATTCCACCCACCGTACCTTTGTGAAGACCACCTCCCCCAGTATGGACATTCTGGTCTCCTCCAATCTGGAACGGCTGCTGTTCGAGGCCGCCGACCGGGACGGGGATCTGGTAAAGGTGTGGATGAATCAGCTGTCCGACTGCGGCAGCTACTCCGTAGGCGAGCAGCGGCTGGAGTGGATGCAGAGCCTGTTTGCCTCCGGCTGTGCGGATGACCGGGAGACCGCCGAGGAGATTCGCAGCCGCTTCCTCCATGATCATTACCTGATGGATACCCACACCGCCGTGGCGTCCCAGGTGCTGGGGCAGTACCGGAAGGCCACCGGGGACGATACCCTGACGGTGCTGGTATCCACCGCCAGCCCCTACAAGTTTGCCGAAGCCGTGCTGGCTGCCGTGGAGGGACAGGAAAAAGCTGCCTCCATGGATGCCTTTGCCTGCGGTGAAGAACTGTCGAAGATGATCGGCATTCCCGTGCCCCGGCAGGTGCAGGCACTGAAGACCCTGCCTGTGCGGCACACCGCCGTATGCGAAAAGGACGGCATGGCCAAGGCCGTGCTGGATGCATTCGAAAAATGAATGATGCCCCTCCGCTGATTCTACAGATGAGGCGGAGGGGTTTTCTCTAACACAGATGGGCTCCGAAGGAATTAAGGGGGCGACGGTCAAGCCCCCCTTAAATCAGCAATCAATGCAAGATGCAGGAAACCCATAAAGATGCTTGCCCGAAGGGGTCAAGGGGTCGACGGTCAAGCCCCCTTGAAAACATTCAACCAAAAAAGAACTTGCTGGTTACCAAGGTACCTGCTTCAGTACGAAAATGCTTATTCCAGAGGGCTTTGCGGTCGCCCTCTGGACTCCTTCGCCGCCCCTTCGGATGAAGATGTTCCCATATGAAAGTTTTTGCAGGGAACGACCGCAAAGCCCCCTGCAAAGAATCACCCACAACCATGCAGCGGTCACGCATCACCAATGTTATGAAGAATCAGGAGGCAATGGCATGACCTTTTTCCAAACCATCGATGAACAATTCCCCGTGCGGCGCACCCGTGCCCAAAAGGACGCTTTCCTTTCCTGGGCAGTGAAGCAGGCAGGACAAATGGGCTACACCGCCCGCACGGAAACTGTGGGCAAGAAAAGCGTCAGCCGAAACCTGATCATCGGCTCCCCTGCCGAGGCGGAAGTGGTGTACACCGCCCACTACGACACTCCTACCAATAAGCTGTTTCCCAGCCTGGTGTTCCCCAAGAACATTCCCCTGTTCCTGCTGTACACCCTGGGGGTAACGGTGGTGCTGCTGGCCATCGCCTTCGGGGCGGCAGCCCTTGTTTCCCTGCTGCCGGTGAAGCGGCTGGTGGTCATCGCCATGTTCCTGTGCGTGTATGTGGGGCTGCTGCTCCTCATGTCCTACGGCCCGGCCAATCAGCATAACCGGAACGACAACACGGCAGGTGTCGCCGCCCTCCTGACCCTCATGGCGCAGCTGCCGGAAAGTGCCCGTACCCGGGTGGCCTTCATCCTCTTTGACAATAAGGAGCAGGGCTGCGGCGGCTCCAAGGACTATGCCAAGCAGCATGTGCAGGCAGCCTATACCCAACTGACGGTAAACTTCGACGGCATCGGCGTGGGGGAAACCTTCTTCACCATTGCCTCTCCCCTGGCACAGAAAACGGACTTCTATCCCCGGCTGAAGGAAGGCTTCCGGGATGGGGATGGTTTCCGGGTGCAGCACCTGGGCAGCACGGGGCGGATGCTCCGGGGGGATGATCACACCTTCAAGCTGGGCATCGGCGTCATGGCCTGCAAGCGGAAGAAGGGCATCGGCTACTATATTCCCAGCCTTCACACCCGTCACGATACGGAGGCCCGGGAGGAAAACATCGCCTTCCTGGCCAAGTCCATGGCGGCACTGTGGCAGGAGGAAGCCTGATGGAGACGATCGGCATGAAGGTCATCGCCCATGTGCGCAATGACTTCCCCACCAAGTTCGGCCTGCCCCGGCAAAGCGGGCTGGCGAAGGACCTGCAGTCCGTGATTGTCTTCGAGCCGGAGTACCGGGCGGCGGAAGCCCTTCGGGGACTGGAAGGCTTCAGTCACCTGTGGCTGGTGTGGGCCTTTCATCAGGCGCAGCGGGACACCTGGTCCCCCACGGTGCGCCCACCAAGGCTTGGGGGCAATACCCGCATGGGGGTCTTCGCCACCCGTTCCCCCTATCGCCCCAATCCCATCGGGCTCACCTGCGTGACCCTGCAGGAGATTCGCACCACCCCCCACGAGGGCACGGTGCTCATCGTTTCCGGGGCGGACATGATGGATGGCACCCCCATTCTGGACATCAAACCCTATCTTCCCTATGCGGACAGCTACCCGGAGGCGCGAGGGGGATTCGCCAAGGAAGTGGAGGGGCACTGTCTGACGGTGGATTGCCACCCTGCCCTGCTGAACAGGGTGGAGGAAGAGAAGCGGCCTGCCCTGCTGGAGGCTCTCCGGCAGGATCCACGCCCGGCGTACCAGCATGACCCGGAAAGAGTGTACGGCTTTCCCTACGGCCGGTGGGAAGTCCGCTTTACCGTCCGGGAGGATACCCTGACCGTAACCGATGTACAGGAAGGAAAGGTGAACCCGTGAAGGAAGGATGCATGGTCAAGCTGAACTGGCTGGTATACCGCAAGCACATCGTGAAGCTGCTGCCCCTGCTGGGGGTGACGGATCCTCAAGCCGTCTGGCAGCAGGCAAAGGCCAAGTACAAGTCGGAAATGAAGCGCCTGCCGGACTACGGCAAGTATGATGTGCTGAAGCTGAACCTTGCCCACGCCGTGATGCTTGGGGCAATTTATGAAAGCTGTGCAGCAAAGCCTACCGTGAATCAGCTGGCCAAGTTCTATCGCGATATGGTGCTTGCCCCCAAGCTGGTGCGTGCCGCCTTCGCCAAGAAGGATATGGTGAGTGCCAAAGCCATGGCCATGCAGCGGCGTCAGGGGGAAAAGAGCCAGAAGGCTCAGCATCCCTACACCTGGCAGTACAAAATGACAAATGAGGGCAACAGGCGCTTTACCCTTCAGTTTACCCGGTGCGGCATCTGCGACTACCTGACCGACCGGGGGCTCAGGCACATCGTGCCGGCTATGTGCGCCATGGATTACGCCTTCGGGGAGGCAGGCAATCACCTGTTCCTCAGGAAGGAAACCCTGGCTACCGGGGGCAGCATGTGCGACTGCACCTACATCGGCAAGGATGTGGCCACGGCAGCGGAAAGGGAAGAATCCCGGCAGGACTGTCTGGCGGAAGCACGAAGGGGCGGAATGCACTAACGCAGGGGGCTTTCCGATCGCCCCCTGCACCCCTTCGGGCACGTGCTTCGGGTGAAAGTTGAATTCAGCTGCTTTTCGGGGAGAGCGCGAGAGGTAAGTGAGAGGCTACACGCCAGTGGCGTGTATAGCAGCCGCGAACGCATCAACCGAAACGAGCAAGCGCAGCTTGCGACGATTGAGGTTGCGGGTGGTCTTTGGCACAAAAGCCGCCCTCTCGCAATCTTGCATCGATTCCAGCCGGTTTTCGGGTGGGTGCGGGAGGGTGCTTTTGACTCAAAAGCATCCTCCCGCAAATTCCGTCCGTCTCCCCGTTTACTTTTCCTCCGTCTTAGTATTATAATGGACGCAGACTCTGCGGGAGGTGCGAGATGATAGCAGAACTGCTGGCCACGGTAGTCGCCATTCCCCTGTGCGTGTATTTCATGGAGGGGGTTACTGCCGCCAATATGGAGTATGCCGTCATGGTGGGGGTCTGCCTGGCTGTGGTGAACCTGATTCTCCGGGCGCCTCTCCACTTTCTTACCAAGCCCCTGGGATGCCTGACCCTGGGGCTTTTCGGCACGGTGGTGGACGCTGTGCTGGTGGAGCTTTGCGCCTATCTGGCGGATCAGTACCTGATGCCCCGCGGGTTCGCCGTGGCCTCCTTCCTGTGGGCACTGGGGGTGGCTCTGTGCGTGAACGTCCTCCGGGGCATCATGCGGCTGCTGTTCAGCCACAAACACTGATTCGACAAAGGGGCAAAGTCACTTCTACGAAACAAAAAGGAGAAACGATGATGATCGCACTGGCTTGTGACCATACCGGACTGGAACTGAAGGAAGAAATGAAGCACCTGCTGGACAGCATGGGCCTGACCTACAAGGACTTCGGCACTTATGACCACGCCAGCTGTGACTACCCTGTCTACGGCTACCGGGCGGCCAAGGCTGTGGCCGACGGGGAGTGCGACCGGGGCATCCTCATCTGCGGCACGGGCATCGGCATCGGCATTGCCGCCAGCAAGGTGAAGGGCATCCGGGTGTGCACCTGCTCGGATGTGTACTCCGCCGAGTTCAGCAAGCGGCACAACAACAGCAATATCCTCACCATGGGCGCAAGAGTGGTGGGGGTGGATCTGGCGAAGATGATCGCCACCCACTGGCTCACCGCCGAGTTTGAGGGCGGACGGCATCAGCGCCGGGTGGATCTCCTCACCGCCATTGAAAACGGGGAAGCACTGTAATACAGAAAGCGAGACATACCCATGAGCGAACAAACCAAAGAGCCTTCCGGGTTTCTGAACGCAGTAAAAAAGGCAGGCGTCTTCCTGCTGATCATCGCCGCCGCCCTTGTGATCATGGGCTTGGGGGATCTGCTGGGCGCAGTCGCCTACCTGCCGGCTAAGTATTCTGAAACGCTGAAAAACAACCCTGCCTGGCAGACGATGGAAATGTACCTCACCTTCTGGGGCACCTGGGCCGTGATGCTGCTGGCCCTCCTGATTCCCGTGAACCGTCCCATCTACGGGGCGCTTGGCACCAAGGTGAAGGGCAACACCTGGAAGCATCTGGGGCTTGGCATCCTCATCGGCTTCGGCATGAACGCCCTGTGCATCGCCGTGGCGGTGCTCACCGGCAGCATTCACCTGAGCTACAACAGCTTCAAACCCCTGTCCTTCCTGCTGGTGTTCGCGGCGGTGTTCATCCAGTCCTCTGCGGAGGAAGTGGTGTGCCGGGGCTTTATCTATCAGCACCTGCGGCATCAGTTCACGTCCCCCTGGGTGGCCATCCTCTGCAACTCGGTGCTCTTTTCCGCCCTGCATCTGTCCAATCCCGGAGTCACCCCCCTGGCACTGATCAATAACACCCTGGTGGGCATTCTCCTGACCATGACGGTGTATTACTTCGATAGCTTCTGGTGCGCCGCTGCCATCCACACCGCCTGGAACTTCACCCAGAACATTCTCTTCGGCCTGCCCAACAGCGGCGTGGAGGTGCCTTACTCCGTGTTCACCTTGGACAAGGCCACTGCCGTCAACGGCTTCGCCTACGACATCGGCTTCGGCATCGAGGGCACCTGGTGCGACCTGCTGGTGATGCTGGCGGTTACCGTTGCCATTGTGCTGTGGGGAAAGAAGCACAACGCCAAGCCCACAGACATCTGGGTGGCAGAGGCAAAATAAGATTTTCACTGAAACAGAGCTTCCTGATACCGGGAGGCTCTGTTTTTTGATGGAATCCGAAAAATCTTCCCAATATATCGAACTTTAATGTAAAATCTACTTGAAAAGTTCGTAAAGTTATTGTAAAATCTCTCCCGTTCCCTATCAAACAGAGAGGAAGAAACCCGAATGGCTAAGAAAATTTTTTCTCTTCTCCTGGTGCTGGCCATGGTGATGACCATGAGCCTGTCCGTTTCCTTCGCAGAGGATGAGTATGCGGATATCATCAACATCGCCGATGATAACCAGAGTGCTTCCTACGACCTGCACAAGGACACCTCCGTCAACGGCCGCAACATGCTGCGGGGCACCGTGATGGAGCAGCTGGTGACCCTGAAGGCAGACGGCAGCATCGCACCGGAGCTGTGCGAAAGCTATGAAGTGAATGACGACAATTCCGTGTTTACCTTCAACCTTCGACAGGGCGTGAAGTTCCACAACGGCAAGGAAATGACCGCTGAG
Source organism: Clostridia bacterium (assembly GCA_030529995.1). GTDB lineage: Bacteria > Bacillota > Clostridia > Christensenellales > Aristaeellaceae > CAKUFA01. Next base: position 24,206 of record JAUMVT010000029.1, read on the forward strand.
GACGTGGTTGCTTCCCTGAACCGGTGGATTGACTGCTTCGCCACGGCCGCCTCCATGGTAGGCGACGCCCGGTTCGAAGCCGCTGACACCTATACCGTGACCCTGACGCTGGATCACTCCGCCATTATGCTGCTGGACATGCTGGCAGGCGCCGCTCAGGCCGCTGTTATTTATCCCAGCGAGTCCATCGCGGCGGTGAATGCCGATACCGGCTATGTGCCTGCGGAGTACATCATCGGCACCGGCCCCTACATGTTCAAGGAATGGGTTGTGGATCAGTACGTGCTGCTGGAGCGGTTTGACGACTATGCCGCCTACGGCGATCCCGATCAGGACATTGACGGCCTGTGGGGCTACAAGCACGCCTACACCAAGACCCTGAAGTACTGGATCGTGAAGGACGCCGCCACCCGCTTCAACGGCCTCATGTCCGGTGAGTACGACTTCATCGTCAAGGCCACCGACGCTTATCTGGATACCCTGAAGTCCATGCCCGACATTACCTGCTATTCCATGCAGACCGGCATGATCAACCTGGTGTGGAACAAGCACAGCACGGATAAGTACCTGCGCCTTGCCTTCCAGGCGCTGGCCAATGCGGATGACCTGAACACCGCCAACTACGGCTCCCTGTACGATAACGACCCCTGCTTCATGGAAAAGTCCCAGCCCGGCTGGTACACCACTGCCGGTGCCGAGTACTTCTGCCAGAACGATCCTGAAAAGGCCAAGGAACTGCTGGCTCAGTCCACCTGGGATGCTTCTCAGCCCGTGCGCATCCTGGCTGCCTCCGGCGGCGGCGCAGAAGCCATGCTGGAGGTGCTCCGTCAGGAGGCTGCTTCCATCGGCATCACCCTGGAGATCACCGTCACCGACCGCACCACCATGACCTCCCTGCGGAATGACGAAGCCCAGTACGATGCTTACTTCACCACCTTCTCTTCTGTGGCTGTGCCCTCCCTGCGGAACTTCCTGTCCGCCAACTATGCCGGCTGGTCCGATGATGAGCACCTGCAGGAGCTGATGCTGCAGATGACCACCGCCGCCACCAAGGAAGATGCCTTCAAGACCTGGGAAGAGATTCAGTACTACTGCTACAGCGATTACTGCCCCATCCTGATGATGGGTCACTTCCATCAGGCCGCTGCGTGCACCAATCGGCTGACGGGATACAACGTATTCCTGACCACCAACTTCTGGAATGCGAAGCTGGCCAAGTGATTCGCAAAACCGGCTTCGCCGCTTTTGCGAGTGCTGCACTCGCTCACTGGTCGAAGGGCTTTGCCCTTCTCTCGGTTGTTCCCTCGTGTAAGGAAGCTTTCCTTGCAGAAAGCTGCGGGAATCGCCGCACAGGGGCTTCGCCCCATTTAACGCCCCGAAGGGGCTCGCTGAAAGCCGAACTAAAGTTGGAGGGCTTGCGAGCCCGACCACACCTCCCAGGGGTATGGTGTTGATTGAGCGAAAAGGCTTGCGAGCCCGACCACACCTCCCGAGGGGGTTGCGGCTTACGCCGCAGGGCTTTGCCCCGATTGTGTCATCGTTCGTTGATGGTCTGAGGCAGCCGTCATCTCAGTACGGCTGCCTCTTTCTTGTGAGCTTGGGGTTTTTCGAGCTTACAGGAAAGGGGCAGCGCATCAGCCTCTTTCCCGGACAGGTTTCATTGCCGGAGGAGAAATGGTTTATGAAGAAATATGTGGTTAAGCGATTGCTGTCCCTGATTCCCACCATCTTTATCGTTTCCGTGGTGATCTTCCTGCTGGTGCATTTAACCCCCGGCGACCCTGCCGCCGCCATGCTGGGCGAGGATGCCACGGCAGAGGAGATTGCCGCCCTGCACACCCAGCTGGGGCTGGATGATCCCCTGATTGTCCAGTACATCCGCTGGGTGAACAACTGCCTGCACCTGAACTTCGGCACGTCTACCGCCGTGGTGGGCAAGTCCGTCAGCGAAATGATCGCCAGCCACTTTCAGCCCACCATTCTGCTGGCCATCTATTCCCAGCTGATCACTATCCTCATCGCCATCCCCTGCGGCATGATCGCCGCCAAGAAGCGGGGGTCGGCGGCGGATTATTTTGTGTCCGTGCTGTCCATGCTGGGGATTTCTCTGCCCAGCTTCCTGATGGGTCTGGGCATGGTACTGCTCTTTGCGGTGGTGCTGCGGATTCTCCCTGCCGCCGGGTACAAGAATCCCTTTACCGATGGTCTGCTCCCCTTCCTCAGGTACATGACCCTGCCGGCCGTGTCCCTGGGCTTTATTCACGCAGGATACATGATGCGCATGACCAAGGCCTCCATGCTGGAGGTGCTGGGCAGCGACTACATCAAAATGGCTCGTGCCAAGGGCGTAAGGGAATGGAAGATCGTTACCAAGCACACCTTCCGCAACGCCCTGCTGACGGTGATTACCGTCATCGGTCAGGGATTCATCAGCGCCCTGGCAGGGGCTGCCGTGGTGGAGCGGCTGTTCAATATTCCCGGCATGGGCTCCCTGATGGTGGACTCCATTGAAAAACGGGACTATCAGGTGATTCAGGCCATTACCCTGCTCATCGCCATGCTGAACGTATGCATCAACCTGATCATTGACCTGATTTACGGACTGGCTGACCCCAGAATCCGCCTGGACTGACGCAGAGGAGGACAAGATCCCAATGAAGTACGCAACCGTTTCGCCGGAGGATCGTGCATCCCTGCGGGCGCTTCGCAAATCCCTTGTCCGGGAGCAGCGCAGGGTGTCCCGGCATAAATTCTTCCGCAACAAGCTGTCCGTGGTGGGCATGGTGCTGGTGCTGCTGATGCTCATCTGCGCCCTGTTTGCTCCCCTGATTACCGGGGCGCTGGGTGTCGACCCTTATACCGCCGTGATGCAGGACAGGTTTCAGGCACCATCTCTCAATCACCTGTTCGGCACGGATAACCTGGGGCGGGATATTTTCGCCCGGGTGCTGTACGGAGCGCAGATCTCCATGACCGTAGGCTTTACGGTAGGCCTGCTTTCCGCCCTCATCGGCACGGCACTGGGACTGTACGCCTCCACCAGCAAGGTGCTGGATAACCTGCTCATGCGCCTGTGCGATGGCCTGAAGGCCATCCCCAACATTTTGCTGGCCATTACCCTCATGGCGGTGCTGGGGGCAAACATGAAGAATGTCATCATCTCCCTGACGGTGGTCAGCATTCCCGGCGTTGCCCGCATTGCCCGCTCTCAGGCGCTGCTGGCACGGGAACAGACCTATGTGGAGGCCATGACCGCCGTGGGTGCCGGCAAGACCCGAATCCTTTGGCGGCACATTCTGCCCAACATCGTGTCTCCTATTATTGTACAGATGACCTTCACCTTCGCCACTGCCATTATTTCCGAGGCCTCCCTCAGCTTCCTGGGGGCAGGCATTCCCTCTCCCTATCCCAGCTGGGGCGGCATGCTGAACGAGGCAAGAAGCTACGTGTACATGGGCTGGTGGATGATCGTCTTCCCGGCGGTGTTCACTGCCCTGTCCGTGCTGGGCTTCAACCTGTTTGGTGATGGTCTCCGCGACCTGATCGACCCCCTGTCCGGACGCTGAGGAGGAGAAGAACGTGAGCGAGAAGATACTGGAGGTTCGGGAGCTGGCCACCAGCTTCCATACGGATCGGGGCTGGCAGAAGGCCATTGACGGGGTCTCCTTCGATGTGTATCAAGGAGAGATTCTGGGCTTGGTGGGCGAAAGCGGATGCGGCAAAAGCGTGACCAGCCAGTCCGTGATGCGCCTGTACGATGAGAAGCATCTGGTGCGCTACACCGGTCAGGTGATACTGGACGGACAGTCCCTGATGGATCTGCCCTTCCGCAAAATGCAGGACATTCGAGGCTCCAAGGTGTCCATGATCTTTCAGGACGCCCTCAGCTCCCTGAACCCGGTGCTGACCATCTGTGACCAGATCAGCGAACCCCTGCGGATTCATCAGCATCTGTCCAAAAAAGATGCCCGTGCTAAGGCACTGGAAATGCTGAAGCTGGTGGGCATTCCTGCCCCGGAAAAGCGGCTGGATCAGTACCCACACGAGCTTTCCGGCGGCATGCGCCAACGGATGATGATCGCCATCGCCCTGGCCTGCCATCCTCAGCTGCTGATTGCGGACGAGCCCACCACAGCCCTGGACGTGACCATTCAGGCGCAGATCATGGAGCTGATTGTCCGGCTGAACAGGCAGCTTCACATGGGGGTCATGCTGATCACCCACGATCTGGCGGTGGTAGCCCAGACCTGCTCCCGGGTCATCGTCATGTATCTGGGGCAGATCGTGGAGGAAGCGGATGTGCTGACCCTGTTTGATCATCCCATGCATCCCTACACGGAGGGGCTTATGCGCTCCATCCCCCGGATGGAGGGGGATCGCACCCAGCCCCTGTACATGATTCCCGGCACCGTGCCCCTGCTGAGCCAGATTCCCTCCGGCTGCCGGTTCGCACCCCGGTGCGCCTATGCCACGGAGCAGTGCCGCAAGTGTATGCCGCCCCTGCAGCAGGTGGAGGATGGACACAAGGTGCGGTGCTTCCGTGCCTGCCCCTGCACGGCGAAGGAGGAAGACTAATGAGCCAAGGCGATGTGATTCTTCAGGCGGAGGACATCCGCACCTATTTCCCCGTAAAAGGGGGGCTGGGCAGTAAGGCCAAGTCCGTCAAGGCAGTGGACGGGGTCAGACTGTCCCTCCGTGCCGGGGAAACCTACGGACTGGTGGGAGAAAGCGGCTGCGGCAAAAGCACCCTGGGCAGAACCCTGATCCGCCTGCTGGAGCCCACCGGGGGGAAGATCACCCTCTTCGGGCAGGACATTACCCACCTGAGCAGCAAGCAGATGCTTCCCTTCCGCCGGGATGTGCAGATGGTCTTTCAGGATCCTTACACTTCCCTGAACCCCCGGCAGCGTGTGGGGGATATGCTCATGGAGGTGCTGGCCATCCATCACATGGGGGATGCAGGCGAGCGCATGGCCAAGGCCCTGAACATGATGGAGCAGGTGGGTCTGCGGCCGGAGCACTTCTACCGCTATCCTCACGAGTTTTCCGGGGGACAGCGGCAGCGGATCGGCCTGGCTCGGGCGCTGATTCTGGATCCCAAGGTGGTGGTGTGCGACGAGCCTGTGTCCGCCCTAGATGTGTCCATTCAGTCCCAGATCATCAACCTGCTGAAGGAGATGCAGCGGCAGCGTGGGCTGACCTATTTGTTTGTGGCTCACGACATGAGCGTCATCCGCTACATTTCCGACCGGGTAGGGGTCATGTACCTGGGGCATCTGGTGGAGGAAGGGGAAACGGACGAGGTGTTCGAGCATCCCCTGCACCCCTACACCAAGACCCTCATGTCCGCCGTGCCCTCCATTGATCCCCGGGATCAGCATCAGCGGATGCTGCTGGAAGGAGATCCGCCCTCTCCCATTGATCCCCCCAGCGGATGCGTGTTCCACACCCGGTGCCCCTACGCTAAGGAAGAATGCAAGCATGCCGTGTGCAGGTTGAAGGAAGTAAGGCCGGGGCACTACTCGGCGTGCGAATAAATCGCTAAATCGGCTTCGATGTTTCGGCGAGATTTGCATTCGCTCACTGGTCGAAGGGCACTGCCCTTCGACCAGCCGTTTGCTCGTGTAAGGTTGCAATTCTTCGGATTGCTGCGGCTTTCACCGCACAGGGGCTTTGCCCCCGGCTGAACGCCCCGAAGAGGCTCGCTGAAAGCCGATCTGAGGTCGGAGGGCTTGCGAGCCAGACCACGCCACCCAAGAGGCGTCATGTGGCTGAAAGAATCGTCTGTTCGAGAAGTTTCAAGGGGGCTTTCCGATCGCCCCCTTGACCCCTTCGGGCATCCATCTTTTCGATACTCTTTGAGGTGAACGCAGCTTTTCAGCTGGTTTTCGGGGAGAGCGCGAGAGGGGGCTTTTGGCACAAAAACCGCCATCTCGCAGAATTGCCCTTTTCAGCTGGTTTTCGGGTGGGTGCGGGAGGGGCTTTTGACTCAAAAGCCGCCTCCCGCAAAACCCCAGCTTAAAATTCTTCCCCCCGGTTGACTTCTTTTTGCAATTGCGGTAAGATAAATCAATTTCAATCCGGCATAGCGGGCGAAGGCTCGCTTTCCGCGGGTAGATGGAGGAGGTATCGCTTTGGCGTATTACTATCAGGAACCCAGCCACACCTTCAGCGAGTATCTGCTGATTCCCGGGTACACGGGAGAGGATTGCATTCCGGCCAACGTATCCCTGCGCACGGCGCTGACCAAGTACCGTAAGGGTGAGGAAGAGCCCGCCATTTCCCTGAACATTCCGCTGGTGAGCGCCATCATGCAGTCCGTGTCGGACGATAAGCTTGCCATCGCCCTGGCCAAGGAAGGCGGACTTTCTTTCATTTACGGCGCGCAGACCATCGAGTCCGAGGCTGCCATGGTGGCACGGGTGAAGAGCCATAAGGCAGGCTTCGTCGTCTCTGCCAGCAACCTGACCCCGGAAAACACCCTGGCGGATGTGCTGGCCCTGAAGGCCAAGAACGGCTACTCCACCGTGGCCATCACCGAGGACGGCACCGCTACCGGCCGGCTGCTGGGCATTGTGTCCAGCCGTGACTACCGGGTCAGCCGCATGAGCACCGAGGAGAAGGTGGCCACCTTCATGACCCCTCTGGAAAAGCTGGTCACCGCCCCGGCAGAAACCACTTTGAAGGAAGCCAACGACATCATTTGGGCGCATAAGCTGAACTCTCTGCCCATTGTGGACGCGGAAGGCAAGCTGATGTACTTCGTGTTCCGCAAGGACTACGCCAGCCACAAGGAAAATCCGCTGGAGCTGCTGGACAGCAAGAAGCGGTACCTGGTGGGCGCAGGCATTAACAGCCGGGACTATAAGGAGCGGATTCCTGCCCTGCTGGAAGCCGGTGCGGACGTGCTGTGCATTGACTCCTCCGAGGGCTATACCTGCTGGCAGGAGAAGACCATCCGCTGGGTGCGGGAAACCTACGGGGACACCGTGAAGATCGGCGCCGGCAATGTGGTGGATCGGGACGGATTCCTCTTCCTGGCCAAGGCCGGGGCAGACTTCGTGAAGGTGGGCATCGGCGGCGGATCCATCTGCATCACCCGGGAGACCAAGGGCATCGGCCGCGGTCAGGCTACCGCCGTGATCGAGGTGGCGGCAGCACGGGATGAGTACTTCCGGGAAACCGGCATCTATATCCCCATCTGCTCCGATGGCGGCATTGTTCACGATTATCACATGACCCTGGCCCTGTCCATGGGCGCCGACTTCCTAATGCTGGGCCGGTACTTCGCCCGGTTCGACGAAAGCCCCACCAACAAGGTCATGGTCAACGGCGTGTACATGAAGGAATACTGGGGCGAGGGCTCCAACCGTGCCCGGAACTGGCAGCGGTACGATCTGGGCGGTGCCACCAAGCTGTCCTTTGAGGAAGGCGTGGATTCCTACGTCACCTACGCCGGCCCCCTGCACGATAACGTGGAGGTAAGCCTGTACAAGGTGAAGAGCACCATGTGCAACGTGGGTGTCACCAACCTGGAGGATCTGCGGCGGGAAGCCCGGCTGACCCTGGTGTCTTCCACCTCCATTGTGGAGGGCGGCTATCATGATGTGGTGCTCCGCTCCACCAATCAGGTAACAAGGTAAAAATGCCGCAGGCATTTGAAACCCCCCCCCCGGCGTCCTGTTCACGATAGGATGCCGGAGGGGGTTCTGTTCATATGAGGAAAGTTTATTGTTTCGCTTCGGAGGGAGCCTGTTCTTTGGCCATTTCCTCGCTGATCGCCTTGTCCTTGCGGAAGCCGTGAACCACGGTGGTTACAGCCCCCACCAGAATGGAGATGTAGTAGGTGAAGAACCGCCACAGCAGCAGTGCCATCAGACGAATGCCGTCGGGGAACACCTTCGAGAAATAAATGGCGAAGACGCCTTCCTGTGCGCCGGATGCGCCGGGCAGGGGGGTGTAGGCGGCGCTGACGTAGAGCATAATGCCCAGGGTGGTCAGCTCCAGATAGTTGGAGCCGGTAAGCTCAAAGGCGCAGTATACCAGGAAAATGGGCAGCATCTGTGCCAGCAGAATGGCACCGCCCAGCACCAGCTGTATAAAGAAATCTTTGGGGTGGGTGCGCATGGACATGACACTTTCGTGGAAGGTGCTGAGAATGTCCTCCCACTTCACCAGAGTAGCCTCCGGGTTCTTGCAGATGCGCAGCTTGGTGCCGATGCGGATGAACAGCTTGATGAAGAAGCGAACCAGGTTCTTGTTCACTGCCATCATCAGCACAAAGGACACGGTGATCAGGTTGTAGGTGTAGCCCACGATTAAAATCCAGATGCTGGAGCCGGTCTGCACGGCGATGTAGTCCCCGTAGGCAATCCACAGCACGGTGGAAAGCACCGCCAGCATGAACTGGAAGCAGAAGAACTTCACCGTCAGGGCGGAGGTACCGATGCCGATGGGCACACCCTTCTTCTTCAGGTAATAGACCTGCATGGGCTGGCCGCCGGTGGCGCCGGGGGTCACATTGGAGTAGTACATGCCGATAATGGAATTAAACAGGGCATAGCGGAAGGAAACCTTGTAGCCCTGGCAGCGGAGATAGTGCCAGATGGTACCGGCATCCAGGCACAGATGCAGCAGGTAGGCACCTACGCAAAGGATGATCCACACCGGCGCAATGGACTTGAGGGCATCCACCGCCCCGGTCATTTCCTGCCCGTTGATACCGACCAGCAGCACAAGCGCCAGGGTGCCGAAGATCAGTGCGAAATTCAGAATCTTCTTCGTCCGGGACTTCATAGGCCCTCCTTGTTGCTTCACAATTACAGCACAGTATAACACATTTGTCGGGAAAGTGGCAATACACGGAGGGAGATTTTGCGGGGGCGGCAATTTCCGAAATCAATGCCGCAGCGCATGGCTGAGGCGGAAAAACCCGTCAGCTTTTTGCTGTTTTCTCACGGTCAATTCCATGGTTGTTCTTTCCCGGCTGATATGTTATAATAAACGCTGTGCCGTGCGGCATGGCACGCTTGGTCTCGTAGCTCAGTAGGATAGAGCGGCTGCCTCCTAATAAGAAGTCGGACTGCCGCCTGAATTGAGCGACCGGATAGCAAGATTCCTCCTGATTTCGTCCGATTTTCCCTCCCAGAGCTACCGCCAAACTGCTAACATCAGGCGGAAGATGAAGGGCTCGTGAAAGTCGAACACGCCGCCCGCAGTTAGCCAGCTAACGCGGAAAGCCCGGATGACTCCCCTCGGTCAGGAAGACCGAAAAGCTCGAAAGCCTTGTAAAATAAGGATTTCGAGGACATGGTCCCGTACCTCAGCAGGATAGAGGGTCCGCCTCCTAAG
>JAUMVT010000030.1 GCA_030529995.1 Clostridia bacterium
CCTTGACTTCTCTCCGCTGCCCTATGTGTAACCTATGCTTGACACTCCTACAAAAATGGATTTTTCGGGATGTTTTTTTCCTGTTCTTCAATTCTGCCGGAAATCGAAGGCGGTTACTCCTCCTCTTCCGGCAGTCCGGCTTCCTCCATGCTGCCCAACCTGCGCTCGATGCTGCGGGTGCGGACAAAGGCGGAATCAATGGATTCGCTTGCCTGACGGAGCCGCTGCTGGGTCTTCTCCAATGTGTCGGCAAACAGGCCGAAGTCTTGCTTCACGGCTCGCAGCAGCTTCCACACCTCCCCGGAACGCTTTTCAATGGCCAGAGTGCGGAAGCCCATTTGCAGGGCATTCAACAGGGCAGCAAAGGTGCTGGGGCCTGCCACCAGCACACGCTGTTCCCGCTGCAGACTTTCCACCAGCTCAGGGGATTGGACGGCTTCCGCATACAGACCTTCCACCGGCAGGAACATAATGGCAAAATCGGTGGTGTAGGGGGGCTTCACGTACTTGCCGGCGATGCGCTTGGCTTCTGTCTTCAGTGCCTGCTGCAAGGCCTTCCGGGCCTCTTCCGTTGCGGCCGCATTGCTGGATTTGGAAGCATCCACCAGTCGCATGTAATCCTCCTGGGGAAACTTGCTGTCAATGGCCAGGTATACCACCGCATCCCCCTTGCCGGGCAGCTTCACGGCATACTCCACCCGCTCCGCACTGCCGGGAATGACGGCCACATTGGCCTCGTACTGCTCGGGGGAAAGAATCTGGCTCAGCAGGGCGCCTAATTGCATTTCCCCCCAAATGCCCCGGGTTTTCACATTGGTCAAAACCTTTTTCAGGTCGCCTACACCGGCGGCAAGGGTCTGCATTTCACCCAGCCCCTTGTACACCTGCTCCAGCCGCTGGCTGACCTGGGCAAAGCTTTCCGTCAGCCGGCGATCCAGGGTTTCCGTCAGCTTTTCATCTACGGTTTTCCGCATTTCGGTGAGCTGCCGGTCGTTTTGCTGGCGCATTTGCTCCAGCCGGGTGTCTACCTGGGTCAGGCTTCGGTTCAGCTGCTCATTCTGTTCCCGGGCGGAATAGGCCAGCTGCCGCTGGATGCTTTCCAACAGAGCCGTTTGCCCGTTGGCAATGTTGGTCATGGCACGGCCGCTGCCTTCCACAATGCTCTGGGCAGTACGCTGCCGATCCTGCCGCTGGGCGTCCAGCTCGTCCATTACCGTATTGCCCCAATCATCCTGTCCCCGGCGCTGCCTGCGGAGCTTGCTGCACACGAGTATCAGCAATATCACCAGCAGCACCACGGCCAGAGCGGCCAAGCCGGTTGTGATCATCCACATGGTTTCCTGATCCATGGTACACTCCTTTGATCCTGTTCCATACAAAGCAGCGGGAGGCGCAACTCGCATCCTCCCGCACAGATCATCAATAAACCTAGGGTGGCGTTGGAGGGCTCGCAAGCCCTTCAACTCTAGATCGAAAATCGGCGACATGTGCGGCGATTTTCGTGCGATTTCGCAAGAAATCGCTTCATTACACGAACGAACGGCCGGGAGAACGACGAAGTCGTTCGACCAGTGAGTGAGTGCAAAACTCGACAAAGTGGCAAAGCCACTTTGTCGATGCCCTACGCGGGAGGCGCAACACGCATTCTCCCGCAACATATTCACATTTCTCTTCGCCCTTCCAAGGCAATGGAAAGGGTGACTTCATCCGCATACTCCAGATCACTGCCCACCGGCACGCCGTGGGCAATGCGGGTCACCCGAATGCCCATGGGCTTGATCATGCGGGCAATGTAGGTAGCCGTCGCCTCGCCCTCCACGTCCGGGTTGGTGGCAAGGATAACCTCCGTTACACTGCCGTCTGTCAGGCGGGTCATCAGTTCCTTAATACGGATATCATCCGGCCCCACACCGTCCATGGGGGACAGGGTGCCGTGCAGCACATGATACAGTCCGTGATAGTCATGCATCCGCTCCATGGCGGCTACATCCCGGGGATCACGCACCACGCAGATCTGTCCGTTGTGCCGCTCCTGATCCTTGCACACATCGCAAAGCTCCTCCGTGGCATAATTGCCGCAGACGGAGCAATAGCGGATGGTCTTCCTCCCCTGCCAAATGGCGGTGGCCAGGGAGCGGACGTCATCCAGCGGCATGCTCACAATGTGATAAGCCAGCCGCTGGGCGGTCTTTTGCCCGATGCCGGGCAGGCGGGACAATTCCGATACCATCCGCTGGATGGATTCGATTTGTCCTGCCATCAGAACATGCCGCCCATACCGGGAGCCATCTTGCCCATGGCTTCTTCCCGTGCTTCCTCACCCTTGCGGAGGGCTTCGTTCACGGCGGCCATGATCAGATCCTGCAGCATATCGATATCGTCAGGATCCACCACCTGAGGATTGATGGTAATGCCGGTCAGCTCCCGCTTGCCGGAAACCTTAACGGATACCATGCCGCCGCCGGAGGCAGCTTCGTATTCCTTCGCGTCCAAGGCTTCCTGTGCCTCGGCCATCTGCTGCTGCAGCTTCTGTGCCTGCCGCATCAGCTGCTGCATGTTGGCACCGCCGCCAAAGCCGCCGAAATTCTGTCTTCCCATGGGTTATTCCTCCTCGACTTTACTGTTTTCGTGAATTTCCAGATCGCCTGAAATGCTGTTGATGCGAATGACAGGGGCGTTCTCCTTCAGGAACACGCCGCTGGTACGTACCCGGCCGTTCAGGGAAGACAGGGTCGCATCCGCCTCCGTCATGGGGGCGTACAGGCGAATATTGCCCGATACGGTGTTGCCGTCTACCTTTTCAAAGGGCTCAACAAATTCCAGCGTGGTTTCTCCGCTGACGTTCATGGTCTTCACTTGCCGGGCACTTACGTTCTGCACCTTCACCTGACCGGAAACAGACCGAAGGTTCAGCCCGTCACAGGTGATGTTCATGGCATGAATGTCCCCGGTGGCCGTCTTCAGGTTCAGATTCATGCAGCTCATGCCCATGGTGCGCAGGTCGCCGGAAACCGTTTCCAGGGAAAGATCCGTGCCGGTTAGTCCCCGCACGTTCACAGCGCCGGAGATGGTGCTGATGCTTGCCGCACCCTTCCAGCTTTTCGGCACACGGACAAACAGCTGCATCCACCGCTCGGTGTTCAGCTTCATGGTCAGCCCGTAGGTGGGCTGCTCCAGCAGCAGCTTCCCGTCGCTGCAGGAGATTTTCAGGTCAGTTACGTCGTGTTCGTCGCCGGACACCACCACTTGAATCTCCGGCACATCGTCCACGATCATTTCAAGGGAAGCCCAGGCGAGCCGCACATTCAGTGCATTAACCTGCGGAGCTGCAAAGCTTTCATTGCGATTCATTCTTCGTTCCTCCTTGAAACTCCCTGTTATCATACCACGTTTTTTTTGCTTTCGCAACAGCATGCACAAGGAACCGCCAATCATAAAAAGCCGCAGGCGCACAGGCTTGCGGCAAGGAATGTTAGGCTTCAGGTGCGTTATGCTTGTTTTCCGCAACCAGCTTCTGCAATTCCTCCATGAAATCGCTGATGTCGGTAAACTTGCGGTATACGGCGGCAAAGCGCACATAGGCGACATCGTTCAGCTTCTTCAGCTCCTCCATGACCATATCCCCGATGCGCTGGCTGGGGATCTCTCCGTCCGAGGAACTGTAGGCCTGCTGCTCCACCCGCTCTGCCATTTGGTCAATCTGCTTCAGGGACACGGGAAGCTTTTCACAGGCGTTGAGCATGCCGCTTTTCACCTTCTGCACATCGAAGGCTTCCCGGCGCCCGTCCCGCTTGACCACCATCAGGGGCAGCATTTCAATCTTCTCATAGGTGGTAAAGCGGCGGCCGCAGTTGACGCATTCTCTTCTGCGGCGGATGCTGTTGCCGTCCTCTGTGGGGCGGGAGTCGATTACCTTGCTCTCCGTGCAGTTACAGTACTGGCAGCGCATCCTGTCATCCTCTTTCTTGTGGAAAAAATGTGGATAAACCTGTGGATAAATAATAACACATCCCTTGCAGGTTGTAAAGCTGTCTTCCATCCAATTGTAAAATTATTTGCTCATAGCGGAAGCGGCAGGAAATCGTGTTGACGTTTCTGTTTCTTCATGTTATATTGTCAAAGAAATTTTTGAGCTGGAGGAGTCACTGAACCATGAAGTTCTTGCTAGACATTCTGCGCGGCTTGGTCATTGGCCTGGCCAACATTATTCCGGGCGTCAGCGGCGGCACGATGATGGTCTCCATGGGCATCTACGACACGCTGATTCACAGCATCACCCACCTCTTCAAGCAGTTTAAGAAATCCATCATGACCCTGCTGCCCTTTGCCATCGGCATGGTGGTGGCCATTGCAGGGCTGAGCTTCGTCATCACCTGGGCATTCGATACCTATCCCCTGCCCACCAACACCCTGTTCATCGGCCTGATCCTGGGCGGTCTGCCTGCCATCATCAAGCAGCTGAAGGGAGAGAAGATGGGCGCTGTAGGCGGCATCCTGTTCGTTCTCTTCTTTGCACTGATCATTGTGCTGCAAATCATCCAGAAGGAAAACGTGACCACCATAACCCTCAGCTTCGTGGAAGTGATCAAGCTGCTGTTCCTGGGCGCGCTGGCCTCTGCCACCATGGTGATTCCCGGTGTCAGCGGTTCCATGATCCTTAAGCTCATGGGCTACTATGAGCCTGTGATTGCCAGCATCAAGGGGCTGACCAGCTCCCTGTTTGCCGGCAACTGGTCTTCCGTGCTGGCGAACGTGGGCATCCTGCTGCCCTTCGGCATCGGTATTGTCATCGGCATCTTCGCCATTGCCAAGCTGATTGAGGTGCTGATTGCCAAGTACAAGGGCTGGACCTACGCCGCCATTCTGGGCCTTGTGACCGCCAGCCCCGTGGCCATTCTGATGGCAACGGATATGACCGGCGTGACCTTGGTAACCGTGCTGGTGTCCCTGGCAACCTTCGCCGTGGGCTATGTGGTGGCCTATGTGCTTTCTCCCAAGGAAGAACCCTTGGCCAAGCAGGCGTAAAACAACCAACGATAGAACGCAGCCTCCTTTGCGGGGACTGCGTTTTTTGCGCCTGACGGGTACTGCAATGGCCGAATACAAAAATTTTGCTACACAGTTTTGTAACATAATCGTCATATCTATTTACAAAGTCGTCAACATTTGATATACTTGCTTCATCATTAAGCAATTTTCGGCTTGTGGTAAGGAGGCATACCCATGAACAAGCGCAGGATTCTGCTGCTATTGACACTGGCTGCATGGCTTGTGTCTGTCGCTGCGCTGGCGGATACCTACACGGTGCTGCGCTACAATGATACGGGCGCTGCCGTGCAGCAGCTGCAAACGGCACTGAAGCAGCTGGGCTACAGTGTGGGCAGTGCGGACGGCAAGTATGGCTCTGCCACCGAGAAAGCCGTGCGTCAGTTTCAGCAGGATCATGCCCTGACGGTGGACGGCAAGGCAGGGCAGCAGACCCAGGCCTTGGTGTACCAGCTTGCTTCCGGCAGCTCTTCTTCGGACAGCACATCCACCACCACAAGCAGCTATTTCAGTGGAAATTATGACAAGCTGGAATACGGCAGCAAGGGTGCACGAGTGACTTTGCTGCAGAAGGCCTTGAATCAGCTGGGCTTCAGTGCCGGCAAGGCAGACGGCCGCTACGGCACGGGAACCCAGCAGGCGGTAACGGCTTTTCAGCGGGCTCAGGGATTGAGTGCGGACGGCAAGGCCGGCAAGCAGACCTTGCAGCGGATGGAAAAGGTGCTGGCAGGGGAGGTCAGCAACGTGACCCCTGCGCCTGCCACCCCCACCCCCACGCCAAATCCTTACGGAACGGTTCCTTCCCGCACCCTGCGCAAGGGCTATCAGGGGGATGACGTGAAAAGTGTTCAGACCCGGCTGAAGACCCTGAAATATTACACCGGCAAGGTGGATGGCAAGTACGGCACCGGCACCATGGCAGCGGTGTCCGCCTTCCAGGCAGCCAACGGCCTCCATGCTGATGGCCTGGCCGGTACATCCACTTACAAGGTGCTTTATTCCGATGCGGCCATTCCCTACAGTGAAACGGTGGTGACACCAACTCCGGCCAGCACGGTTCCGGCCAGAACCCTGCGTTCCGGCGATTCCGGCGATGACGTGAAGAACGTTCAGACTCGGCTGAAAGCCCTGGGCTACTATACCGGTACGGTGGACGGCAAGTACGGCTCCGGCACGGTGGCGGCCATTGTCACCTTCCAGACCCAGAATGGCCTGAAGGCGGACGGTGCAGCAGGCACCGGCACCTACAGCGTGCTGTTTTCCGATAATGCCAAGGAATACACCAAGACGGAAACCGCTGCGCCTACGGCTACTCCGGCTGCCACCCCGTCCAGAACCCTGCGTTCCGGCGATACCGGCGATGATGTAAAGAGCGTGCAGACCCAGCTGAAAACCTTGGGCTACTACACCGGCACGGTGGACGGCAAGTATGGTTCCGGCACGGTTTCCGCCATTGTGGCGTTCCAGAAAAACAACAACCTGACCATGGACGGCGTAGCAGGCAGCGGCACCTATAAGGTGCTGTATTCCTCCTCTGCCAAGTCTGCCAGCGACAGCAGCAGTTCCGGATCCACTGCCACGGCGACAGCCCCTGATAAGAGCAAAATCAAGCTGATGTACTGGTACACGGAAGTGAAGCCCATCCTGAAGGGCAAGAGCTCCATTTACGTCTATGACCCGGAAACGAAAATCGGCTTTACCCTGCATCTGTATTCCCTGGGTCGCCATGCCGATGTGGAACCCATGACCGCCGATGATACGGCCAAGATGATGGAAGCCTTTGGCGGTGTTGTTGCTTGGGAGCCTGTTAAGTTCGTATACGTCCTGCTGCCCAACGGCCAGTGGACGGTTGCCACCATGCACAACGTGGCTCACGGCGGACAGAGCATCAAGGACAATAACTTCAATGGTCAGAACTGTGTCCACTTCCTGCGGGAAATGGCAGAGTGCGAAGCCGCCGACCCCAAGTACGGTGTGACCAACCAGAAAGCACTCCGGGCAGGCTGGAAAGCCCTCACCGGGGAAACGGTGAATTAAAAAACGGGAGGATTCGCATGTAGCGTTTCCTCCCACTTTTGATTTGGCTGATTGAGATTTATTCCCTTTCCGGCAAGGCGGCAGTTTCTTTTTTCATCATGGCCACCACGTAAACCATAACCACCAGCTCGGTGACGGGCATGACGTACCACAGGGAATCTGCGCCGACAACCGTCGGAAGAATCAGGATCAATGCGCCGCTGATAACCAGGCCTCTTGCCACGGATACCACAAAGGCCGCGGAGGGCTTCATAATGGCCTGGAAATAGTAAGTGGAGAAAATGTTCAGCGGCAGCAGCAGGAAGGACAGGGCGTAAGCACGGATGATGCCGGGAGCCATGGCCAGAATTTCGTCGGTAGGGGTCATGAAAATGCGGATGTAGAGCTTGGGCACTGCCATGCTGAGGGCTGTCCAGAACAGACCGAAAAAGGCAGTCGTCCACAGGGCAAAGCGCAGAGTTTCCCGGATGCGGCTACCCTTACCTGCACCGTAGTTGGTGGAGATGATGGGCTGAGCAGCCTGCCCCACGCTGTAGGCACAGCACTGCACAAAGGTGCTCACGTTGATGATGGGGCCGTAAATGGCCAGGGCGTTGGTGCCCAGGTACTTCATGATCTGCCGATTGAACAGCACTGTCAGGATGCCCATGGCCACGTCAATAAAGAAGGTGGAGAACCCGGTCACGGTGATTTCCCGAAGCTTCCGCAGGATGCGGTTGGGCTTCACAAGATGCAGGGTGTTGGTCTTCTTCACGAAGTGGGTCAGCATCACAACGAAGGAAATGGCGGAGCCGATGGCCGTTGCCAGACCGGCACCGTAGATGCCCATATCGCAGGTGAACACGAAAAAGTAATCGCCGAAAATGTTGAAGATGCCCCCGGACAATACGCCCAAGGTGGCCAGACCCGGATCGTTGTCATTCCGCAGGAAGGCCGCCAGCATTTGATTGAACAGGAACAAGGGGAAAACCCACAGGATGGGTGCCATGTAGGTTTCAGCCATGACCAGCAGGCTTTCATCCGCGCCGAAGAAGGTGAGCACAGGCTGCTCAAAGCAGAAGATGCCCACCCAGCTTAAAATGGCCAGCAGCACCGAGCCCATGACGGAGACGGTAAAGTACTGCATTTCGCTACCGTCATGAACGGCGTTGCTGCCCCGCTTGGTGCTGAAAATCACGCTGCCGCCGATGCCCATCAGCAGCCCCAGGCTGTAGATAATGTTCCACACAGGGGCAACGACCGCCAGTGCCGCCGTGCCGTTGGGGCCGTGATACTGTCCCACCATGGCCATATCCACCACGCCGTAGATGCAGGAAATCAGCGCACTGCCAAAGGCGGCGCTCAGGTACTTGAAGTAAAGGGACTTGATTTTGCCGTTCAGCAAATCCATGTTCGTTCCTCCTTTTTGCAAAAAAGAGCCGGATCAGGAACAGACATTTCAGTCTGCGCCTTATCCGGCTCATGTTTCCTTGAACAGATTGCCCTCCGACGAACAAGTGCCATTGTAACAGATTCAAATTGAATGTCAAGGGGCAACTTACAAAAGCGTAACGATGCCTGCGGTCAGGGCTGCCATCACCGCAAAGAGCGGAATGCCCCGCAGAAAGGAATCCACATGCATGGCAGGATCCTGATAGGCTTCCTTTTCCGGCAGGAAGGAGAAGCGAATCCGGCGGGTATTCCGCCACCAGAGCAGATCAATCACCAGCAGGTCGAAAAGCCCCAGCCCTTCCCCTAACAAAAGGAAGTACAGGAAAGCGGACAGGTAGCTGTCCAGTGCCAGAACGCTTTTCAGAATGATGCCCAGCAGGGAAAAGACCACCGTAAACAGCACTAGGTTGCTGATGAGCACCGTCATCACAGGCTTCGCCGCCGGCACCTTGTCTGCCAGTGACTTTTCCGCACGCACCCGTTCCTGTACCTTCTTGGGGTAGGAACGGAGCCCCAGCAGATTCTTCTGATCGCCTCCGGTGCAGAGGAAGCAGATGCCCCAGTACAGCAGGTAGAACAGCACGGCAACAAGAATTCTCATGATCATCACCCTCCTACGGGCGATTATATATGACTAACCGCTTGCAAGTCAAGGGAATGACGGGAAAACTTGGTCAACTGTTCATTATGAAAACACTGGAAATTTCACATGGCGTGTGCTATACTGAATGCAAGCTTGTCCAAGAAATTCAAGCAAAGATCGAAATATTGCACAAGTTCAAGTTTCTCCAGGAAGTAAACGTCACGGAAATGTCCCTTACGTGAAAATTAGTACGATTGACACCGGCATTCATAAAATAATTGATGGCGCACCGGAACAGTATAAGACAGATGGTGTGGAAAAGGCAAAATTACTATTTAGGAGGTATTTCAAATGATGTACAGGGAAGAAATTATTCCATTCAAAGGAACCGCTTCCTTTGAACTCTATCAGAATATTGAGTCTGCGAAAGCGGTCCTAGATTCTGCAAAGGTCGGTTATGTTGAAGAACTGTGGGAAAGCTCATCAGAAACGATTCCGAATCCGTGGAAAGTTATCGTTGTCGAAGGGATCATCAGTTTATTCTTTGCAAGAAATGATAAGCTGTTCAAAATTATAGTTTGGGAGAACTACGCCGGATGCCTTCCGAATGGTATTCATACCGGTATGAGCATCGCTGAAGCAAAGAAATTGGATTCCACATTGTCATACAGCGACTGGAATGAAGATTTCGAGTCCGAAGCAGGATATTGGCTTGAAGATGATGTTGAGACAGGAACGGTTATGTCCATCAGCGTCTTCATTCGGGAAGCACTGGACGAAGAAAACTTCGACTATTGCAAATGGTAATAGTAACTTTGCCAGCAAATTTATACATCATCGGAACGCAGCTACAACTTGTGCAGCTGCGTTCCATGCTCTCTCCTCAGAACACCACCACCAGCAGCATCTTGAACCGCTCCTGTCCGTACACGGCATGGGGATGACCGGCAGGCATCACAATGGATTCGCCTTCATGGAGTTCATAGTCCACACCGTCGATGGTGATCCGCCCTACGCCGTCCAGGCAGGTGACAAAGGCATCGCCGCCGGAAGCATGGGTGCTGATTTCTTCACCCTTGTCAAAGGAAAACAGGGTAACGCTGACGGCACGGTTCTGCGCTAGGGTCTTGCTGACCACCTGACCATCCTGATAGGCAACCTGCTCTTTCAGCACCAGAACCTGGGATTTATCGATATTCTTCATCATGGGAAACTTCCTCCTTCATTATCGGTCAATGATGTGACCGTCAATCGAAATGGTAACTACCTGCCAGGGAATGAACTTCCCGCTCTGCTGCAAGGCCTTCTTGGCGGCCATCTCCAGTCCGCCACAGCAGGGAACTTCCATGCGCACAACGGTAACGCTCTTGATGTCATTGCTGCGGATGATTTCCGTCAGCTTTTCGCTGTAATCCACGGCATCCAGCTTGGGGCAGCCGATGAGAGTAATTCGTCCCTGCATGAACTCCTGATGCATGCTGGCATAGGCATAGGCGGTGCAGTCGGCGGCAATGAGCAGCTTCGCATCCTTGAAATACGGCGCATTGATAGGAACAAGCTTGATCTGGCAGGGCCACTGACCCAGCTGAGAGGTCATGACGCCGGTGGAGGTCTGCACGGGCGCACCGGCCTGAGGATGCAGCTGCCGCATCTGCTTGCCGGGGCAGCCGTGGAAGACAGGAGCTTCCGCCTTTTGCTGCTCTTTCTTGGCTTTGTTGGCCATCACGGCAGCCTCGTCATAGGCGGCGGCTTCCCGCTCGGTAAAGGTAATGGCACCGGTGGGGCAGTTAGGCAGGCAGTCGCCCATGCCGTCGCAATAGTCGTCACGCATGAGCTTGGCCTTGCCGTTGACCATTTCAATAGCGTTCTCATGGCAGGCGCTTGCGCAGGCGCCGCAGCCATTGCACTTGTCTTCATCGATGTGGATAATTCTGCGGATCATGATGAACTCCTCCTTTGAAACCTCGAGGGCGTCAATGTTCTGCTTGATTCAGCATCCTTAGTATAGTACAATCGGCACAGCACATCCGTTGTTTTAACAACGAAAAGGAGAGACCATGGGAAAAATGCTTGCGCCCTTGCTGGCAGGGCTGACGGAAGAAGAACAGCTGCAGATGCGGACAAGCCCCTGCTGCCGTCAGGCGGCGTATCAAAAAGGAGAAACCATTTTCCGTGCCGGAACCATGACCAAGGAAATGGGCATGGTGCTCAGCGGCATGGTCTACATTGAAAACATTGACCTGTGGGGGGATCGATCCATTCTCAGCAGCGTTTCCGAAGGCCAGGTATTTGGAGAAACTTATGCCCTGTGCCGAGAACCGCTGATGGTGGATGCCGTGGCGGCAGAGGACTGCACCCTTCTGTTCCTGCATACGGAAAAGCTGCTGCAGGCACAGGAAGCTCAGGAGCCTTGGGCGATGAAGGTGATGGGGAACATGCTCCGGGTATCCATGCAGAAGAACCTGACCCTGTCTACCCGCATCTTCTGCACCTCCGGGAAAACCATCCGCAGCCGACTGCTGACCTATCTGACCTATCAGTCCATGAAAAGCGGAAGCACCACCTTCCAAATTCCATTTAATCGGCAGCAGCTGGCGGATTACCTGAACCTTGACCGAAGCGCCCTGTCCAAGGAGCTGGGGAAAATGCAGCAGGAAGGGCTGATTACCTTCTACAAGAATTCTTTCAAGCTGTGTCAAAGCCTGACCCACGACGACGCAAAGCAATAAAAAGGCGCAAACGACAAACGCTTGCGCCTTGAAACCTATTATGCTTTGGCTTTGCTTTTTCCGGCCAGCTTCAGTCCTACCAGCAGCAGCACAGGGAAAATTACCGCCGTCAGAATGCCCATGCGCAGGTTGTCGCCAAACACGCCGGACATCAAGCCTGCCAGGGTGGGACCGCCGGAGCAGCCTACATCCCCGGCCAGTGCCAGCATGGCGAACAAAGCCGTACCGCCGCCCCGGATGGTCACAGCAGCCTTGCTGAAGGTGCCGGGCCACAGGATGCCTACGGAGAATCCGCAAACGGCGCAGCCTGCCAGACTGACCACCGGATTGGGAATCAGGGAAATGCACAGGTAGGCGGCAATGCACAGCAGGCAGCTGAAGGTCATGAATCGATCCATGTCCATTTTGTCGCCGAATTTGCCGTAGATCAGCCGGGAAAGCCCCATCAGGAAAGCGAAAGCCATGGGGCCGGTCAGATCGCCCACGGTTTTGCTGACTCCCAGCCCCTGCTCGGCAAAGGTGGACGCCCACTGACTGACGGATTGCTCAGCAGCGCCGGCACAGGCCATCATGAGCATCAGCACCCAGAACATCTTGTTGCAGAGCAGCTCTTTCAGGGAGAGACCCTTTTCCCCCTCTTCATTCAGGGAGTAGATGGGTGCCTTGGCGAAGAGCAGCATGTTGGCCACGGGAATTACTGCCCACAGCAGGGCAAGGATTTTCCAGTGCTGAATGCCGAAGATGCTGAAGAACACCGTGGACAGCAGCACAACCCCCATGTGTCCCCAGCAGTAGAAGGAGTGAAGCAGACTCATTGCCTTCTCCTTGTGCTCGGTGGGGCATGCCTCCAGAATGGGGCTGATCAGCACTTCAATCAGTCCGCCGCCCACGGCATAAATGGCTACCGCAATCAGGATGCCTGCAAAGGCGTCCGGCAGCACCTCCGGCAGGATGGTCAGCAGCACCAGCCCCAGGGCGGACATGGCGTGGGCAATCAGGATGGAAACTCGGTACCCGATCCGATCCACAAACTTGGCGGACAAAAGATCAATCAGCAGCTGAATGGCGAAATTGATGGTAATCAGCATGGTGATCTTGGACAGGGGAATCTGGTAGGTGGATTGGAACGTGACGAACAGCAGAGGCACAAAGTTGTTGACAATGGCCTGCACAATGTAGCCGATGAAGCAGGCGTACATGGTCTTTTGATAGTTAGGCTTCAAGCACTTTCCCCCCCCATAAAACATCAGGTGAGATTATAGCCGAAAACCTAGCAGATGTCACGAAAAAGTTGCTTTCGCCTGCACGCCCTCACTGCAAAAAATCCAGCTCCGGCATGGCGTCCTTTTTCATGATGGTGAGCAGCATTTGGGCGAATCCCTTGGGGTCACGAATCTGATACTGCATGTGATCATAATCCCTGAACACCGGATAGTGCGCCTTGGGGTAGGCCTTCATGACGGCATCCCGGTATTTGAAATGATCTTCCTTGCTGCCGAACTCGAAGAAGCAATGGGCTTGCAGGCTTTCAGGCAGGGCAGGGAGGGGAGCGTTCACCAGACTGTCGCCCATTTGCCGATGTATGTTGCCGTAGGTTAGACCCTGACCGGCGGTAATGAAGTAGGGCTTGATGTTGTCGTCATCGCACCACATGATCTTCTTCAGCGTCTTGCCCTTGGATCTGTACAGGCTCTTGATGGCCAGGTACAGGAAGGGCACCATGATGTGTCGGGTGACGCTGCCGATCTGGGCAAACTGTCCGCCGTCAATAAATACGTGGTCAACCGGCACCTTGGTTTGAGACAGAAAGGCAACGGCCAGATCCGCACCGATGGAAGAAGCAACTACCAACGCCAGCCGGGTAATGCCCTGTTCCTTCAGAAAGGTTTCCATCTGACGGAGCTCATCCGCCTTGCTGACGTACTTCTGCCCTGGGCAGTACACCGTTGAGGTGGGCATGATGCAAAAATAGTGCTGCGCCAGCACCCGTGCCACAGGTTCGCTGCTGTCGCCTACAACGCCCATGGCATGGAAGAAGAGCACGGCCGGATTCGTGGACTGACCCAGTGCCTTGAACAGCATCGGAACATCTCCTCCATCGTATTGCTTTAACGTTAGCTTTAACTAACTACGTGGCTTTTGAAAAGCTGCTTTGCGCAGCTTCCGGATTCCGCCCTTATTGTATCACGCCCCAAAGGGAAAAGCAATCATCGGACAAATGTTCGCAAGGGAGGGGATGAAAAACTTGCGTTCATTCGTTAAATGCTGTACAATAAGAATCCGACGGAGGGCCGGTATGATGATGAAGAAATGGATTGCGACACTCCTGTTGCTCTTGATGCCTTGCTTTGCCCTGGCACAGGAGGATGCATTAACCTTAACGGATGCGGGGGTGGATCTCCCCGGCGGGAGTATCCATTATCCCCAGATTCAGGGGCTGGATGAGGAACAAACAACCCTTGTGAATCAGGCATTGCTGGAAGCCGGGCAAATCAGTCAGCGGCTGGAGCGTGCCACTCTGCTCACCTCTGCGGCGGTGAAGCTGAACGTATCCTGGCAGGCAGATACCCAATGCCTGGCCGGTCAGGTGCTGTCGGCGGTGTTCACGGCGGAAGGCGCGGTAACGGACAGCCGCTCCACCTACGTGTATACCACCCTGAACATGGATCTTGCAAGCGGCGAGAACATCACCTGGGCAGATCTGTTTCAGGATGAAGAGGCGGCGCGGGCAGGCATTGCTTCCTACTTGGAGGATGAGCTGGCGCCGGAGCTCAGTGCTCATTTGATGAACAGCGAGCTGACGCCCCTGCCGGAGGACTTTTCGCTGGATGCATCGGGCATGACCCTGTACTATCCCATCAGCCAGCTTGCTACCTTAAGCGACCGGGCCGGGGCGGTGCACCTGAGCTGGTGCGAACTGCTGCCTTACCTGAAAACGGGAGAGGGGACGGTGCTCCGCCGCATCGGTGCGGAGGCCATGGTCACCCTTTCGGATGGATCGGACATTCAAAAGGCGGCGGACAGCGGCAGTCTGCCGGGGATCCCTGCGCAGCTTGGTGACAATGTGCAGGAACTGGTGAATACATGGGGACTGCTCATTGACCCGGATCTGTATGAAAACGGTCGATTGATTTCCTTGGACGGTGCGGCTTTCCGCACGGTGTATTTGATGACGGATCGGCTGACGGAGACGCTGGACAGCAGCGTTGTGCAGGGCATCCGTATGGATCGGGGCAGCCTGTACGGGCTGTGCATCGGCAAAACCAGCCAAAGCGAGTGGCGGCAGGTGCTGGGGGAGCCGGATTATACCGTTGCCTTGAATGAAGAAGAAGCAGACAGTCAGCGTCTGCAAAGCGGCGAAAGCGATTATTACCGCTATGACACTCACACCCTGCGTCTTCATGCCAATGAGGACGGGGTGCTGGTGAGTCTCATGCTGCTGGAATAAAGGGAGAACTGAAGGAGGATCATGGATGGCGCAGCAAAAGAAAAATAACAGGAGCAAACCATCGCCCAAGTATTCGGCCGGGACGTTGGAGCTGCGCTTTGTGATCGGCCTGATTCTGGTGGCTTTAGGCGTGCTGGTGTTCCTGGCTGCCGGGCTGCAGCTGAAGGGTAGTGCCTTTGACAGCATCCGCGCCCTGTTCTGCGGTCTGTGTGGCGGTCTGACTGTGCTGTTTCCTATCATCCCGATTTGGGGCGGCGTGCTGATGATTCTCTCCACCCAAAAGAAAACTTCCCCCCGGGAACTTCTGCTGGTGTCTGGGCTTTATTTGGGATTGGCTGCCTGCCTGACACTGGTGATGCACACGGCCTACAACGGGCAGAATATGTCCCTGATGGATTACCTGCTGAACCTGAACGCAACGAAATATAACCCGGCAGACTCCTATCAGCTGTTCCTCAGCCGAGGCTGGGAACTGGGCCGGAAGGGTACCGGCGGCGGCGGACTGGGCATGCTGCTGGCATGGCCCATTTGGAAGACCGTCGGCATTGTGCCCGGAGTAATCCTGCTGGTGCTGCTGTGCATCGGAGATGGATTGCTGCTCTTCCGTGTGGATGTGAAGAAGCTTTTTGGTCAGGTGCAGCAGAAGGCAAAAGCCCGAGATCAGCAGAAGCAGCAGGAGCAGGATGCCCTGCGGCAGCAGGAACTGCTGTGGCAGCAGCAGCAGGCTGCTGAAGCACAGCAAAGAATGCAGACAGCACAGCAGATGCCTGTGTACAATGATAATCCGCCGCCGGTGGATCAGTGGGGGGCTCAGCCTCAGCCCGCTGCCCCTGTGTGGCAATCTCAGCAAGTCTATATGCCTCAACAGGCGGCAGCACCTTATCAAACCACGGAACAAAACGGATTTCAGCCAACCCAAGGGGAGCAGTATGTGCCTGTGACCTCGGCAGACATGATTTACGAGCAGGCAGACTACACCCAAGCCTTGCAGCAGGAGCAAAACACGAATAAGGCCGGCAAGCTCGGCGGTATTTTCGGCCGCCGGGGGGAGAAACAGGGCAAGGTGCAGCACAGTGCCACCGGGGAAACCTGGCAGAACCCTGATGCACCTCGCCGGGCTTCCTTCCCGCCGGAACAGCCTGTGCAGCAAACACAGCCCACATGGCAGGGGAACACCCAGCCCATGCAGCCTGTGCAGCAGCCGCAGCCTCGGCAGAACAACGCCCAGCCGGTACGCCAGCCTCAGTCTGCTTATCAGCCTGCACGGCCTTCGCGCACGGCCGGGACGGAAAACAATACTCGGCAGGATGCTTGGCAGGCACCGAACAACTATGCCGCTCCTTCCTGGCGTGACGACGGGGCGACCACCATTCGCCAGGCAACGGGACGCTACCATGCCGTACCCACTGCGCCTGCTGAAGCGGAAGCAAATGAGGAAACGCCCATTACCCGAAAGCTGCACCAAATGCAGCAGACTCATGAGATCGAGCCGGAACAGAGCCATGCTCCCCATCGTCGCACTCCGGTAAATACCCAGCTGCGCATGGAGCAGGTTCCGCCCCAAGCAACAGCGGACGATGATATGCCCCCCTGGGAGGAGCGGCCTACCCGCCGTCAGCAGGCTGCCCAGCAGGAAAGAGTTCCTGTGCCTCACCTGCAGACCGAGCCCCCCAAGGATGCCTGGAAGCCGGAACTGAAGCTTCCGCCCCGGCGTACGGATCTGCCGGAGGACGAGGAAGAAAAGCCGGAGGAGCTGCCCTATGTTTACCCTAACTTTGCGCTGATCAAAATGCCGGAGCCTGCCTCCTCGGAAACGGCGGAGGAGGATGCTCTCCGCTCCCGCCGACTGGAAGAAACCCTGCAGTCCTTCAAGGTGCCGGCCAAGGTGAAGCACGTGACCCATGGCCCTGCCATTTCCCGATTCGAGCTGGAGATCGCTTCCGGCATTCGTGTGAATAAAATCACGGATCTGGATCGGAACATCGCCATGAACATGGAGGTCAAATCGGTTCGGATCGAAGCGCCTATTCCGGGGAAATCTCTGGTGGGCGTGGAGGTGCCGAATCACCGTGTGTCTAAGGTCACTCTTCGGGAAGTGCTGGACACGCCGGCCATGCAGGCGGCCAAGTCTCCCCTGTGCGTGGCACTGGGCAAAGACATTGCAGGCACGCCGATCATCTGCGACCTAGCGAAGATGCCCCACTTGCTCATTGCCGGTGCCACCGGCAGCGGTAAATCCGTGTGCGTGAACGCCATGATCAACTCCATCCTCTTCCGCGCTTCTCCCAAGGAAGTGCGCATGATCCTTGTGGATCCCAAGGTGGTGGAACTCCAGTGCTACAACAATATTCCTCACCTGCTGATCCCTGTGGTCAGCGATCCTCACAAGGCCGCCGGCGCATTGGAATGGGCCGTGGCGGAAATGATGGAGCGGTACAACAAGTTCAAGGAAAAAGGCGTTCGGGAAATCACAGGCTACAACAACAAGCTGGAGGACGGGGAAGAATACATGCCCAGCATCGTCATTATCATTGACGAGCTGGCTGACCTGATGATGACCTGCCGCAAGGACGTGGAGGAGCGAATCTGCCGCCTGGCACAGCTGGCACGTGCGGCCGGTATCCATCTGGTGGTGGCAACCCAGCGGCCTTCGGTGGACGTGATCACGGGTCTGATTAAGGCCAACATTCCCAGCCGGATTGCCTTCAAGGTGTCCAGCTATGTGGACAGCCGAACCATCCTTGACCGTCCCGGCGCTGAAAAGCTGCTGGGCTACGGCGATATGCTGTATCTGCCCAACGGGGAGTTTACTCCCATCCGTGTGCAGGGCTGCTTCCTGACGGATGAGGAAGTCAACAACATTACGGATTTCATCCGCCGGGCAAACCCCAGCGAGTACGACCCGAACGTGATTGAACAGCTGGAAAGCATGCAGTCCGCCAATAACGGAGACTTGGCAGTGGATGAAATCACCTCAGCGGAGGATGACAGCAACAGTGATGCCAACTTGCTGCAGCAGGCCATTGAGATGACCGTGCAGGACGGACAGACCTCCACCAGCATGCTGCAGCGGCGCCTGCGCATCGGTTACGCCCGGGCAGGCCGGCTGGTGGATGAAATGGAAAAGCGGGGTGTGGTTTCCCAGAAGGATGGAGCAAAGCCTCGCATGTGCCTGATTTCCCGGGAAGAGTTTGAATTGCTGAAACAGGACGGATCACTGGAGGAATAAAAGCAATGGCAAACATGATGGATTACCTTGCCTGGCGCGGAGACCTGAGCCTGGCCGTTGCCCCTTGGTGCGGCGTGGACAGCCTGATCATGGCCAGCTTCAGCTACAATGTGCTTTCCTGCCTGGAAGCAGCCGGGGAAGAAGGCATTCGCCTGTGCGATATGGCGCCCATGCTGGATCTTCCCCAGCGGACGGGCAATGTGTACTTCGAGCAGTGGCGCACCCTGCTGTACACCATGGCAGAAACGGTGCGGTTCCGCAACATGAAGGTACACCATTACATTGATGCGATTGATACGGAACGAGCCATGCAGTTCTCTGCCTATGCGGCGGATATGGAGGACGGCAGCACCTTTGTGGCCTTCCGGGGCACGGACAGCACTCTGGTAGGCTGGCGGGAGGACTTTGACATGTCCTACGAAACCTCCGTGCCTGCCCAGGAGAACGCCAAGAAGTTTCTGGAGATGATTGCATCAGCCCGTCCCGGTAAGCTGCGGGTTTCCGGACACAGCAAGGGCGGCAACTTGGCAGCCTATGCGGCGGCGCATGCGGCGCCGGAGGTGCAGGCTCGGATTGACAGCGTGTACAGCTTCGACGGCCCCGGCCTGGACGATGCCACCATGGCCGGTGAAGGCTATGCCCGGATTCTTCCGGTGATGCATTCGGTGATTCCGCAAGCCTCCGTGGTGGGGCTGCTGATGAACTATCATGCCAACTACACCGTTGTGAAGTCTTTGTCCGTATCCCTTTGGCAGCACGATGCTTTCAAGTGGCAGGTGCTGGGCACTGACTTCGTTGCCGGTGAGCGCACCACCACCAGCCTTCTCATGGACGAAACCCTGCATGAATGGCTGAAAGCCTGCACCAAGGATGAGCGGAAAGAGTTCGTGGAAGCCCTGTTTGACGTGCTGACCTCCACCGATGCTACCACCCTGGCCCAGCTTTCCGGGGAAAAGCTGAAGTCTGCCGCTATGATCCTTGCCGGCGTGCGGAGCATGAACCCGGAAATGCGGAAGATGTTCCTGCGGCTGATCGGCATGTTCCTTTCCATGACGGCCGCCAATGCCGTGGGCATGATCGGCGAAAAGCAACGGGATGTGTTGAGCGACCTGCTGAATAAGCTGAAGCCGGAAAATGGCGGGGAAGGGAAAGGATAATAAGTGACACAAAAGGAGCTGTCCGCTAGACAGCTCCTTTTTTCACACCCCTTTTCACCCAAATACCCCGAACACGCCTACCAAAGAGCAGACCACGCTGAAGCCGATGAAGGCCACGGCGGACAGCAGCAGCTGATTGTACAGCTTGTCCCGGTCAACGGTATCCGGTGCGCAGGCGACACAGATGCCGCCTACCGTGCTCAGGGGGCTGATGACCACGCCGTTGGTGCCCACGATGACCCCGATGACCATGGTCATGGCGGAGATGCCCAGCTTGCTGCTCAGGTCGGCAGCCAGGGGAATCAGGGTGGGCATGACCACGCCGGTGCCGCTGGACACAGCACCCATCAGGCCGCCCAGAACAATCATAATGGGCTGGGAGCTGTTGGCGGTAATGACGTTTTCCAGCTTGTCGGACAGGAAAGCAATGCCGCCGCACTGGTTCACCACGGAGATCAGCACAGACATGCCGCAAATCAGGATGATGGTGTTCCAGGGGATGGAAGCGATGGCCTTCTTCTGATCCACTGCCCCTGCCAGCAGCAGAATGCCTGCGCAGGCAAAGCAGATCAGGCCGATGTTCTGGCCGAAGAAGATGACACCGATCAGCACCACCAGGATGGCGGCGATGGTCATCCACTGCTTGGCGTCGAAGGCAACGAAGTGAGGCTTTTCCGCATTGGTTTGCTTAGGCTTCAGTCCGCCGAAGATGAAGTAGGCGGCCATGGAGAATACGGTCATAGCAGCGGCATAAGCACCCCACAGGGGCATGTAGCCGGAAAGATCCTCGGCGATAATCCCGTTGGATACGGAAAGCTGCTGTGCCACAATGCCGTTAATGGCCAAAGGGGAAAGGCCGCCTACCATGATGCCGCCCATGGTGACAAGGCTCATCATCAGCACAGAAATGCCGTTTTCCACCGCCACATACAGGGCAACGGGCATGATCACGGCCACGATGAGTCCGCCGGCCCCGGCAGCGGAGATGACTGCTCCGAACAGGAAAAAGAGAATGGGCAGCACCTTGGCGTTGCCCCGTGCCAGGCAGACAATGTTCTTGGAAAGAGCCTGGGTGGTGCCGTTCAGTGTGGCAATGCCGAAGAGAAACGTGGTGGCCAGCACGATGAAAAACACGCTCATGGGCCAGTTGCTGGTAACAATCTTGCTGACGTTGATGTCCGTGCCGCAGGCATGGGCAATGAGGGCAAAGATGTAAGCCGCCACCAGACCGATAACGCCGGCATTTTTCTTGGTGATAACGCTCAGGGCGATCACGCCCACCAATACAATCAAAGAAGCAATGGCAATCATTTGTAATTCCTCCCACATGATCAATTCGCTTTGATTTCCTGGGCAATGAGGGCACCCGTGCGTTGGCAGCTGATGGCAGCCTCGCCGGGGGCGGCAATGTCAGCACAGCGGCAGCCTTTTTCCAGCACGGTGTTCACCGCCTGCTCCACCGCATCCGCTTCCTTTGGCATACCAAGGGAATAGCGGAGCATCATGGCGGCGGAAAGAATGGTGCCGATGGGATTGGCCTTGTCCTGTCCGGCAATGTCCGGGGCGGAGCCGTGAATGGGCTCGTACAGCCCGCGGCCGCCATTGCCAAGGCTGGCGGAAGGAATCATGCCGATGGAGCCGGTGATCATGCTGGCTTCGTCGGAGAGGATATCGCCGAACATGTTCTCGGTAACGATCACGTCAAACTGGGCGGGATTCTTAACGATCTGCATGGCGCAGTTGTCCACGTACATGTGGGAAAGGGTTACATCCGGGTAATCCTGGGCGACTTCCTCCACGGTTTTTCGCCACAGCCGGGAGGTGTCCAGCACGTTGGCCTTGTCCACGGAGCAAAGCCGGCGGGAACGCTTCTGCGCCGTTTCAAAGGCGGAACGGGCAATGCGACGGATTTCTTCTTCGCTGTAGGACATCACGTCCGTGGCCACACGCTGTCCGTCACGTTCCTCCGTCCGGTGCTCGCCAAAGTACACGCCGCCGATCAATTCACGGACAATCACAAAGTCGATGCCCTGCCGCACAATGTCGCTGCGCAAGGGAGAGGACGGGGCGAGCTGGGGAAAAATCCGGGCAGGACGGATGTTGGCGTAAAGCCCAAGCCCGGCACGGAGCCGCAGGAGCCCCCGCTCAGGCCGGTTTTCTTTGGGCACATGATCCCACTTGGGACCGCCTACCGCGCCCAGCAGCACCGCATCGGCGGCTTTGGCTTTTGCCAGCATATCATCCGGCAGGCTGGAACCGTAGCGGTCAATGGCGCAGCCGCCCATCGATACCTCTTCGTAGTGAAAAGTGTGGCGGAAGCTTTCTGCCACCCTGTCCAGCACGTGAACTGCTTCACGAACAATTTCCGGGCCGATACCGTCGCCGGGAATCAAAGCAATGTTCTTCTCCATCAGGAAAACCTCCTTGTTCTTTTCGGTTGATCTCCTTCGAAGAACCGCCGCCTGACCCGGCCGAGATCAGGGGAAGAGCCCCGCCGGGTAATAAAAAAGCCTCTCCGTGCTGATGCACGAAGAGGCGAATTACTCGCGGTACCACTCTTCTTTTACCGATGCCATCAGAGGATGGACGGATCGGCGCTCCTTCAGGTACGATCCCAAGGGATGTATACCCTATCTCTGTAACGGGAGAAACCCGTTTCCGCCTACCGAAGTCATCAGCGGAACCGCTCGAGGGCCAGTTCAGTCAGCTTGTTCAACGCCGCACTCCCAGCAACTGCGGCTCTCTGGAGGAGAACGTACTGCTTACTACTCCCTGTCAAAGCGTTGTGTTTTGACAGGGGGGATTATAAGGGATTCATCTGCCGCTGTCAAGGGGAGTGCTGAAAAAAGACGATTTTTGTGGGATAAGTATACTGATACAAGCAATAAATATGCATAATGCACAGGCTGGCCTGGGCGGAACGAATCGGGAAAACCAAGCATCCGAACGTTCGGGGAAGCAAATTGTTTTTCGAATGTATTTTGGAAAAACCGTATTGACATGCATAAGGGATGGCGATATAATGTCCCTTGTCAACATTCAACTGCGATGACCGGGATAAAGCTTCCGAAGGCATCCGTTTTCAGAGAGTCGGCGTATGGTGCAAGCCGGCAGCGGTTTCGGCAGTTATCACCTGCGAGCAGCTCGATGAAAGTGCCAAGGCATGAGTAATTCTGAGCCGGTGTCCCACCGTTAAAAGGGAGCGCGATGTCTTTCCGGTAGGGAATAGTCGCAGTGAGAGGCCGTTTTTTTTAGACGGCAAATGAAGTGGTAACGCGGAGGATTCAACGCCTTCGTCTTCATCCATCCCCTTTGGCGGGGTGGGAAGACGGAGGCGTTTTCGTTTGCAGAGGAATGTTGGCAAGTAAGAAGGGAGAGTGTTCGAAGATGAATACCCTGGTAATCGTCCTGATCGCTGCTGTTTGTTTGCTGGCTGCTTATTTGCTCTACGGCCGTTGGCTGGCAAACAAGTGGGGCATTGATCCTAAAGCCAAGACCCCTGCCGTTACCAAGGAAGACGGTCAGGATTACGTGCCCACGGACAGCAACACGGTGTTCGCGCACCAGTTTTCCTCCATTGCAGGTGCCGGTCCTGTAACCGGTGCGATTCAGGCAGCTGTGTTCGGCTGGGTGCCGGTGCTGCTGTGGGTGCTGCTGGGCGGTATCTTCTTCGGCGCTGTGACGGACTTCGGCGCACTGTACGCCAGCGTGAAGAACGAAGGCAAGTCCATGGGTCTGCTGATTGAAAAGTATATCGGCAAGCTGGGACGGAAGCTGTTCCTCCTGTTCTGCTGGCTGTTCACCCTGCTGGTCATCGCTGCCTTCGCTGACATGGTGGTGGGCACCTTCAATGCCTACACCGTTACCGATGGGGTCACCACCCTGGTGGCCAACGCTCAGGTGAACGGCGCCGCCGGTTCTATCTCCCTGTTCTTCATCGGCTTCGCCATGATCTTTGGTCTCATCGAGCGGAAGTGGAAGTTCACCGGCTGGAAGGAAACCGTGCTGGGTCTGGTCTTCACCTTCGCTTCCCTCGCCCTGGGCATGATGTTCCCTGTGTACCTGAGCAAGGGCGCATGGGCACTGGTGGTCTTCGCTTACATCTTCTTCGCTGCCGTTGTGCCCATCTGGCTGGTGAAGCAGCCCCGTGACGCCATGACGGTGTACATGTTCATCGGCATGATCGCCGGTGCTGTGCTGGGTCTGCTGGTGGCCCATCCTACCATGAACCTGAAGCCCTTCACCGGTTTCACCGCCAGCCTGGGCGATATGTTCCCCATGCTGTTCATCACGGTTGCCTGCGGCGCTGTGTCCGGCTTCCACAGCCTGGTTTCCTCCGGTACTTCCTCCAAGACGGTCGCCAATGAAAAGGATATGCTGAAGGTAGGCTACGGCGCCATGGTGCTGGAAAGCCTGCTGGCCGTGGTTGCCCTGTGCGTGGCCGGTTCTATGGCTGCTGCGGACGGCACCCCTGCCTCCGGTACGCCCTTCCAGGTGTTCTCCACGGGCGTTGCCAGCTTCCTGACCAGCTTCGGCCTGCCTGAGTATGTGGCCAACTGCTTCATGACCATGTGCGTGTCTGCCTTGGCACTGACCACCCTGGATGCTGTGCCCCGTATCGGCCGTATGTGCTTCCAGGAGCTGTTCAGTGTGGATGACATGGAGCACGCTCCCCTGTGGCGGAAGGTGCTGTGCAACAAGGTGTTCTCTACCGTGCTGACCCTGGCACTGGGCTATGTGCTGACCCAGATCGGCTACACCAACATCTGGCCCCTGTTCGGCTCTGCCAACCAGCTGCTGAGCGCCCTGGTGCTGGTGACCCTGAGCGTGTTCCTGAAGGTGACCGGACGGAACAACAAGATGGTGTTCCCGCCCCTGGTGATCATGCTGGCTGTTACCGGCACGGCACTGGTGGAAAAGACCATCGCACTGGTGAATGCCTTCACCGCAGGCACGGGCACCTTCATGGTGGAAGGCCTGCAGCTGATCCTGGCTGTGCTGCTGATGGTGCTGGGCGTGACCATCGTGGTGAACTCTCTCCGTGCTTACTTCCATGCCAAGAAGGACTCTGAAGGCGTTGCCGTCGCCGGCAAGCAGGCCTGATCAGCCTGGTGATTTGATCGGCCTGTTCCTTTAAGCGGAATCGTTGAGGCTTCTCCCCACCGGCAAAGTGCTCCTTCCTTATCGCCGTAAACTTGACAACGGCAGGCAAATGCTTTAGCATAAAGAAAAGGGCACTGCGCCGGGAGGAGGATGCCGATGCGGATGCAGGATGTGGCCGACCAAACCATGGAAATTATTACCCGGTACTATCAGAATGATATTCAGCCCTTCCTCGACCTATGCCATGAGGATGTGCTGTGGATTGGCCCGGCAGAGGGGCAGGTGATCCGCACACGGCAAGCCCTGCTGGATGCCTTCCGGGCAGAGAAACAGACCCTGCGTTTTGCCGTCAGCGACATGACGGTGGTTCCCGTGCCCATTGGCAGCACCAAGGTTTTCAACGTGATGGCGATGTACACGGTGGATACCTTCTGGCCGGACGGCAGCACCAACCGGGTG
The DNA here is from genome assembly GCA_030529995.1 of Clostridia bacterium. Taxonomy (GTDB): domain Bacteria; phylum Bacillota; class Clostridia; order Christensenellales; family Aristaeellaceae; genus CAKUFA01. The sequence continues at coordinate 25,223 of JAUMVT010000030.1, forward strand.
CATCAGCGGTGCAGCATCACCTGGAGCATGCAGGAGGATCGGCCGTCGATTCGCCTCTGCCACCTGTCCAATGCCATTGCCTATGACGTGCAGGACGTGATTTATCCCACCAACTACAGCAAAACCTTTGTGCAGCCTGCCGCCTCCCAGCCGCCCCCTGGCAGGGGACATGAGTGCCGAAAGGCTTTCCTTCCGGGGGGTGGGCAAGTCCATGTTCTACCTGAACTGGGGGCAGATCACCTACGCGGAAAGCGCGGGCAGCCATGCGCTGATTCACACCGTTGATCAGGAAATGGAGACGGTGGAGTCCCTGTCCATGATCGGGCAAAAGTACGCAAGGTTCTTCCTGCGGTGCCATGAAAGCTACCTGGTGAACCCGGACTATGTCCAGTCCATTGCTCGGTTCAAAATCACTTTAACCACCGGTAAAGTGCTGCACGTGCCGGAGAAAAAATATACCATGGTCAAGGCGCAGCTGGCCATGCGCATGCATGGGCAGAACCTGTAAAAGTATCAGCTGAATAGATGAATATGATGAGTGCCTCTGCTTTCGGAAACGGAAGCAGGGGTATTTGTGTGAAGAAAAAAAGGGGCAATTGATATTTCACGCCCTCCCCCATCCTTTCCCCCTGCAGCAAAATGTGTTACAATAACACCATCATAACCCCATCGATCTTTTGCCGCAGGCGGAATGGAGCGTCATCATGAATCTCGAGCAGGTCAGGCAGCTGTTTTTCCCTTACGACTACAGCGCAGGGATGCAGTATTACCGGGAGGGGCGCGTTCAGGGCATGGACATCTCGACCGACGGCGCAGCCCGGGAAGTGGTCTGCACGGTGCAAGGAACGAGGCGGTATGTGGTGAACTTTCGCCTTGTCAATGATGAGGTGCATGATACGGACTGCAACTGCGAGAGGTTTTGGCGATGCGGCATCTGCAAACATGTGGCGGCGGCAATGATTTGTTATGTTCAGAACTTTGACCCATCCTCAGGCGAAACGAATATCTATGCAAAACTTCTGCTGGACAGCTATGTGCAGAAGACCCAGAAGCAGCAGGATGCGCCCCGTGAGCTCGCCCATCTTGTTCCCCAGCTTTCCATCATCAGCGGAAGCTATCCGCGCTTAACCTTCCGTGTGGGGTATCAGAAACTCTATGTGGTGCGGAGCATTCTCGCCTTTTTGCATAGTGTTCGTGACGGAAAAACAGAAAGCTACGGCAAGGGGCTGACCCTCAACCACAGCATCGAGCAGTTCGACAGCGTCTCTCAGGAGCTCATCCAACTGTTAATGAATGAATTCCCTCAGTTTCGTACGCAAAACGGTTATGCATACAGCGGCTATGAAGTATACAACCGTAATCGGGGGGAGATCATCATTGCGGGGGATGCCTTTGATCGACTTTTTGATATTTTGAAAAGCCAGCCGGAGGAGTACAGAAACCAAAGCCCCATCGTCCTCAAAGAGGAAGATCCGAAGGTCACGGTGAAAATCACGAAAAAAGACCAGGGTGCGTTGCTTAGTATCATCACGCCGGAAAACTACACCTTCTTTGGCAGCAGCCGCACCTTTTATGCCGCCAGGGATCATGCATTGCTTCGCTGCAGCGGTGCGTTTCGTGAAAAGGTCTATCCCTTGCTGAAGCAGGGGCAAAAGGCTATCTATCTGTCACGGGAGAATTTGCCCACGTTCTGCGGATGCGTACTTCCGGAAATTATCGACCAGGTGCCCATTGAGGATGAAGAGGCCATCCTGCAGAATTATTTGCCGGATGAATGCATCGCTCGCTTTTATTTTGATCTGCAGGATGACGTACTGACGATGAAAATCCTCTTCGCCTACGGGGACAAAACCTATGCGGCAGAATCTGATGGAAAGAAAAATGATCCTGTTCGGCGAAATGTCAAACAGGAGGCAAGCGTGGTTTACTTTGCGGAGCAGGTTTTCCGGCGAAACGGGCAAAACGGTTTCGAATTGACAGGCGAAGACGCCGTTTATGATTTCCTGACGGAAGGCATCCATCGCTTCCGTGAGCGTGGGGAAATTTATTTCAGTGACCGCCTGCAGAACAAGCGCATGGCGCCTGCCCCGGCAAAGGTTGGGGTTTCGGTGTCGGACGGATTGCTTTCCCTGTCGCTGGATACCGGCGGATTTCCGCCGGAGGAGCTGCAAGCCCTCTACCAAAGCATGCTCCTTCGCCGAAAGTATCACCGCCTTACCGACGGACGGTATATGCAGCTGAATGGTTCTTCCTGCGAAAAATTGGCGGAAATCACCCAGATGCTTCAGCTCAGCGAGAAGGATCTTCTGGGCGGCAATATCACCATGCCGGCCTGCCGGGGATTGTACCTGGATACGGTGCTGACCGGCAGCGAAGGCATTCAGGTTCGCCGGGATACCCATTTCCGCGCCATGATTCGCAATTTCAAGACGCTGGCGGAAAGTGACTACGCCGTGCCCAAGGAGCTGACGGCGGAGCTCCGTCCTTACCAGCTGACAGGCTATCAATGGTTAAAAACACTGGAAAGCTACGGCTTCGGCGGCATTCTGGCAGACGAAATGGGTCTGGGCAAAACCCTTCAGATGATTGCCTATCTGGTAACCGTCCCCAACCGGCAGGTGGGCATGCCCAACCTGGTGGTGTGCCCTGCATCCCTGCTCTATAACTGGGGCGATGAAATGCAGAAATTTGCCCCGAACCTGCAATATACCTTGATTCTCGGCAGTGCGGCGGAGCGGAAGAACCTTCGCAGCCGATCGGCCAATGCGGATGTGTGGGTGACCTCCTATGAGCTTTTGCGGCAGGATATCGAAGACTATGCGTCCATGCAATTCTATACCTGCGTGCTGGATGAGGCGCAGCATATCAAGAACAGCACCACCCTTGTGTCCAAAAGTGTCAAGCGCATTGTGAGCCGGCAGCGGTTCATCCTGACCGGCACCCCCATTGAGAATCGGCTGAGTGAACTGTGGAATCTCTTCGATTTCATGATGCCCGGCTATCTGTTCACCCATCATGCCTTTGTAGAAAAGCTGGAAAAGCCTATGATCAAGTCCAAAAACGCAGAGGCAATGTCCCAGCTCCGCAGGCTGGTGCAGCCCTTCATGCTGCGCCGGCTGAAGGCGGATGTGCTGAAAGAATTGCCCGAAAAGCAGGAGTATGTCCACCGCATCTGCCTCACAGAGGAAGAGAAAAAGCTGTACTATGCCAATGTGCAGGCAACGCTTGCGGATATCGATCACGGCGAAGATAAATTGCAAATCCTTGCCGCGCTGACACGGCTTCGGCAGGTGTGCTGTGATCCGAATCTGTGCTATGAAAATTACAGGGGCGCTACAAGCAAGCTGGACGCCTGCGTGGAGCTTTGCGAGGCAATGGCAACAAACGGCCATCAAATTTTGCTGTTTTCCCAGTTCACCTCCATGCTGGATCGGCTCCGTGAACGGCTGGATGCCATGCACATTACCAATTTCACCCTGCAAGGTTCCACATCGAAAGAAAAGCGGGCGTCGCTGGTGAAAGCCTTCAACGCAGGCGAAGCCTCCGTGTTCCTGATTTCCCTGAAGGCAGGCGGCACAGGCCTGAACCTAACGGCGGCGGATGTGGTCATTCACTTTGACCCCTGGTGGAATCAGGCGGCGCAGGACCAGGCCACCGACCGTGCACACCGGATCGGGCAAATGGCTCATGTGCAGGTGTATAAGCTCATTGCGAAGGATACCATCGAAGAGAAAATCCTTGAGCTGCAGGAGCAGAAAAGAGCCTTGCTGGATTCCGTTTCCGGCGGCGAGGAAGGCAGCATTATGCGCATGAGCGCTGAGGAATTGATGGAGCTGCTGAAGATTTGATGCCGGGGAGTGGTTTCCGGATCCATCATTTTTCTTGCAGGATTGATGCGAAGACGTGTGCGGGTATGTGATCCCCCGTGCCAATCACACGAACAGACTTCCCGGCATCTATGGCCTGCCGGGCAAAAACCGCACCATCCATGTCCCCGGTATTGGTTAGAGAGAAAGTCACGCTCTTGCTGTCCGCATGAATGTCCGAATAGGCAAAGGTGGTGCAGCTCAAACCATAGCCGAAGGGATGGCGGACGGCTTTGTCCACCGTATCATAATAACGGTAACCGACATACAGACTTAGCTACTGCATCGATCATCGCCGCGTCTTTGCAGCGTTAAGTGCAGCCAATACGCTGGCGGTTGCCGGCGCTGGTGCATTGTTCTGCATCCAGATGTACTGCGATTTTGCCGGGTATTCTGAAATTGCCGCCGGATGCTGGGCGTTCGCCTGACCCGAAACTTCAATCACCCCTACTTATCGCAAAGCTATACGGATTTTTTTCGGCACTGGCACATCAGCCTCAAACGCTGGTTCACACAGTATGTATACATTCCGTTGGGCGGCAATCGCTGCGGGCGGATTGTGAAAATACGCAATATGGTGATTGTGTTCACGCTGTGCGGTATCTGGCATGGCGCAAATTGGACGTATGTGCGCTGGGGACTGTATGCCGCATTCTTCGTTTGCTTGGAGAGTTTTCTCCTGCCGCTGCTGAATCAGACAGCAGAGCAACATGGCATCAATCCGGAAAATCCAATGATTGTCTTTGGACGGCGTCTGCTGATGTTCTTCATTTTTATTCCGGCGGCGCTGCTGTTTTGTGCGCAGTCTGTTGAACAGATTGGTGAAATTATCACGGCGCTTGCATCGGGTACGCTGTCTGTGGCTGCAGGGCTGGAGGCCTTGCGTCAAGTGCAGCGTCAAATTTCAATCCACGCACCCCGTGAGGGGTGCGACGATGCAGGGATGCCTCCAGCTTGGGTGCATCCTCGATTTCAATCCACGCACCCCGTGAGGGGTGCGACCTGCATACCGATGTGGGATGGGTGAGGAAGTGAGAATTTCAATCCACGCACCCCGTGAGGGGTGCGACCAGTCGTCAGCCATTGCTTCACTGGAAAATCTGATCATTTCAATCCACGCACCCCGTGAGGGGTGCGACTTTTTGCTTTTGATATAGAGACGTCAACATTTGGCATTTCAATCCACGCACCCCGTGAGGGGTGCGACTCCAGTGCAAGGCGCTCATGGCACTGCTTGACCATATTTCAATCCACGCACCCCGTGAGGGGTGCGACATGACGATGTGCTGAACCGGCTGGCTACCGTGATTTCAATCCACGCACCCCGTGAGGGGTGCGACAGCCTTCTCCATGTCATGCAGATAGGCATGCTCGTATTTCAATCCACGCACCCCGTGAGGGGTGCGACCTCAGTCTGTTGCCGATGCCCTGACTGCAGCCAAGATTTCAATCCACGCACCCCGTGAGGGGTGCGACTTCCTCCTCGTTGAGCTTTGCGCTTCCGTTAACATTTCAATCCACGCACCCCGTGAGGGGTGCGACTTGGGTGCTCGGGGCTGGGTGGAGCGGTGATTCACAATTTCAATCCACGCACCCCGTGAGGGGTGCGACAGGACAGCGTGGTGAGTGCGCTGGGGTATACACCCATTTCAATCCACGCACCCCGTGAGGGGTGCGACGTACAAGGAGCAAGTGGAGACGGAAAAAACAGAATTTCAATCCACGCACCCCGTGAGGGGTGCGACAGTGCAAGGCTCTCATGGCGTTGCTTGACCACATTTCAATCCACGCACCCCGTGAGGGGTGCGACAAAAGCCAGATGGCGGGAAAATCGAAATTTACGATTTCAATCCACGCACCCCGTGAGGGGTGCGACCTCACCCATCCCACATCGGTATGCAGCACATCATATTTCAATCCACGCACCCCGTGAGGGGTGCGACCTGGGACGGCCGTTTTAAGTTATCCTTCTGTGGGCACATTTCAATCCACGCACCCCGTGAGGGGTGCGACGCTAGGGATCAGGTTGTCGTTAAATGCCCCCTCATTTCAATCCACGCACCCCGTGAGGGGTGCGACTGTTGCCGGGTACGTGACCATCACCGACGACAACATTTCAATCCACGCACCCCGTGAGGGGTGCGACTCTTTCATGCGTGAGGGATAATGTTCCATGGATGATTTCAATCCACGCACCCCGTGAGGGGTGCGACCCGCCCCGGAGGTTACGAGGGCAGAAGGAGAAAAAAATATTTCAATCCACGCACCCCGTGAGGGGTGCGAC
>JAUMVT010000031.1 GCA_030529995.1 Clostridia bacterium
CATTTGGGTTCTCTTTTCTTTACCTTTGTGTTACCTATGTATTGTACCTTAACAGACAAAAGACAGCGATGCACGAATCCGAATGGGAATCGATGCACCGCTGTCTGCTTACATTTCATAGGTGGCCAGGATGGAGCGTGCCACGGCGGCCTTGGTTTGCCGGGAATCCATGGCCTGCTTTTCGATGTGCCGATGGGCCTGTTCTTCCGACATGCCCAGGTACTGAATCAGCACGCATTTGGCTCGGTCTACCAGCTTCAGCTCAGCCAGCTTCTTTTCCAGCTGCTCATTTTCCTTCTGCAAGGCCAGCATCCGGCCGTGAGACATGCGGGAGAAGCGCAGCGCTTGGTCGAACAGGGGCTTTGCCACCGGCTTGGCCAGCACGATCACCCCATATTCTTCCATACGGACGGCAACGGTTTCCGCTAAGTCCGCCTTCACGAGCAGCATCACGGATGTGGTGGATTGCCGGGAAAATTCCAGCGCCAGATCAAGCCCGCTTTCATCGCTCAGGGGCGTATTGATAACCACCAGGTCATAGGTGGCAGTGGTTGCGCTTCGCCGGGCTTCACTGCCGCTGACGCAGACCTTTGTATCCGAATAACTTTCCAGCGGCAGCAGGGTTTGAAGCAGCGCACGACTCTTCTCGGTACTGCCTACCAGAAGAATATGATCCTGCGGCATGGTCATTCCTCCTGTCAAATGGTCTTCCAGTGCAAGGCTTGCAGTGCGTCAGGGTCTGCCTGCATCTGCTGCAGGGTCAGGCGTTTCTCCTGCAGGTACTTGTCCAGCATATCCTGAGGAATCACGGTGGGAAGGAATGCGCTGTTTTCCGCCAGCACCAGCGCCTCCTCCATGGTGCCGGGAAGCTCTCCAACCTCTGCCAGCGGAGCTTGCAGGGGGAGCTGCTCTGCCATGCCTTCCAGTGCCGCAGCCATCACCAGGGAGAAAGCCAGGTAAGGATTGCAGGCCGGGTCGGGGGAGCGGAGCTCCATGCGCCCTGTTTCCGCATTGGCGGCAGGAATGCGCACCAGTTGGCTGCGGTTGCCGTAAGACCAGTTGATCTTCTTGGGCGCCTCAAAGGCACCGAAGCGCTGATAGCTGGAGGGAATGGGATTCAGGAACAGGCTCAGCTCCCGAATGCGGCGTAGAATACCGGCAACGGCATGCTGCGCTTCTTCGCTCAGGGTTCCGTCCGGCAGGGGAGCAAAAAGATTCTGTCCGCCCTTTTCAATGGAAAGATTCAGGTGCAGGCCGTTGCCGCTTTCATGCACCAAGGGCTTGGGCATAAAAGAAGCGTGAAGCCCGTATTGGGCGGCAATGGTACGCACAACCCCCTTGAAGGTGACGGCAGAATCGGCTGTGGTCAGGGGATCGGCGTGACGGAAGTCAATCTCGTTTTGACCGGGGCCGGATTCATGATGGGAGGATTCCGGCAGAATCCCCATGGCCTCCAGGGTCAGGCAGATTTCCCGGCGGACGTTTTCGCCCTTATCCACAGGGAAAACATCCATGTACCCGGCTTCATCCTGGGGAACCATTGTGGGATGCCCCTGGTCATCCTGCTCGAAGAGGTAAAACTCATACTCCGTGCCGAAGCGGAAGAAGCAGCCGGCTTCCAGCGCCTTTTCATCCATCCGGCGCAGAATGGTGCGGCTGTAGCCGGAAAACAGGGAACCCTCCGGTGTCATGCAGTCGCACAGCATGCGCACCACACGGCCGGACTGAGGACGCCAGGGCAGTACCGTCAGCGTTCGGGGATCGGGACGGAGAAACAATTCACTGTGGCTGATATCGCAAAAGCCCTTGACGGAGGAAGCGTCAAAGGAGATGCCGCCCCGGAGCGCCCGGGGCAATTCGGAAGCCATGATGGCAATATTTTTCAGGGAGCCCAGCAGATCCACGAAAGCCAGACGAATAAATTTTACGTCGTTTTCACGGACAAAGGACAGAACCTCCTGCTCGGTGTTCATACGGATTCCTCCTTGCAGCAGCCATTGCTGCTTCCTGTATAGAAAAAATGTTCATTCCTCCGTCCGGCTGCACGCCAAAAACAGAAGGAATGAACGCCTTTGTTCATTACCGCTCCATTATACAAAGATTGCTTTCACAGCGTCAAGGGCGCCGCTGTACTTTCTGTGCATTTCACTGCCGGAAAAGGGTTGCAAAATCCTTGCCCATGCCGTATAATGAGACTGTTCATAAGCCCGATGGACGAAGGAAAGTCTGGCAAAGGCTTGAAGAGAGCTGCCGGCAGGTGCAAGGCAGCAGCTGATGCGAGAGGTTCCGCCTTCGGATGGGTGCAGGCGATGAGTCTGCGGGGTGCGCCCCTGAAAGCGCAGAGAGTGGCTGACCTGCAAAGGTCGGCAATCTGGGTGGCAACGCGAGCTTCTCGTCCCGGCTGAAGGGAGGAGGGGCTCTTTCATTATCTAAAGGAGGATGACGAACATGCTGGATATCAATTTGCTCCGTAATGACCCGGAGAAGGTCAAAGAGAACATCCGCAAAAAGTTTCAAGATGCCAAACTGCCCATGGTGGACGAAGTGGTTGCCTTCGATAAGGAATACCGGGAAGCCCGCCAAAAGGCTGATGGTCTGCGGAACCAGCGCAAGACCCTGTCCAAGCAGATCGGCGGCCTGATGGCCAAGGGACAGAAGGAAGAAGCCGAGCAGGTGAAGGCACAGGTTTCTGCCATGGCGGATGAGCTGGCGGCCTTGGAGAAGAAGGAAGAGGAGCTGCAGGCAGAAATCCGCAAGCGGATGCTGGTGATCCCCAACATCATCGACGACAGTGTGCCCATCGGTAAGGACGACAGCCAGAATGTGGAGCTGGAGCGCTTCGGCGAACCCAAGGTGCCGGATTTCGAAGTGCCTTATCATGTAGACATCATGGAGCGGCTGAACGGCATTGATCTGGACAGCGCCCGGAAGACCAGCGGCAACGGTTTCTATTACCTGATGGGGGATATTGCCCGGCTGCATTCCGCTATTCTGAGCTATGCCCGTGATTTCATGATTGATCGGGGCTTCACCTATTGCGTGCCTCCTTTCATGATTCACGGCAACGTGGTGACGGGTGTCATGTCCTTCTCCGAAATGGAAAACATGATGTACAAGATCGAGGGTGAAGATCTGTACCTGATCGGTACCAGTGAGCATTCCATGATCGGCAAGTTCATTGATACCATTCTGGAGGAAGACTCCCTGCCCCGTACCCTGACCAGCTATTCTCCCTGCTTCCGCAAGGAAGTGGGTGCCCACGGCATTGAAGAGCGTGGTGTGTATCGTATTCACCAGTTTGAGAAGCAGGAAATGATCGTGGTTTGCAAGCCTGAGGATTCCATGATGTGGTTCAAGAAGCTGTGGCAGAACACGGTGGACTTCTTCCGCTCCATGGATATCCCTGTACGGACGCTGGAGTGCTGCTCCGGTGACCTGGCTGACCTGAAGGTGAAGAGTCTGGATGTTGAGGCTTGGAGCCCCCGGCAGAAGAAGTACTTCGAAGTGGGCAGCTGCTCCAACCTGGGCGATGCGCAGGCTCGCCGGCTGCAGATCCGCGTAAAGGACAAGGACGGCAACAAGTACTTTGCCCATACGCTGAACAACACGGTGGTTGCACCGCCTCGTATGCTGATTGCTTTCCTGGAAAACAACCTGCAGGCAGACGGACGGATTGCCATTCCTGCGCCTCTGCGGATGTACATGGGCGGCAAGGAATTCATCGGCTGATCTGGCTTAAAAAGAAACTCAAGAAATCAATCCGCTGCAAGACCGGCTTGGCTTTGCAGCGGATTTTTTGCCGAACTGGCTTGCTGCTTGAACATTATGAAAGAATAGCTTTTCTGATAAAACAGAAGAATGTGAAAATTCGGTGAAAATACGAATGTTCCCTTGTGTTCGGCGAACTTTTCCGCTATAATGAAACCATCAATGAAAAGAAGCAAAGAGGGTTCTATGCGCTATCTTTTTCAATTGCTGCCGCATGCGAATGTTCATTATCGTGCCGGTCAGTCTGTGCTGGGAATGTCTGAATTGGGGAGCATGCTGCAAGCCATGGGGATCAGTGATCCGGTTGGAACTTGCAGCTTAGGCGGAGCTGAATTTCTTTTTGTTGATACGGAAACCTTGTCACAACGTCAATTGAATGTGTTGGGCAGGCATTCGGCTTTGCTGATGATGTGCGCACAGGAGGGAGAACTTCTCCGTCCTCTCGACTTTGAATCGTCAGATTATTTGCCGAAGGATTTGGCGGAGGTGCTGAAGTACAAGGGCAAGACCAGCCCTGTCTTCACCCGTATGATGATCAACATGGCCTGTGCCGCTGCCGGAAAGCTGGAAACAGAGCAACCTGTTACCGTGCTGGATCCTATGTGCGGCAAGGGCACCACACTGTTTTGTGCCTTGGAAATGGGGATGAACGGCATTGGCTTGGATGTGGATCGAAAAGATCTGCAGGAAGCGACGAATCATCTGGAGCGGTACTGCACCATGCATCGCCTTAAGCACAGCCTGAAGCAGGGGGCAGAGACCTGCGGAAAAACGTCCGTGCCCTGGGCGGCCTACACCTTGGCGGATACAAAGGAACACTATGCCGCCGGGGATACGCGAAGGCTGAAATTCTTCCAATGCGATACGGCACTTGCTCCAAGCCTTGTGAAGAAGGAAAAGGCGGATGTGCTGGTTGCTGATTTGCCCTACGGCGTGCAGCATGCACCACAGGACGGGCGCAGGCCTGAAGGCTTTACCATGCTGATGCGCCGGGCACTGCCTGCGTGGCGGCAAGCACTGCAAAAGGGTGGTGCCGCTGCCATCAGTTTCAACACATTGACGCTGAAGCGGGAAACGCTCACGTCCATGATGACGGAAGCCGGTTTCGTCCCCTTGGAGGAGAAACCCTATGGAGCGCTTCCGCACTTTGTGGAGCAGGCCGTAACCCGGGATGTGGTGATTGCCCGGGCATCCGGCTGATGCTTACATTCCTGCCAACGGTAAAACTGCATAGATGGCATTGACAAACGGGTTCACATCATTTTTATTCATTCTATTAGGTCGTATTTCTTTTGCATACAAATCAAGGAGGAGAATACAGTGACCACCAGCGAACTTTCTGCTATGACAGTGCTTGAACTTCGTAAGGTAGCAAAGAGCAAAGGGGTAAAACTAAGCGCAGGCATTTCCAAAGCGGAAATTGTGGAACGCATAGCCAAGGCGTATGCTGCGGATGAACCGGCAAAAGCGGAACCGAAGGCGGAGCCTCAGAAGGCACAGGAAGAGGCAGTTTTGACGGAAGATGCCCAGCCTTCTGTGAATGCAGATGCCAAGCCGGAAGACAGTACCGCGGCTCAGCCCCAATTCCGGCAGGCTTGGCGTGCCCCGGCGACTCAGCCCCGGTACAGCAGCCGTCCGGCATATCAGGCGCCTGCTTATGGTCAGCGGTCTTCTTCTTGGCAGGGACGTACCAATACCCCCAGAAATACCGGGGATGATACGCCTCGTTATCAGCAGAGCGATGCCCCAAGCTTCCGCCAGACGGTACGTCCCAGCGGCTTTACGCCTCGCTTCGGACCGGAAGCACAGGATCCGGTTGCACCTGCTCGCCCCAATGATGACTATCGGGGCTATCGGGCAGAAGCACCCCGCACGACCTATGGTCAGCCCCGCGGGTATGAACAGGATCGTCCCGTACAAAACGACCGGGGCTATGGTCAGAATCGTCCCGCACAGAGCGACCGTGGGTACGGCCAGGATCGCCCCATGCAGGGTGATCGAGGGTATGCTCAAGATCGTCCCATGCAAAACGACCGCGGCTATGACCGGGGCTATGATCGGGGAAGCCGGGGTTACGACAATCAGCCCCAGGGCAGCTATTACAATCGTGACCAGGGCAGCTACGACCGGGCAGGCTATGCGCCTCGTCCTTCCTATGGCGCACCCCGGCAGGATATGCCGATGACGGATGGCAGCATGCCCAGCATGGCTGTGAGTGAAATGCTTTCCGCCAGCGACTGCCCGGAAGGAAAGGGCGTGCTGGAGATGCATCCTGACGGATACGGCTTCCTGCGCTCCAAGTCCTTCCTGCCCTCGGCAAAGGATATTTACATTTCCATGGCGCAGATTCGCCGCTTCGGCCTGCGCACGGGTGACTTCGTGGTGGGCAAGACCCGTCCTCAGCGGGACTGCGATAAGTTTGCCGCCATGCTGTACATCACCACGGTGAACGGCATGCCGGTGGAGGAGTCGCTGGATCGTCCGCTCTATGATGAACTGACCCCGGTGTATCCCACCCGGCGGATTGATCTGGACTGCCATGACGGTGAAAAGATCGACACCATGCGGCTGGTGGACTTGATGGCACCTTTGGGCTTCGGTCAGCGTGCCTTGGTGCTTTGCCCGCCGAATACCGGCAAAAAAGAACTGCTGGAAGACTTCGCTAATGTGATTCACAAGAATCACCCGGATGCGGAAGTGCTGGTGCTGCTCATTGATGAGAACCCGGAAGATGTGACTATTTTCCGTGAAGCAGTGGCGTGCCAGGTAATTGCCTCCACCTTTGACCAGCCGCCGGAAAGCCATCTGCGCCTAACGGATCTGGTGCTTGAGCGGGCAGAGCGTCTGGTGGAGCAGGGCAAGGATGTGGTGCTGATTGTGGATAGCCTGACCCGGCTGGCCAAGACCTATACCACCACGGCTGCCCAGCAGGGACGGAGCGTCCCCGGCATGGTGAATCCCACCAGCCTGTTCCGTGCCAAGAAGCTGTTCGGCGCAGCCCGCTGCATGAAAGAGGGCGGCAGCCTGACCGTGATCGGTACCATGAACGTGGAGACAGAGTCCCGTGTGGATGATACCATTGTGGAAGAATTCCGGGGAACAGCCAACATGGTGCTGGTGCTGGATCAGGCAGTTGCCAAGGCCGGTGTGAAGCCTGCTTTTAACCTGCAGCAGTGCGGCACCAAAAAGGCGGAAGCTCTGCTGACCAAGGAACAGGCGGAAGGCATTGCCTTAACCCGGCAGATCCTTGGCTCCACCCCCTCGGCAACCGCTATTCCGCAGCTGCTGAGCATGATGGATAAGGTGGATTCCAATGCCACCTTCCTAACCCGGATCAAAGACTGGGCAGCATTGATGCAGAACAGCCGATAAGCAGTAGCCTAAACTATTGCTAAATTAGCAGAATTGCTTTTAGCAAAAGGTATGGGTTATAAACCAGTCCGAAATAGCCAGATGGTTTTCGGGAGGGTATGGGAGGGAGCTTTTGACACAAAAGCTTCCTCCCGCAATCGTTCTTGCCCTGAAAAAAAGGCTTGCATTTTATGTGGTGCTATGATACAATGGTCTACGCGGCATAGAGCCGATCATTGCATACGCGAAAGAGGTGAAAAAGCAATGAAGGAAAAGATTCATCCCCAGTACGGCAAATGCATCGTTCGCTGCGTGTGCGGTGAGACGTTTGAGACCGGTTCCACGAAGAAGGAACTGAAGGTGGATATCTGCTCAAAGTGCCACCCCTTCTACACCGGCAAGCAGAAGCTGGTGGATACCGGCGGACGCGTCGATCGCTTCAAGAAGCGCTTCGGCATGGAGTGAGTCCATTTACAGTGCATCGCATGTGCGGTGCACTGTTTTGTTTTTCGGCGGCCAAGAAGAGCAAAAGACCCTGCATCCGGTTTTTTTCATGCCAGGCAGGGAAAGAAACCCTCTTGGGCGAATGAATCATACAGGGCTTTGCCCGTGAATGCATACATAGGCGTCCGTGCGGGCGCAGAAATGAGGAAAGAATGAGCGAGAAGCAAAAGGCTTGCCCCAGAGTGGATATTGGCGGCCAAGCCGTCATGGAAGGCGTGATGATGAAGGGACCGGAGGCACTGGCCATTGCGGTGCGCCGCCCGGATGGAACCATTGTGGTGAAGCGCCGGGATTGTCCGCCTCTGAGCCGCAAGCATAAATGGATGGGCTATCCCTTCCTGCGGGGCATGGTGAATATGGTGAACATGCTGGTGATGGGCATGACCACCCTGCAGGAATCCACCGAAATGCTGGGCGTGCTGGATGAGGAACCAACCAAGTTTGAAAAGTGGCTGGCCAAGAAGCTGGGCAAGGGTATTGACAAAATCGTGATGGCCGTGGCTGTGGTGTTGGCAGTGATCATGTCGGTGGGCTTGTTTATCCTGATCCCCACAGCAGTGGAAAAGGGCATGCTGAACCTGGGACTTTCTGTCACCGGGGCAACCCTTGTAGGCGGCGTGGTGAAAATTCTGCTGCTGATCGGCTACATGATTTTCTGCGGCTTTGTGCCGGATGTGCGCAGAACCTTCCAATATCATGGCGCAGAACACAAGACGGTTTATTGCCATGAGGCGGATCTGCCCCTGACCCCGGAGAATGCAGCCCAGTTTACCACCCTGCACCCCCGCTGCGGCACGGCGTTCCTGTTGATTGTGTTTGTCATCAGCATGTTGGTGGCTCTGGTCGTGGGACAGCACGTGCACCAGTTCTTCTGGCGCTTCCTGATGCATATTGCCCTGCTGCCTATCGTGGCTGGTCTCAGCTATGAAGTGCTGAAGGGCTTGGCACACAGCGAAAGCAAGCTGGCCAAGATTCTCCGCTGGCCGGGCTTGCAGATGCAGCGGCTTACCACCCGTCAACCGGATGCGAAAATGCTGGAGTGCGCCATTGTTGCCATGAATGTGGCGCTGTACGGCATGCCCAAGCATAGCGAAAAAACGGCGGAAGGCTATGCAGTGCTTCATCGCTATGAAGAAGCTGACCCGGGCTATGAGGGAGCAGAGGAGCAGCAGGCATGACCCCTCGCATGCTGCTGCTGGACGCAGCCAAACGCCTGCAAGCGTCGGACATCCCTGACCCTCAGGTGGACGGGGCATTGCTCCTTGCTCACCTGACGGGACGGCATCCGCTGGAACTTCGGCTGGATGGGGAAAATGTGCTTGCGGAAGAGACGGTTGCTGCATTTGAAACGCTGCTGACAAAAAGACTGCAGCGCTATCCGCTGCAATACCTGACGGGGGAAGCGAACTTCTTCGGCCGGGTGTTTTCTGTAGATGATCGGGTGCTGATTCCACGGCCGGAAACGGAACTGCTTGCCGAGAAAGCCGTGCAGGCATTGAAGAAATTTCCGCCGCCCGCTCAGGCACTGGATCTGTGCTGCGGCAGTGGCTGTATCGGTATTACCATGGCACTGGAAGTGCCGGAAGCGGCCGTCACCCTGACGGATTTGTCGGCGGCCGCTTTGGCAGTAGCGAAGGACAATGCCGAGACGCTGCGAGCTAAGGTTACTTTCCGGCAGGGGGATTTGTTCATGGCGGTGCCGGGGCAGCAGTTCCAGGTCATCGTCTCCAATCCTCCTTACATTCCTGACGAAGAGTGCAGTACATTGCAGCAGGAAGTGCGGTGCGAACCGCTGACCGCTCTGGCCGGGGGCGAGGACGGACTGGATTTCTACAGGCGAATTGCCAAGGAAGCGCCGGAGCACCTGACGGCTGGCGGTATGCTGTTGCTGGAGGTAGGTTGGAATCAGGCACAGCAGGTCGGTGAACTGCTGCGGCAGGCCGGCTTGGATGTGCTGAGCATTGACCAGGACTGGCAGGGTATTCCCAGAATGATAACGGCGAAAAAGACGAGGTGAATGGCGTGACCGACATGGCGGTGAAATTTGAACAGATGTGCGACCGCTTTGCTGAACTCAGTGAAGCCATGGCACAGAGCCAGGTCATTGCCGATCAAACCCGATATCGCAGCGTATTGAAGGAACGGGCAGCCTTGGAGCCTGCCGTGTCAGCATGGCAGAAGTACTTGGCGCAGCAAAAACACCTGAAGGAAGCGGAAGACATGCTTCAGGATCCGGAGCTTGCGGACATGGCAAAGGAAGAAATTGCCGCATTGAAGCAGGCACAGGATGCCACGGAGCAGGAACTGCGGATTCTGCTGCTGCCCAAAGACCCGGACGACGACCGAAATGTGGTAATGGAGATTCGTGCCGGCGCAGGGGGCGAGGAAGCCTGCCTTTTTGGGGCAGATCTTCTGCGCATGTATACACGATATGCAGAGCGGCATGGCCTGAAGGTGGAATATATTTCCGAAAGCCCCACCGAGCTGGGGGGCATGAAGGAAGCCGTATTCTCCGTGGTGGGCAATGGCAGCTTTGCAAAGCTGAAATACGAAAGCGGCGTCCATCGGGTTCAGCGGATTCCCGTAACGGATGCCACCGGCAAGCGGCAAACATCCACCTGCACCGTGGCGGTGCTGCCGGAGGCGGAGGAGGTGGATGTGACCATTGACCCCAAGGATCTGCGGATTGACGTTTACCGCTCCACCGGTCATGGCGGCCAGTGCGTGAACACCACAGACTCGGCAGTGCGGATTACCCACCTGCCAACGGGCATGGTGGTCACCTGTCAGGATGAAAAAAGCCAAATTAAGAATCGGGATAAAGCACTGAAGGTGCTCCGCTCCCGTCTGCTGGAAAAACGCCGGGAGGAGGCGCATTCCGCCTATGCGGCGGATCGGCGCATGCAGGTGGGCACAGGAGACAGAAGCGAACGAATCAGAACCTATAACTTTCATGAAGGCAGGGTAACGGATCACCGCATTGGGCTTACGCTGTACAGGATTGATGAAATCATGGACGGGGATCTGGACGAAATCATCGATGCCCTGCGCATGGAAGAGCAGGCACGCTTGCTGAAGGAAATGCAGTAAGCTGCCTTAAACAGGAAAGAAGGAACATTCCCATGGAGACCCGAGTATCATCCGCTGACGAAGCGGTGCTGGCGGAAGCATCCAGGCTTCTGGCGGAGGGACAGTTGGTAGCCTTCCCCACGGAAACGGTTTATGGCTTGGGCGCCAATGCCCTGAACGCACAGGCTGTGCTGAATATCTTCGCCGCCAAGGGACGGCCGGCGGATAATCCGCTGATTGTGCACATCTGGAACCGGGAGCAGCTGGCAGGCATCTGCGAAGTGCCGGAGATTGCGGAAAAGCTGATGGACGCTTTCTGGCCGGGGCCTTTGACCATGCTGATGCCCAGAAAGAGCACCATTCCGGATGCGGTAACGGCAGGACTCAGTACCGTGGCGGTCAGAATGCCCTCCCACCCGGTGGCGGCGGCTTTGCTGAAGCAGTGCAACCTGCCCATTGCCGCCCCCAGCGCAAACCGTTCCGGCAAGCCCAGTCCCACAACCGCCGCCCATGTGCTGGAGGACATGCAGGGCATCATTCCCTTGATTATTGACGGTGGCAGCTGCGACGTGGGCGTGGAATCCACGGTGCTGGATATCTGCAACGGTACGCCCTGCATCCTCCGTCCCGGCGGAGTGACCAAGAACATGCTGGAAAAGGTTGTGGGCGAGGTAAAGGTGGCCGGCAGCGTCCTCCGTCCCTTGCAGGCTGGGGAAAAAGCACTGTCGCCGGGCATGCGGTATAAGCATTATTCCCCGGACGGACAGGTAACCCTGGTAGAAGGGGAGGAGCAGCAGGTGGTGGCTGCGCTGGTGAAGCTGTATCAGCATGCTTCGGCGGCAGGACACCGCACCAGCGTCATGTGCTTCACGGAGCATATGGAGGCTCTGAAGGATTGCCATCCTCATGACATCGGCAGCAGAGACAAGCCGGAGGAGGTTGCTCACTGCCTGTTCGATACCCTGCGGAGAATGGATGAGGAGAAAATGGAGGCCATTTTCAGCGAGGTGGTTCCGCCGGAAGGCATGGGCTTGGCGGTGATGAATCGTTTGGGAAGGGCTGCCGCTTTCCGCAGCGTGCAGGCGGATCAGGTACTGACGGAGTAAAACAGAGGAGGGATTATCATGCTGGTAGGCGCGCAGACTTTTACGGTTCGCAATTACACCCAGAATGAACGGGACTTTTATGAGTCCATGAAGCGGATTGCCGACATCGGCTACGAGTGCGTACAGCTGTCTGCTATCGGCAACATTCCGGTGGAAGCACAGCGTCAGATTTGCGATGAATTCGGGCTGAAGATTGTGCTGACCCACACCAACCCTGATCGGATGATTACTGACCCGGAGGGGGTCATTCGGGATCATGACGTGCTGGGCTGCGACTGCATCGGCATCGGCATGATGGCACCCAAGTATCAGACGGCGGAGTGGGTGGATCAGTTTGCTAAGGATTTCACCCTTCCGGCGCAGAAGATGCATGATGCAGGGAAAATCTTCATGTATCATAACCATAATTTTGAATGGACCCGGCTGCGGGACGGGCGGCGCATCATTGATGTGCTGCTGGAGCAAATGCCGGCGGAGCTGATGGGCTTCACCCTGGATACCTACTGGCTTCAGGCGGCAGGCTGCGATGTGATCCATTGGATCGAGAAGCTGCAGGATCGGATTCCCTGCGTTCACCTGAAGGATATGGCAGTGCAGGGATGGGACGCCCACTTTGCCCCCGTCGGCGAAGGCAATCTGGATTTCCCCAAGATTCTGCATACCCTGAAAACGTTGGGGAAAACCAAGTATCTGCTGGTGGAGCAGGATGACTGCTACGGCGACAGTCCCTTTGCCTGCCTGGAACGCAGCTACAAGAATATCAGAAAGATGGGCTATTAAGTGAGAATTTCCGTTAACGAAGAAAACGGTATGGTCTTCCAGCACTTTGGGAAGACGAAGATGTTCCGCATTTTTGATGTGGAGGACGGTAAAATCCTGAATGTTACCCAACTGGCCGCTGATGAAAACGGTCACGGTGCCTTGGCAAAGCAGCTGCAGGCGGAGCATGTGCAGGTAGCCATCTGCGGCGGTCTGGGCATGGGCATGTTGAACGCACTGAAGCAGGCCGGCATTCAGGTATGTGCCAATGTGACCGGCTCCGTGGAGGAGGCTGTGCAGGCTTACCTGAACGGCACTCTGGTTTACTCAGAGGAAGCCCATGCCTGCAGCGGACATCATCACGAATAAAGAAGTAAGAAGGCAACGAAAGTGAAAGAACATATTTCCAGAGAGGACGCCCTTGCACTGCTGAAGAAATACAACAAAGATCCCTTTCACATCCAGCATGCGTATACCGTGGAAGCCGTCATGAAGTGGTATGCGGAGCAGCTGGGGTATGGGGAAGATGCGGAGTATTGGGGTCTGGTAGGCCTGCTGCACGATATTGATTTCGAACTGTATCCGGCAGAGCACTGCCTGAAGGCGCCGGAGCTTCTTCGTGCCGGCGGCGTGGGGGAAGACATGATTCACGCAGTCTGCTCCCATGGCTACGGCATTACGGTGGAATGCGGCAAGACCATTGATGTGGAGCCGGTGCATGAAATGGAGAAGGTGCTGTTCGCAGCCGATGAATTAACGGGACTGATTTGGGCGGCGGCATTGATGCGTCCCTCCAAGTCCACCAAGGATATGGAATTGAAGTCCCTGAAGAAGAAGTACAAGAGCAAGGGCTTTGCGGCGGGCTGCTCTCGGGAAGTTATTGAACGGGGCGCAGAACAGCTGGGCTGGAGCCTGGATGATCTGCTGACCAAGACCTTGGCAGCCATGGCGGCTACAGAGGATACCATTCAGGCAGAAATCACAGAGGTGGCATCATGAACAGTATCTTTCATCGCACCAGCATCCGTAAATATACGGAGCAGAAGGTGGAAAAGGAAAAAATTGAAAAAATGCTCCGGGCGGCCATGGCGGCACCTTCCGCTCACAATCAGCAGCCCTGGGAGTTTTATGTGGTGACAGACAAGCAGATGATTGCTAAGCTGTCCGAGGCAACGCCCTACACGAAGTTTGCCAAGGCAGCTCCCGTGGTTTTCGTGCCCTGCTACCGCACGGACGGACCGGCACCGGACTATTTTGAGATTGATATGAGCGCAGCTGTGGAAAATCTGCTGCTGGAAGCGGATGCCTTGGGGCTTGGAGCAACCTGGATGGGCATCGCTCCGGGGAAGGATCGTATGGAAAAGGTGCGGGGCATGATGGACATTCCGTCACGCCTGCAGCCTTTTGCGCTGGTTGCCTGCGGGTATCCTGCCGTGGAAAAGACGCAGGAGAATCGCTATGATGAAGCCCGGGTTCACTGGGTGGAAGAGGAGGAAGCAAAATGAGTCGTGTGGATTTCGGGGCAAAGCCCATGATGTATCCCATGCCGGTGCTGATTGTGGCCACCTATGATGAGCATGACGTGCCCAATGCCATGAATGCCGCCTGGGGCATCATTACGGACATGAACGAAATTTCCATTAGCATGGGTGAACACAAGACGACAGAAAATCTGGCAAAGACAGGTGCCTTCACGGTGAGCATGGGCACGGAAGATACGGTACTTGCCTGCGACTATGTGGGGGTTGAATCCGGCAAGAAAGTACCGGATAAGTTTGCGAAAGCAGGCTTCCACGCAACGCCGAGCACCCATGTGCATGCACCGCTGATTGATGAATTGCCCATGGCACTGGAATGCAAGGTGAAAAGCTTTGAAAACGGCATCCTGGTGGGCGAAATTGTGAACGTTACGGCAGACGAGAAGGTGCTGACCGATGGCAAGATTGACCCTGCCAAGCTGAAGCCCATTACCTATGATCCTGTGAACAATACCTATGTGGGACTGGGCACGGTGGTTGGCCATGCCTTCAGCGATGGATTGAAACTGAAGTGAATACAAAAAAGGAACTGTCCTGCATGAGTGGGGCAGTTCCTTTTGCATGTCGGCGGTAAGGCATCATGCTTCCTGCTTTGCCAGCCAGGCATGATATTTCTCCAACGTCTTTTTCATAACTTCCGGCGCAGGCCCGCCATAGGTCTGCCGGGCATCGACACAGGCTTCCACGGAGATAACGTCATAGATGTCCTGCTGGAACAGAGGAGAGGCAGCCTGATATTCACTCAGCGGCAGATGATCCAGGTCACAGCCTTCCTCCAAACAGCGAAGCACCAAGTGACCTGCCACGCTGTGGGCATCCCGGAAGGGCATGCCCTTTTTGACCAGATAGTCGGCTACGTCCGTTGCATTGGTGAAGCCGCCGGCGGCACTTTTCCGCATCCGGTCGGGATGGAACGTGGCGGTTGCCAGCATGCCGGATGCAGCACCGAGGCAGCCCTTTACCGTGTCGATGGCATCGAAGAAGCCCTCCTTATCCTCCTGCATGTCGGAGTTAAACGCAAGAGGCAGCCCCTTCAGCATGGTCAGGATGCCCATCAGGGCACCGTAAACCCGGCCGGTCTTGCCGCGAATCAATTCCGCCACGTCCGAATTCTTCTTCTGGGGCATAATGCTGCTGCCGGTGCTCCATTGATCGTCCATGACCATGAATTGATATTCATCGCTTGTCCACATGACCACTTCCTCACAGAAGCGGGAAAGATGCATGGCAATCATGCTCATGACAAAGAGCAGCTCACAGATGTGATCCCGATCCGATACACTGTCCATGCTGTTTTCCGTAGGCGCATCAAAGCCCAGCAATTGGGCGGTGTATGCCCGATCAAGAGGATAGCTGGTGCCGGCCAGGGCAGCAGCCCCTAAAGGACAGGTGTTGGCACGGTGCATCATGTCATCCAGTCGGCTTACGTCACGCAGCGCCATTTCCACATAGGCACCCAGATGATGGGCAAGGGTGACGGGCTGGGCTTTCTGCATATGGGTAAAGCCGGGCATAAATGTATAAACATGCGCATCCATGATGTGCACCAATACATCAATCCAGTGAACGAGCGCCGCACGGATTTCCTTTGCTTCATATAAAGTATACAGCTTCATATCGGTAACGCACTGGTCATTGCGGCTGCGGCCGGTATGCAGCTTTTTGCCTACGTCCCCGACACGGCGAATCAGTTCCGCCTCCACAAGGGAGTGAATATCTTCATAGCAATCCGGGGTAAAGGAGAAAACGCCTTTGTCCAAATCTTCCTCTACGGCCTGCAGACCTGCGATGATCTGATCCCGCTCCGCTTCCGTGACAATGCCTTGCTTGGCCAGCATTTTCACATGCGCCAGACTGCCCTGAATATCCTGATGATAAAAGCGATGGTCGAAGGTAATGGAAGATGTGAAGGCAGCGGCTGTTGCAGCTGCGGCCTTGGTGAAACGACCACCCCAGAGTTGCGCCATAGTTTTTTTCCTCCTTGCATAGGCCTTTTCAGACCGTTGGTATTTTATCATAACTTCTTTATTCATGCAATATGCTTTTTCGTAAATAAATATGCATTTTTCTCTTGACAAGATCCGAATACTGTGTTATATTTATTCACGTTCCAAACAGAAACGAAGGATTGGATGCTGAAAGGAGACGTTCCCTATGTTGAAGAAGATGCTGTCGCTGGTGATGGTTCTGTCCCTGCTGTGCTGCACCGCTGCCTTTGCGGATGAAGCAAAGCCCCTGGAAGGCAAGAACCTGACCGTTGCCATGAGCCCTGACTTTATGTATTTCGAGACTGTATCCGAAACGGAAGAGTGCGGCTATGAAGGACTGGACATTGATATTCTGAAGTCCCTGTCCGAGAAGCTGGGCTTCACCTTCACCATTACGCCCATGGCCTTCTCTTCCTTGATTGGCACGCTGCAGACCGGCAATGCGGATCTGGTCATTTCCGGCATGAGTGCTACGGAAGAACGTGCTCAGGTGGTTGATTTCTCCATTACCTATGCTGAAACCGACTTCGGCGTGGTGGTGCCTGTGGATTCCGACATTGCCAGCTATGACGACCTGAAGGGCAAGATCATCTGCTGCTCTCAGGGCGCAACGCTGGAACAGGTCATCCAGAACATTGAAGGTGCTACCTTGGTCACCTATCAGGGACAGTCTGCTGTAGGCCTTGCCGTGGCACAGCAGAGCGATGGCGTTGCCGCCGGCATGACATCCATCAACGGCTCCAAGAAACTGGCCAACACGGTGCTGGCAGAGGATGGCTCTCCGCTGCTGAAGTACTTCGTGCTGGAGTACGACGGCATCTCTGACGTGTACAACATCGCCTTCCCCAAGGGCAGCGAGCTGACCGAAGTGTTCAACACCGCTCTGCAGGAAATGATTGATTCCGGCGAGATGGATGAACTGATCAAGAAGTGGCTCTACTAATCCTCCGGTAAGGAAGGACACTGCTGCCGAGGTGCATTTGCCTCGGCAGCCTTTCGCTGTTCATTACGGTTCATGCAGAAGGAGGATTCGCCGTGCAGCTGGATTTCAGCATCCTGATCAAGTATATCCCCATGTTCGGCAGTGCCCTGCTGGTGACGCTGAAGGTGACGTTCTGCTCACTGGCGTTGGCGCTTGTGCTGTCGATTCCGTTGTCCCTGTGCAAAATTTCCAAGGTGAAGTTCCTGCAAGGCTTTGCGGCATTTTATACATCCATTTTCCGGGGCGTGCCCATGCTGGTGCAGGTGTTCATGATGTATTTCGGCATTCCGCTGGTAACCGGGCTAAAGTTTACGGCCTTCTCCGCCGGCACCATCGTGTTCGCTATGAACAGTGCTGCCTATATTTCCGAAAGCATGCGGGGCGGCATCAATGCCATTGACCGGGGACAGTATGAAGCGGCTATGGCGCTGGGTGTGCCCTACACACCCATGATGAAGGACATTATTCTCCCTCAGGCCATTAAGAGCGTACTGCCCAGCTTGGTGAACGAGTTCATCGGCCTGCTGAAGAACACCACTTTGATTGCCTCTATCGGTTTGGTGGACTTGCTCCGTACGGGTCAGCTGATTCAGGCCGCCACCTATCGGGCGTTCGAGCCCTTCTTTGCCATTGCGGTGTTCTATTATCTGCTGGTGATGATTTTGTCCTACTGCGGCAAGCTGCTGGAAAGGAAGGTGAATAAGAGTGATCGAGGTTAAGGGACTGTACAAGGATTTCGGCACACTGCATGTATTAAGCGGTGTAAGCCTGACGGTAAACAACGGCGAAGTGGTTTCCATTATCGGCCCTTCCGGCGGCGGCAAGTCGACTTTGCTGCGCTCCATTAACCTGCTGGAAACGCCTACCTACGGTGAAATCTGGGTGGACGGGAAGTTGATTACCCCGCCGGATCCTTATCTGCACTTTGACGTGATCCGCAGCAGCAGGACCTATGCTGCCATGCTTGCCGCCGGAAAGCAGGACATGGAGGCCATTCAGGAAATCAAGGAAAAGGATCTGCTGAAGGAAAAGGATCTGTTCCACACCAAGGAAGGGTCGGAATATCGTCGGCTGATGAAGGAAATCACCAAGCATGACTTTATGGATACCAACATTGTCCGCCAGCGGATCGGCATGGTGTTCCAACACTTCAACCTGTTCCCTCACAAAACAGTGATGGAGAACATGATCTATGCTCCCATGACCGTGAAGAAGGTGCCGAAGGAAAAAGCAGTCGCCAAGGCAAAGGAATTGCTGGACAGCGTAGGGATGCTGGAAAAGCAGGATGTGTATCCCGGTACCCTTTCCGGCGGACAGAAACAGCGGGTGGCCATTGCCCGTACCCTGGCCATGGAGCCGGAAGTCGTGCTGTTTGACGAGCCTACCTCTGCCCTTGACCCGGAAATGGTGAAGGAAGTGCTGGACGTAATTAAGCGGCTGGCCACCACAGGCATCACCATGGTGCTGGTGACCCATGAAATGGGATTCGCCAGGGAAGTGTCCGACAGAATCTGCTTCCTGGATGGAGGCAAGCTGATTGAGGATGCACCGCCGGAGGTATTCTTTGCTTCTCCTAAGAGCGAACGTGCCCAAGCTTTCCTGAATAAGGTGCTATAAGAAAAGGACGAGACCGCAATCAAACGGTTTCGTCCTTTTTTCTGGTTACTGTGCAAGTTCCCGCAGCGCCATCAGATAGCCTCTGAAGCCGAAGCCCACAATTTGTCCCCGGCAGGCGGAAGCAGTCATGGAAACGTGGCGGAAGCTTTCTCGTGCGTGGATGTTGCTCATGTGCACCTCAATGGTGGGGATGGGCACGGAAGCAATAGCGTCGTGCAAGGCTACAGACGTATGGGTGTATCCGCCTGGATTGAAAACAATGCCATCCAAGTGATCAAGGTAAGCCTGCTGAATGGCGTCAATCAACGCACCCTCATGATTGGATTGCACGAACCGCACCTGACAGCCCAGCTGATCTGCCTCGGTCTGAATCATCTTCGTTAAATCGTCAAAGGTTTGGGAACCGTAGACACCCTTCTCACGCAAGCCGGTGAAGTTGATGTTGGGGCCGTTCAGTATCAGAATGTGCTTCATAGCAGCTTCATCTCCTCGATATCCTTCATGAGCAGGGAAGGCAGATCCTCCGGCAGCTCTTGCTTCAGCCAAATGCTTTCTGCCACAACCGCCTGCGCCACCAGCATGTACAGCCCCGTGCAGGCAGGAACGCCCGCCTCCTTGGCGGCAAGGGTCAGGCAGGTTTCAGGTGGATTATAGATCACGTCGGCAACGCCCAATGCCCGGGGAAGAATCTCGGACAGCACATCCTTGCTGACCGGACATCCCTCCACCTTGGGCCACATGCCGGCAGGGGTGCAGTTGATCAGATAGCCGGAAAAATCATGCGCCAGCTGGTCGTAGCTGATGACGCCATCACGGGGCGTGCGGGAAACAAGGGTAATGCCGGAAGCACCTTCGTCCCTCAAGGCGGCGACCACTGCCTTGGAAGCACCACCGGTACCCAGCACAAAGCAGGGCTTTCCATGCACATCCATGCCATGGTGGCGGAGCATGGCGGCGAAGCCGGGCGCATCCGTGTTGTAGCCTTTTCGGGCGGCACAGTCCACCGTGTTGACAGCGCCCATGCTTTCCGCTGCATGATCAAGCGAAGTCAGCATGGGAATCACATCCGTCTTGTACGGGATGGTGATGTTGAAGCCATCCAACTCTTGAAAAAGGGAAGATACCCTGCCCTGCAAATCAGCTTTGGGGATTTCAATCAGCCGATAGTCGGCATCCAAACCCAGCCGGGCATAAAGTGCCTGATGAATGGGCACGGATAAGCTGTGACCCAAGTGCTCGCCAATCAATCCGAAATGAAGCAAACAAAACACCTCCATGATCGATGACTATATTCGATTCGTGGCAGGTGGATTCCTGCAAAAGAAAACAAGCACGATGGCGAGGAGGACTGCAACTTTGCGGGAATCATCTTTCTGTACAAAACAACAGAATGACCTTTCTGTGTTGTTCAGCTTTTTGTTTGGCGTTGCTATAATCAGCTTGTCAAATGAAAGAAGGAGGGGTTCCTACATGAACACCGACAAGATCTACGCTGAACAGATTGCAAACGAGTACGCACCCAAGGATACCACGAAAGTTGTTGCCCTGCGTAAGCTGGACAGGAAAGCCAAGCTGCCTGCCGCTATTTTCGCATACAGCTTCGGCATTGTAACCGCCCTGATTTTCGGTGTCGGCATGTGCATGGCCATGGGGAAAATCGGCGGCAACACAACGGCTACCATGGCCGTCGGCATCATCATTGGCGTGCTGGGCATGGCTGGCATGGGAATCAATTACCTGATCTACACCAAGCTTCTGGCATCCGGCAAACAGAAGTATGCCTTTGAAATCATGGAACTGGCGAAGGAAATCAGCGAAAAGAACGCATGAGCTCCATGAGGAAGATGATGAGCAAGCTACTGTTTCCATCATGGAGGATACGAGCAGGGATCTCGCTCTTTGCCTTCGCGGCGTTGATCTGCAGCTTCACCTTAGGCTGGCAGGGAAGCGTGCTGGTTGATGTGATTTACACACTATCGGCATACTCCCTGACGGTTTGGGTGGTCGCTTTGCCTGGTATCATTCGTCAGTGGAGAAGCCGCATCTTTGCGTGCACCGTCATGAAAAGCAAGGTCGTAGGAATGTTCCGGCACGACCTTGCTTTTCGTGGACAAGTCAGCATCTATCAGGGATTTGCGGTGAATGCATGCTATGTATTCCTGCGCTTTTTCATGACCATTCGATATGCATCGGTTTGGTTTCTCTCCATGGCGGTCTATTATCTGGTGCTGGGCGGCATGCGGCTGTATCTCATTCATTGCTATCATCGCCGGACAAAAACGTCGGAAGTTCGATGCTATCGGCAAATTGCATGGTTTTTGTTTTTGCTGAATATACCCATGGGCGGCATGATTCTGCTGATGATTCGCACGAACGCATCGTTTGTCTATCCGGGAAATGTGATTTACCTGTCTGCCATGTATGCGTTTTATGCAATAACGATCGCAGCCAAGAATCTCGTGAAATTCCGGAAAGCTGGCAGTCCGATTCTATTGGCGGCGAAGGTGCTGAATCTGGTGTCTGCCATGATGTCTGTCCTTGGCCTGCAAACTGCTATGATCTCCCGCTTTGGTCAAGAGCAGGAAGTTTTCCGTAGAACGATGAATATGATTACGGGGACGATTGTCTATGTGGGTGTGATCGCCCTGGCTTTGATGATGCTGCTTAAAAGCAGGGGAAAGAGGGAGAACGATGGAACGGTCGCAGAGCAAGTATTTCAGCACGGCTGCACGGATGGACGAAGCATTTCTGAAATTGCTGGAGAAAAAAGACCTTGAGTATATTACCGTCAAGGAAATTTGCGCCGCAGCAGGGGTCAATCGTTCAACCTTCTATCTGCATTATGAAACCATGGGAGATCTGCTGGAAGAAAGCACACGGTTCATGATCGACCGTTTTCTGACCTACATGAAAGAGACACCGACTGATTTTATTACAACGATTCAAGGCCGTCCGATGGATGAACTCTATCTGGTGACGCCTCGATATTTGACACCTTACCTGCAATATATCAAAGACAATCGGCGGTTGTTCCGCATTTCCGTTGAACATGCAGGGAAGCTGGGGCTGACAGACAGCTTTACAGCTCTCTTTCGGCATGTGCTTGTGCCGATCCTTGAACGCTACGGTGTACCGGAAAAGGATATGCGATATTTTGTCATGTTTACCATTCATGGCCTGATGGCTGTTATTCAGGAATGGTTAAAGACGGAGTGCGAAGATCCGGTGGAACATGTGGCATATATTATGATCTGCTGCGTAAAACGACCGGACATCAAATAAGGTTAGCAAAAAGCAACAGCACCATCCTTCTTCTGCAAGGATGGTGCTGTTGCAAAATAGTATTTACTTGACAGTAGCAGTTACGGGAATTTCATAGGTTCCCACAAGGGAAGACGCGCCGGTTTCCAAATCCACTTCATACAGCTGAATGGTAAAGGTCAGGGAAATGGTGCTGTCGTTCAGGGTGCCGCCGCAGCTGCTGAGCAGCAGGGGATTGCCGTCTGCCAGCTGCAGGTGATCCAGCGAGTAGGAGCCTTCCTCCTCGAATTCCTTCGGATAGGCATACACATTGATCAGCCGCTTGCCGTCCTCCTTGGCAGCCTCCAGGAAAGTACGGGTATCCGTGTTCAGGTTTTCGCCCCAGTTGCCGCACACGTAGTCATCATTGGAAGCGTCGGCAGGCTTGATCATCACATCATCAGAGGCAGGAACGGCGGTGACAGCGGTGTACAGGCTTTCATACTCCCCGTCATAGAAAACTTCCTCAATGGACACCTTAATCAGGGAGCAGTCAACGTCCTTGATGTCCCCCTCCAGGGTGAAGGACTTGGTGGTGTCAGCGGAAAGCTCCTGTCCCATGGTCACTTGCAGATATTGCTCAATGGGGAGGCTTTCTTCCGCTTCCTCAGCGAGAACACCCAAGGGTGCGACCATCATGATCCCGGCCAGCAGACCGGCAGCCATCTTGTGCATGTTCATTCTCAATTCCTCCTTTTCATTTGCAGGCACATGGGCGTTGTTCCTTCGCCCACGCCACTTATACAACGGATTAGGAAAGAAATTTCTTCCCTGATGCAAAAATTTTACTCATCCTCCAGCATGGACATCCGTGCAATGCGGTTTAATTCCTTAACCAGCGTTTCCACATTGATCACGCCGTTGGCATACTGTTCCTCCAAAGACTTCAACTGGGAAGATGCTTCTGTGCTAGAGTTGAAGGCGTTGGGTGTTTCAAAGTAGAAGTAAGGTTCCTTCTCACGGTAGCTGGCAAGCTTTGCGGCAGAAACGAGGTATTTTCGCTCGTCTGATTCATCATCAATAAGCTCTTGCTTCCATTTTGCCAGCTCATCTTCCAAGGCAATTCGTTCGTCAGTGGAAAGTTTGGAATTTTGCAGCTGAGCCTCCGTTTCGGCAATGTATTTTTTATCGGTAGCGATGGTGTACTCATAGTTGTTGCTGATTTTCGGCTCTGCATTGGTATACAGCAATTGTCTTTGAAAATTGGCGGGATTTTCTTCGCCAGCAAGCAGCGATTCCAGAAATTGGACAGCGAGTTCTGTCTGTCCGCTGCCGGAATAAACGGCTTGCATATTGACAACAGCTTTCAAAACGGCTGGTTGCTGATCATTCAGACGAAAGCAAACAATCTGATCAGCATTCGTTGGCCAAAGAAGCTGGGGCGCTGTTTCGAGAAACCCGATGCCAACGCCGGAGTCGGTGTTGCGGGGTTTAGGCTCAAGAGCATAGAGCCTTCTCCCTACGGTCATGCACCGTTCCAACAGACCAATCAGCTCTTGATTGTTGAAGTCCAATGTTTCGTCGGCGTATTGCGTTTGGGAAATGTAGCTGTCAATCAGCAGGGAAATCAGCCACGCACTGTACGTACCTTCTCCGTAAAGGTCAGGATCCCATCCTGCACGGAGGCGGAGATCTTCATATGCACCGTTTTCCTCGATCAGGTCACACCACCGGTCTGCAAAGTCAAGCAATTCAGGGAAGGATTGTGGCGTTGGCTCATCCTCCCAACCGCACATGGCGAGGGCATCTTGGTTGAGGAGAGTATTGCGAAAGGAGATGGAAACCGGCACGGCATAGATATGACCATCTTTCATGCCCAGTGCTGCAATGTTCGGGTAAATCTTTTCCATGGTATCAGCGATGATTTTGCTTTCAGATAAATCAACGCAATATCCCTTCTCAATCAAAGATGACCAATTGTAAGAAAGCGTATTAAGACTGAATAAATCACAGCTTAACTCCCCTAGCTTTAATGCATTTGCAAAGGTCGAAGTCGTAGCGTACCATTGTGTACAACGCTGCACGGAAACATCGGAATGATTTTGCACAAAATTTCTATATCCCTCACAGTCTTCAACCAGCAGACCGTAACAAAGAAGTTGTGAAGCCTGCGCAGAGGAAACCACGAAGGAAAAAAGCAAACAAACGGAAAGAATGAGCGTTAGTTTTTTCAATATGGACACCTCCTTATCTGTCATATTGAATTGCGATGGATGGCATTGAGAAAATACCATCCATCGCAGCAAACTGTTAGTTGTGGAATTGTCCTCTTACGTCAAGCCTTCCTGAGTCACGGTCATCCATACGGCCACCTAAATACGTATTGGCCTTTCCTTGACCGTATGCAGTTTTATAGGGATGATATGCAGAGGATGGGGAGCTGTAAACAAACAGCGAACTTGCGTAGACACCCTGAGCAGCATATACACGGATAACAGCACGGTTGGTGGAACTCAAGTTGTTAGCTTCCCAGGTAATGTGCCAGTTCTTACCGCTAGATTTGGCAGGCAGACTCCACTGAGTGAAAGCAACTTTGTCATTCCCATTGTAAGAGAACGCCGTGGAAGCAGAAGCAAGCGTAAAGGAACAAACAGTCACCAGACACAGGAACAGTGCAAAGAACTTCTTCATGAGAAACGACTCCTTTCAAGCACGGTTGATGATACAAGAAACTGAAAGAGCTCAAGGACTTTCACAATGAAGCGTCATTGCTATCACCACGCTTTCCTTACTCTGCTGGTTCTCATTGTAAGGAAGGTGCGTAAAATCAACAAGGATGTTCTTGTAAAATCTATGTAAAATTGTGGATGATTATAAAATATAAGGGAAATTACTCATCCTCCAGCATAGACATTCTTGCAATGCGGTTCAATTCCTTAACCAGCGTTTCCACATTGATCACGCCGTTGGCATACTGTTCCTCCAAAGACTTCAACTGGGAAGAGGCTTCCGTGCTGGAATTAAAGGCGTTGGGCGTTTCAAAGTAGAAGTAAGGTTCCTTCTCACGGTAGCTGGCAAGTTTTGCGGCAGAAACGAGGTATTTTCGCTCATCAGATTCATCGTCAATGAGTGCCTGCTGCCACTTGGCAAGTTCGTCTTCAAGGGTAAGACGCTCATCATTAGACAGTGTGGAGTCTTGCAACTGTGCTTCTGTTTCGGCAAGATATTTCTTGTGAATGGAAACAGCATAGTCGTAGTTGCTGTTGAGCTTAGGCTCTGCATTGGCGTACAGCAGTTCTCTATCAAAGTGGGAAGGACTTTCTTCACCGGCAAGTAATGATTCTAAAAACTGGACAGCGAGTTCTGTCTGTCCGCTGCCGGAATAAACGGCTTGCATATCGACAACAGCTTTCAAAATGGCTGGCTGCTGATCATTCAGACGGAAGCAAACAATTCGATTTGCATTCGTAGGCCACGAGCTTTGCGGTGCTGTAACAAGGAAGCCGATGCCATCACCGGAGTCAGTATTGCGGGGCTTAGGCTCAAGAGCGTAAAGCCTCCTGCCTACGGTCATGCACCGCTTCAACAGTGCAATCAATTCAGAATTGTTGAAGTCCAATGTTTCACCGGCATATTGAGTTTGGGAAATATAGCTGTCAATCAGCAGGGAAATCAGCCATGCACTATATGTTCCCTCGCCATAAAGGTCAGGCACCCAACCGGCATGAAGACGCAGGCCTTCATACGCACCGTTTTCTTCGATCAGGTCGCACCATCGGTCTGCAAAGTCGAGCAATTCGGGGAAAGATTGAGGCGTTGGTTCATCTTCCAAACCGCACATGGCGAGGGCATCTTGGTTGAAGAGGGTATTGCGAAAGGTGATGGAAACCGGCACGGCATAGATATGACCATCTTTCATGCCCAGTGCGGCAATGTTCGGGTAAATCTTTTCCATGGTATCAGCGATGATTTTGCTTTCAGATAAATCAACGCAGTATCCTTTTTCAATTATAGAAGACCAATTAAAGGAAAGCGTGTCGAGACCAAATAAATCACAACTTAGCTCTCCTAACTTCAAAGCATTTGCAAAGGTTGAAGTTGTAGCATACCATTGTGTACAGCGCTGAACTGATACATCAGGATGTGTTTGCGTGAAAGTTTGATAGCCATCATCGCTTTCAAAATATGATGTCATGTAAGTGAAAAGTGTGGAGGCATATGACGATGTACAAATGATGGAAAAAAGAACTACAATAGAAATGAAACGAACGACTTTTCGCAATCCATACATCCCCTTTCAACAATTGCGAACTGCATAGGAGAGCATCTTTCGGATGCCCTCCTATGCAGGAAAATCTATTAGTTGTAGAATTCTCCTTTTACGTTAAGCTCACCTGAATCTCGGTTATCCATACGGCCACCTAAATACGTATTGGATTTTCCTTGACCATAACCACTTTTATAAGGATGGTAGGCGGTTGAAGGAGAGTCGTACACGAACAACGAACTTGCATAGACACCGGGAGCAGCATAGACGCGGACAACAGCACGCTTGGTAGAACTCAGGTTATTTTTTCCCCAAACAATGTGCCAATAGTTACCGGTGGATT
This sequence comes from Clostridia bacterium, assembly GCA_030529995.1. Taxonomy (GTDB): domain Bacteria; phylum Bacillota; class Clostridia; order Christensenellales; family Aristaeellaceae; genus CAKUFA01. Next base: position 26,533 of record JAUMVT010000031.1, read on the forward strand.
CGGCAGGCTGACTCCATTGAATGAAATTAACCTTTTCATTCCCGCTGTAAGAGAATGCTGTGGAAGCAGAAGCAAGCGTAAAGGAACAGACAGCCACCAGACACAGAACCAACGCAAAAATCTTCTTCATGAGAAACGACTCCTTTCAAGTACGGTTGATGATACAAGAAACTGAAAGAACTCAAGGACTATCACAATGAAGCGTCATTGCTATCACCGCGCTTTCCTTACTCTGCTGGTTCTCATTGTAAGGAAGGCGTGTAAAATCAACAAGGAGGATTGTGTAAAATCTGTGTAAAATGGTGGATGATTATAAAATTACAAGGAAAGTTACTCATCCTCCAGCATGGACATCCGTGCAATGCGGTTTAATTCCTTAACCAGCGTTTCCACATTGATCACGCCGTTGGCATACTGTTCCTCCAAAGACTTCAACTGGGAAGATGCTTCTGTGCTAGAGTTGAAGGCGTTGGGTGTTTCAAAGTAGAAGTAAGGTTCCTTCTCACGGTAGCTGGCAAGCTTTGCGGCAGAAACGAGGTATTTTTTTTCGTCGGACTCATCGTCAATAAGTGCTTGCTGCCACTTGGCAAGTTCGTCTTCAAGGGCAAGGCGCTCATCATTAGACAGCGTGGAATCTTGCAATTGCGCTTCGGTCTCGGCAAGATATTTTTTGTGAATGGAAACAGCATAGTCGTAGTTGCTGTTGAGCTTAGGCTCTGCATTGGTGTACAGTAATTGCTTCTGAAAATTGTCAGGATGTTCTTCACCGGCAAGAATGGATTCTAAAAGTTGAATGGTCAACATTGTTTGGTTACTGCCGGAATAGACTGCGTACATAACGATCTCGGCTTTGAGAATGGCTGGTTGTTGATCATTTAAGCGGAAACAAAGAATTTGATCTGTGTTGGTAGGCCAAAGATTCTGTGGGGCTGTAACAAGGAAGCCGATGCCATCGCCGGAGTCTGTATTGCGAGGCTTAGGCTCAAGAGCGTAAAGTCTTCTGCCTACGGTCATACAGCGTTCCAATAATGCAATCAATTCAGAATTGTTGAAATCCAATGTTTCACCGGCGTATTGAGTTTGAGAAATATAGCTGTCAATCAGCAGGGAAATCAACCATGCGCTGTACGTTCCTTCTCCGTAAAGGTCAGGTACCCAACCAGCATGAAGACGCAGACCTTCGTAGGGACCATTTTCTTCGATCAGGTCACACCATCGGTCTGCAAAGTCGAGTAATTCAGGGAAAGATTGCGGCGTTGGTTCATCCTCCCAACCGCACATGGCGAGGGCATCTTGGTTGAAGAGGGTATTGCGGAAAGTGATACGAGTGGGAACAGCGTAAATATGACCATCTTTCATACCGAGGGCGGCAATATTGGGATACAGCTGGGACATGATATTAGAAATGATGGTACTGTCAGATAAATCGGCGCAATAACCTTTTTCCATTAGAGATGACCAATCGTAAGAAAGTGTATCAAGACCGAATAAATCGCAAGTCAGCTCACCTAAATTTAGCGCATTTGCAAAGGTAGAAGTTGTTTCATAGTATTGGGAACAGGTTTGAACGGAAACATCTGGATGAGCTTGCACAAAAGTTTGATATCCTTCATAATAGGAACATGACACAAAGTAGCTAAAGAGTGTAGTAGCCTGTGCAGATGTAAAAATCATAGCAAAAAAAACAACAAGCGAAATGCAACGAGTTACTTTTTTCAATTTATACACCTCTTTATCTGCAAGTAAGAGCGAATGGGAGAGCATCTGAAAGATGCCCTCCCATATGGAGAACTATTCTTAGTTATAAAAATTTCCCTCTACCTTAAGCTCGCCTGAATCTCGGTTATCCATACGACCGCCTAAATACGTATTGGATTTTCCTTGACCATAACCACTTTTATAAGGATGGTAGGCGGTTGAAGGAGAGTCGTACACGAACAACGAACTTGCATAGACACCGGGAGCAGCATAGACGCGGACAACAGCACGCTTGGTAGAACTCAGGTTATTTTTTCCCCAAACAATGTGCCAATAGTTACCGGTGGATTCGGCAGGCTGACTCCATTGAATGAAATTAACCTTTTCATTCCCGCTGTAAGAGAATGCTGTGGAAGCAGAAGCAAGCGTAAAGGAACAGACAGCCACCAGACACAGAACCAACGCAAAAATCTTCTTCATGAGAAACGACTCCTTTCAAGTACGGTTGATGATACAAGAAACAGAAAGAACTCAAGGACTTTCGCAATGAAGCGTCATTGCTATCACCGCGCTTTCCTTACCTTGATGGTTCTCATTGTAAGGACGGCGTGTAAAATCAACAAGGAGGATTGTGTAAAATCTGTGTAAAATGGTGAATGATTATAAAAATATAAGGAAAATTACTCATCCTCCAGCATGGACATCCGTGCAATGCGGTTCAATTCCTTAACCAGCGTTTCCACATTGATCACACCGTTGGCATACTGCTCTTCCAAAGACTTCAGCTGAGAAGAGGCCTCCGTGCTGGAATTAAAGGCGTTGGGCGTTTCAAAGTAGAAGTAAGGCTCCTTCTCACGGTAGCTGGCAAGCTTTGCGGCGGAAACTAGATATTTTTTTTCGTCGGACTCATCGTCAATGAGCGCTTTCTGCCACTTGGCAAGTTCGTCTTCAAGGATAAGACGCTCATCATTAGACAGTGTGGAGTCTTGCAATTGTGCTTCTGTTTCGGCAAGATATTTCTTGTGAACGGAAACAGCATAGTCGTAGTTGCTGTTGAGTTTGGGCTCTGCATTGGTGTACAGCAATTCTCTATCAAAGCTAGAAGGTCTTTCTTCACCGGCAAGCAATGATTCTAAAAGTTGAATAGTAAGCACTGTTTGATTACTGCCGGAATAGACTGCATACATATCGACATCGGCTTTGAGAATGGCTGGTTGCTGGCTATTCAGACGAAAGCAAACAATCTGACTTGCATCCGTAGGCCAAGAAAGCTGTGGGGCTGTAACAAGAAAGCCGATACCATCGCCGGAGTCGGTGTTGCGGGGCTTAGGCTCAAGAGCATAGAGCCTTCTCCCTACGGTCATGCACTGTTCCAACAGACCAATCAGCTCTTGATTGTTGAAATCCAATGTTTCGCCGGCATACTGAGCTTGGGAAATATAACTGTCAATGAGCAAGGAAATCAGCCACGCACTGTACGTACCTTCTCCATAAAGGTCAGACTCCCATCCTGCACGGAGGCGCAGACCTTCATATGCACCGTTTTCCTCGATTAGGTCACACCACCGGTCTGCAAAGTCAAGCAATTCAGGGAAGGACTGTGGCGTTGGCTCATCTTCCCAACCGCACATGGCGAGAGCGTCTTGGTTGAAGAGAGTGTTGCGAAAGGTAATAGAAACTGGCACGGCATAGATACGACCATCATTTATACCGAGAGCGGCAATGTTCGGATACATCTGGGACATGATATTGGCAATGATGGTACTGTCAGATAAATCGGCGCAATAACCTTTTTCCATCAGAGATGACCAATCGTAAGAAAGCGTATTTAGACCGAATAAGTCGCAAGTCAGCTCACCTAAATTTAGCGCATTTGCAAAGGTAGAAGTTGTTTCATAGTATTGGGAACAGGTTTGAACTGAAACATCTGGATGGGCTTGCACAAAAGTTTGATATCCTTCATAATAGGAACATGACACAAAGTAGCTGAAGAGTGTAGTAGCCTGTGCGGATGAAAATAACATGGAAAAAAGGATAACAAGTGCAATATAACGAGCTGCTTTCTTCAATTTGTACACCTCTTTATCTGTAAGCATGAGTAGAATGGGAGGGCACCCGAAAGATACCCTCCCAGCGCATGGAGTAAATTTTTAGTTGTAGAATTCACCCTTTACGTTAAGCTCACCAGAATCTCGATTATCCATACGACCACCTAAATATGTATTGGATTTTCCTTGACCATAACCACTTTTGTAAGGGTGGTAGGCGGTCGAAGGAGAATCGTACACGAACAACGAACTCGCATAGACACCGGGAGCAGCGTAGACGCGAACAACAGCACGCTTGGTAGAACTCAGGTTATTATCTCCCCAAACGATGTGCCAATAGTTACCGGTGGATTCGGCAGGCTGACTCCATTGAATGAAGTCAACCTTTTCGCTTCCTCTGTAGGAGAAAGGCGTTGAGGCAGAAGCCAACGAGGCAGTGCAGACGAGCATAACGAGCAAAACAGACGCAATGATCTTCTTCACAACAAAAACCTCCTTCTATCCGTCGAAACAGCGAACACAACAAAATCTTTGAATTCATGAAACAGGGTCTTGAACTGCTTATCAACGAATCATCTGCACATCACCATCCTTAGAGGAAAGAGCACAGAAATATCCTACATCTGTATTCTACTTTAAGAGCATAATAATGTCAACAATAAAATTGAAAAATATGCTGTAGGAGTGTCAAGCATAGGTTACACATAGGGCAGCGGAGAGAAGTCAAGG
>JAUMVT010000032.1 GCA_030529995.1 Clostridia bacterium
TTTTGACGGGTGCTTGTCAATAGATTTATCAGAATTACGAACAATTTTTTATAAGTACCCAACAAAGTGTAAATTTTTCTGTGCAATACACTGCAAGAATGAATTTAAGACATTATAATACAAGTTCGTTGCTTTTGTAAAGCACTCAATTGTTCCCTCGCTGCAGGGAATCACCTGTCCACTGAAAGAGATGGGTTTTCAAAAAGAAGGTCATCGTCTCCGTCCTCCCTTCATCCGTTTATAAGCGTGTATGATGCCACTTTTTTCAGAAGAAAGCAATAGAAATTGCAAGGAAAAACAGATAAAATGCAATTTGTGACACACAAGAATCGCATCAATAATATATTTGCAAGTTATTATTCGCAAATATGCATTTACAGAAGAACGACCTGGGCTGACTTTGAAATTTCGCTCAGGCAGGGAAAAGCCTTTTCCATGTCGAATAGAAAGGAGAAGATTGCGAAATACAAAGGAGGATTTCCTCATGTCCATTACCCCCCATGATATTGCGAAAATGCTGGATCATTCCACCCTTCAGCCCTATCTGACGGAAGACGATATTCGTCACGGCTGCGAAGTTGCCCTGAAGTACGACTGTGCCAGCGTGTGCGCCCGTCCCTGCGATGTGCCGATCCTTGCTGAAATGCTCAAGGGCAGCGATGTGAAGGTGTGCACGGTTATCGGCTTCCCCCACGGCTCTCATGAAACTGCCATCAAGGTGGCGGAAAGCAAGCTGGCACTGGATGAAGGCTGCCAGGAGCTGGACATGGTGCTGAACATCGGCAAGCTGAAGCACGGCGACGATGCTTATGTGCAGGATGAAATTCACCAGCTGGCAGAGGTTGCCCACAACCGTGGTGCTATCCTGAAGGTGATTCTGGAAACCTGCTACCTGACCGATGAGGAGAAGGTGCGTGCCTGCAAGCTGAGTGAAGCCGCCGGCGCAGACTTTGTGAAAACTTCCACCGGCTACGGCTCCAAGGGCTGCACCATTGAGGATCTGAAGCTGATGCGTGCCAGCGTCTCTCCCCACGTGCGGGTGAAAGGCTCCGGCGGTATTCGTGACCTGGATACGGTGCTGTCCGCCCGGGCAGTAGGCGCAAGCCGGTGCGGTGTCAGCGCAACAGAAAAGATCATGGCGGAAGCCGAAAAACGGTATGCGGAAGGCACCCTGAAGGAAGTTACCGACCTGAAGGAAATGGAAGGCGGATACTGAGAGACTGCATTCGCCGGCTGAGCAGTACCTTCTATCCGGCAATCAGGTTTTCTCTGTCCCGGCAATCATTTTTGAATGAGCGCAGGAGGATGTTTTGACGCAGGAGCATCCTCCTGCATTTTTTGTATCCTATTGGCCGACTTTCTGCTGGATGTGCATGATTTGCACATTGTGCACGGGAAATGTGCAGGATTTGCACGTGACTTTTCGCAGATTTGACCGTAAAATAGGAGCATGACAGGCGGGAAGCAAGGCACCCAACAAGAAATTTCCGGAAGGAAGTGACGGCGCCTCACTGGGAAGGATACCGACAATACATAGAGGAGGTTGATTGAACGTATGCTTATTCGGATCACACCATTGATTTCGTTGGGGGCAGAAAAAGACAATAACTGTTTTCGGGAAAAACATGTTGACATTAAAAATGGAAAATATAATCAAAACAGGAGGCCACTATGAAACTGATGCACTTGTCTGATCTTCACCTTGGCAAGCGGGTGAATGAGTTTCCTATGTTAGAGGATCAAAAATATCTTTTGCTGGGAGAGATCCTTTCCATGGTGGATGAAGAACAGCCGGATGCCGTTCTCATTGCCGGAGACGTATATGACAAGCCGACCCCATCGGCGGAGGCGGTGCAGCTGCTGGATGATTTTCTGTTTCAACTGACTCGAAGGCAGGTGCAGATCATGATGATCAGCGGCAACCACGATTCCGCGGAGCGAATTGCTTTCGGCGGAAGACTGATGGAGCACAGCGGCGTGCACCTTTCTAGGGTTTACAACGGCAAGATAGAACCTGTTATTTTGAAGGATCAATGGGGAGAAGTGCGGTTTTACCTGCTGCCGTTTTTGAAACCGGTGCATGTCCGCAGTGCCTTGCATGATGAACAGATCGGAACCTATACCGAAGCCCTCCGCGCTGCTATCAACGGCATGCAGGTGGACAATACAAAGCGCAATGTGCTGCTGACTCACCAATTTGTTACTGGTGCGGAGAAATGTGATTCTGAGGAGGTGTCTGTAGGTGGCACGGATAATGTGGATACTTCTGTATTCGAAGACTTTGACTATGTGGCATTGGGGCACATTCACATGCCCCAGAAGGCAGGCCGTGAAACCATTCGCTACTGTGGATCGCCGCTGAAATACTCCTTTTCTGAGGCGAAACGTGATAAAACTGTCACCATGGTAGACATGGAGGAGAAAGGACAGATTCACCTGCGGATGCTGCCGCTGCATCCCTTGCGCGATATGCGGGAGATTCAGGGTACCTATATGGAGATAACAGCCAAGTCCTTCTATGAGGGCACCCATACGGACGATTATCTTCATATCACTTTGACGGACGAGGAAGATGTGCCCAATGCCATGGGCAAGCTTCGAGTCATTTACCCGAATCTGATGAAGCTGGATTATGATAATCAGCGCACCCGCAACACCACCCATCTGGAGGAGGCGGCGGATGTAGAGCATTTGTCCCCTATGGAGCTGTTTGCACAGTTCTACGAAAAGCAGAATAATCAGCCTATGAACCAGGAACAAGAAGTCTATATGCGCCATATGATGGAACAGATTTGGGAGGAAGAAAAATGAGACCTATTACGCTGACCCTGTCCGCCTTTGGACCTTATGCAGGCAAAGAGGTACTGCACCTTGATAAGCTGGGGACGCAAGGCCTCTATCTGATTACCGGTGACACAGGTGCAGGAAAAACCACCATTTTTGATGCCATTGCCTTTGCCCTGTTTGGAGGGGCAAGCGGCGATAACCGAACTGCCGATATGCTCCGCTCCAAGTATGCAGATCCGGAGACACCTACTGAGGTGGAACTGGTCTTTGACTATGCCGGGAAGATCTATACCATTCGGCGTAACCCTAGATATGAACGGCAGTCCCGTCGGGGAGAAAAAATAGTGCAGCAGCTGCCGGATGCACAGTTGACCATGCCGGATGGTTATGTGTTTACACGTCCAAAAGAGGTTGACAATAAAATACAGGAGCTGCTGGGCGTAGATCGGGATCAGTTTTCCCAAATTGCTATGATTGCACAGGGAGAATTCCGGCATTTGCTGCAGGCAGATACAAAGGAACGCAGCGGAATCTTTCGCAGTATCTTCAAAACAGAGAGATATAAAAGAGTTCAGGACGCATTAAGAATTGAGGCCGGAAAGGCCAATGTCCAGTGTGATCAACTCCGTCAAAGTGTGCGGCAATATGTGTCCGGCATTCAATGCGGGGATGACAGCGTACTGCAGGGAAAAGTGCAAAGTGCAAAGGAGGGAAAACTGCCGTCAGAAGAGATACTTCCCTTGCTGGACGTATTGATTGCGCAAGATCAGACGATGGAGCAGACTTTGCAGTCTCAGCTGAAGGAGACGGAAGACAGGCTTACTGCCGTGCATCAGCAGTTGAAGGACGGACAGACTCGGAAAAATCTGGAAGCGGAGCAAATCACCCTACAACTGAATATGGAACAACAGCAAGGGACTCTGAAAGAGAAAGAGGAGGCGGTTGCTCAAGCGGAAGCATTGCAGCCGCAGGCGGAAGCTTGGAAGGCAGAGCGGATTCAGCTGGAACAGTTGCTGCCCCAATATGACAGAGTAGCAGAGATGCAGACTGACTGCAACAATGCTGAACGTCAGGCGGAGAAGCTTCGTCTAGCCATTACCCAATGGCAGGAACAAATCAATGGACTGTCGGAGGAGATTGCGTCTCTTCAGGCAGAGCAGACCCAGCTGGCAGATGTTTCTGTCGACATAACCAAACTGGAAGGCCAACTGCGGCAGGAGAGAGAACAACAGGATAAGTTGAAGAAACTGCAGAGCTTGTTGGAAAAGCAGGCAGAACTGCGCCGGATTTTCCAGTCAGCCGAAGCTCAATGGAAAGCTGCGCAGGAAAAGCTGGAGGTCATGAAAAAAGAACATGATTCTTTGGCGGGCGCAGGAGAAAATCTTCAGCGGTTAGGTGCTCAACGTGAAAGGCTGGAGAAAGAAAAAAGAGCGCTGGAAAACATCCGGCAGAAAATCGATGACAATAGCCTTGCCAAGGCTCAGCTTTCTCAGGCTCAAGCAGACTACTTGGCCGCTGCCGATGAGGCGAAACAGGCCAAAAACTTTTACGATTGCATGCACCACTCTTTCCTGGATGCCCAAGCAGGTATTTTAGCTCGCAGCCTGAAGGATGGAGAACCTTGCCCTGTTTGCGGCGCAATTCATCACCCCACTCCGGCAACTGCGCCGGAAAGTGTGCCGGATCAGGCACAGGTGGATCAAGCTAAAGCAAAGGCAGACAGAGCAACACAGAAGGAAAGCGACAAAAGCAGCAAAGCCAACGGCCTGCTTGCTACCTGCAAGGAAAAGCAGAGTGCCTTGGCAGAGGCGCTTGCTGAATGGATGCCGGATTGTCCCTTGGAAGAAGCGGACGCTCGGCTGCCTCAACGTATGGTTGAAGTGAGGCAACAAGAAGCTAGCTTAGCAGAGGAAATCAGCAAAGCAAAGGCGGCCTGCGAACGAAAGGAAACGCTGACAAAGGAAGTAGTCACCCAACAGGAACGTTGCAAAACCCAGGATCAGCAGCAGCGTGATGCGAAGGAGCAACTGGTTCAAAACGATACTCTCTGCAAGAATGCCTGCCAGGAAACAGAGGAGCTAAAGAACCTGACAGGGGAGGAACTAGATGCTTGCCTTCTGCCTCTGCTGGATGAGAAGGAAGCAAATTTGGCTCAACTGGAGCAGAAGCGGCAGGCGCTTTATCATCAGCAACGTCGCCGGGAGGAAATTGAAAAAAGTTTGCCTCAAAAGAAGCAGGAGCATGAGAAAGTCAGCAAAGAAGTGCAGCAGGCACAGCAGGATCAGGCAGTGGCACAGACGAAGGCAGAATCTTTGCAAAAGCAGATTTGCCAGAGTAAAGCCCAGCTTCCCTACGCTGATCGCTCCGCTGCGGAAGGAAGAATCAAGGAACTTCAAGGCAAAGTAGATCAATTGGTTAAGAACAAGGAATCTGCTCAGAATGAGCGGAATGAAGCCAAGCAGCAAGTTGGGCAAACACAAGGCCGCTTGGCACAAACGGAGGAACAGCTGAAAAAGCTGCCGATCTATGACTTAGGTGCCCTGACAGAAGAGGAGGCCTCCCTTCAGCAGCATAAGGCGAGGCTGACCAGCAAGGGTAAATTGCTGGCAGCCAGAACGATGAACAATCAGGAAGTGAAGGGCAATTTTGAAAAACAGTCCAAGGCACTGACAGATGCGGAGCATCATAGCCAGTGGTTGAAGGCACTGGATGATACGGCTAACGGGAAAATGAATGGCAAGGAAAAAATTATGCTGGAAACCTACATCCAAGCCACCTACTTTGATCGGATCCTGTCCCGTGCCAATGTGAAACTCATGAAGATGTCCGGCGGGCAGTATGAGTTGATCCGACGAGCGACGGCTGATAGCATGAGAACACAGACGGGTCTTGATTTGGATGTGGTGGATCATTACAACGGCAGTCAGCGCAGTGCGAATACCCTCTCCGGCGGCGAAGCCTTCTTGGCTTCTCTATCCCTGGCTCTTGGGTTGTCTGATGAAGTGCAGGCTTCCGCAGGCGGCATCCGTATGGATACCCTTTTTGTGGACGAGGGCTTTGGCTCCCTCAGCGATAATGCTTTGGAGCAGGCTATGCGGGCGCTGGAAGGGTTGTCCGATGGTAACAAGCTTGTAGGCATCATCTCTCACGTGTCGGAGCTGAAGGATCGCATCGACAAGCAAGTCATTGTCCGCAAAGACCCCACCGGCGGCAGCCACGTGAGCATCCCATAAGCTACGCCATTTCCCCTCTTTCGCAAGGAAGGGGGGATTTTTCGTGCCCCGCCACTTTTCAAATATGGTCACAACCTTTTCACGGGAAGTTCATGTTCGCGTCATGTTTCGCCGATAGAATCAAGGCATCAAAAGAAAGGGAGGCGGTCGAAGCTGAAATCTTTGTCCTGGGGGGACAAGCTGCCGGATGATTCCTTGCCGTGGCCACGGCGGGACGGATAGCGAACCGAACCCATCCGCCGCAGCGCAAACAATTCCTTGCCTCACGGCAAGTCTATATACATATAAAGAAGCGGAGAAGCAATTTATGACTAGCTTCTCCGCTTCCTGTTACTTGCTCACGTCGATCCATCCGGCGGCGCCGCTGAACCGCTCCAATTCTTCCAAGGTGACCTCGATGGCGCTGCTTGCCGTGCCGCAGGCGGGATACACCGTGGTAAACCGCTTCAGGCTGTCGTCCAGATAAATGGTGACTTCCTTGGAAATGCCGAAGGGGCAAACCCCGCCGAAGCGAAGCCCTGTGCAGTCTTCTAGTTCCTGAGCAGTCATCATTCGAGCCTTGCAGCCGAAAAGATGCTTGTACTTGGCGTTATCCACCCGGGCATCCCCGGCAAGGACAATCAGCAGGGGTTTCCCGTCTGCCATAAAGGAAAGGGTCTTGGCAATGCGTGCCCCTTCGCAGTGGAGGGCTTCTGCCGCCAGTTCCACCGTTGCGCTGGAAACATCCAGCTCAATGATTCTGTCCCCTGCACCGAAGGGGGTCAACGCCTCACGGACGTGGGCTGTGGATTCACCGTTCATCCTTCATGCTCCTTCATTGTGAGAAATTTCGGTTAATGCGGATCGAGCCGCCTGATCGAGGGAAACACCCTGCTGAAGATGCGCCAGTATGCTGCCGGCACGGCTGTATGCCGATGCGGGAACGTCCGGCCTTGCCGGAATCATGGCACCTTCTTGCTCAAGGTGCAGCCAGCCGTCTCCATCTCGCAGCCGCACCATCACGGCGTTTTCGCTGAGATTGGCTACCATGGCGGCAGCAATGGCAGCATCCTCCTCACGGGTGAAGCGTTGCAGCTCTTCCTCAGTCACGTGCAGCACCGGATGCAGGGAAAGCAGCTGTGCCATGACTTTCGGAGGAATCCTGCATAATGCATCGCCGGGAACAAAGTGGAGTGCCTTGGGAGGATGCTCTGTCAGCAACGTGCCTAACCTGCTGACGGACAGCAGGGCTTCGCCGTCCAGCAACACTTCCTCCTGATGAGCGGCTAAAGCATCTCGCCAAAGCTCCGGCACAGGCACAACGCTGGGCGAGTCAAACAGCACTGCCTCTTCGCCTGCTTCCGTGCGTAGCAGATAACGGCGGGGCTGGGGCGCATCTGTCAAGGCAATGATTCCCTGCAGGGGTTCTAATTGCCGAGCGATGGACGAATCCTTTCCGCACAAGGTCATGATGCGTCCCTTGCCGCCGAATTGCCGAAAGGCCAGGAAAGCATCCAACAGATTGCCGGCAGGGTGCATCTGCCTGCGGAGGATGGGGAGTTCATCCTCATCCCGGGGCAATGCGGAAAGATGCAGGGTTACTTTCTCCCAGATGGTTCCGATGAAAAGCATGACTGCCTCCTGCAAAGCAATAGGGCTTCCCAACGGAAGCCCCATCGCTTGAGAAAAATCTTGTTATTGCGGCCGTTCCTTGCCCAGGAAGCAGAAGGCCAACGTGCCGGGGCCGCAGTGAGCGCCGATGACGGGACCCACCCACTCCACACGGATGGTGAGGCCGGGGATCTTCTCCTCCAGCAGCGTCTTCAGCCGCTGTGCATCCTCCGGTGCATCTGCATGCAGGATGATGCCGCAGGCTTCCGCCGGGTCAAGGATGTTTTCCACTGCCTTGTCCACGATGTAGTTGATGGCTTTCTTCCGGCCGCGTACCTTGTCTACGCTGGCCAGCTTGCCTTCCTTGCTCATGATGATGATGGGCTTCAGATCCAGCATGGTGCCCAGCGCTGCCGCCGTGGGAGAGATGCGTCCGCCCCGCTTCAGGTACTTCAGGTCGTCCACGGTGAACCATGCCTGGGACCGGGTACGGTTGGCTTCCACCCATGCGGCCACTTCCTCCATGGACTTGCCTGCACGGTACATTTCATGAGCCTTGATGATCAAAATGGTCTGAGGGGCGGAAATGGACAGGGTATCCACCACGATGAACTTCCGCTCCGGGTACTTCTTCAGCAGCCGCTCCTGTGCCGCACGAACGGCCTCGATGGTGCAGCTCATCTGGCTGGAGAAGGCCAGGAAAAGCAGATCATGCTCCTTCAGAATGGGCTCAAAGTATTCCAGGTAGGCTTCCTCGTTCAGTGCCGAGGTTACAGGCTGAGCCCCTGCCCGCATCCGGTCGTAGTAGCTCTTGTGATCGATGGTCTGACCCAGATCGTCAAAGTATTCCTTTCCATCCAGCGCATAGGGCATGTACACCACGGGGATGTCCAGCTCTTGCTTCAGGGCAAACGGCAGGTCACTGTCGCTGTCCGTCATGAAGATGTAGTCCATTGAAAAACCTCCTTAAAATGAAACCAAGGAAAAAAGAAGACAATATGACAAGTGTATTGTACTCAAAGAAACGAAAAAAAGCAAGGGTCGGAAAACGGCAGGGGCAGCCATATTCATCCTGAAAGCAGGATTCTGCCTCTCTTAAGGAGAATAGGAGGACAACTGGATTTCTCCAGCCCAGACCACTTGCAGGGAAAGGGGTTTCTCCCATGTATAAAACCGGCGTTTACTTCGGCCGTTTCTGCCCGCCTCACCGTGGGCATCTGTATCAGATCATTCAGGCCTCCACCAAGTGTGAGAAGCTGATTGTAGTGATTTCCGACAATAAGATTCAGACGGAAAATCTCTGTGCGGCGGACGGACTGCCCACCATCACCTATCAGCTGCGGAAGCAGTGGCTGAGCCAGCAGGTGCAGGACATGAGTCACATTTCCGTCCGTGTGCTGGATGAGACGGACATCCCCGAATACCCGGACGGCTGGGTTATGTGGTCGGAGAGAATGCGGCAGGTGGTGCCGGAAAAGATTGATGCTTTCTTCGTGGGGGATCGGGACTATGACGATACCCTGCAGCATTTTTTCCCGGAAAGCGCCATCGAGATGTTCGATCCTACCCGGAGCCGCTATCCCATCTCCGCCACGGATATCCGCAAGGATATTCTGAATAACTGGCACTATATTCTGGGTCCTGCCCGTCCCTTCTTCGCCAAGAAGGTGCTGATTGCCGGCACGGAATCCTGCGGCAAAACCACCCTGACCAAGTGCCTGGCCAAGCTGTATAATACCTCCTGGTCGGAGGAAGTGGGGCGGTACTATGCCCGGGATTACCTGGGCGGGGACGAAACCATCTTCACCGATGAGGATTTCGGCCGTATGGCGTACCTGCAGGCGGAGCAGGACTATCACGCCATGCGTACTGCCAACAAGGTTTGCTTTTTCGACACCGATGCCGTGGTGACCAACTACTACAGCGAGCTGTACATGGGACATCGCAACAAAATGGTGGAGGCTTACATCAATCCCAAGCGTTACGATGTGGTGCTGTACCTGAACCCGGACGTGACCTGGGTCAGTGACGGTATGCGCCTCAACGGCAGCCAGGAGCGTCGGGAGATGCTTAATGAACATCTGCTGAGCATGTACGAAGAATTCGGCTTCAAGGATAAGATCGTCCAGATCCGGGGCAACTATAATCAGCGGCTTACCGCTGCCATTGACCTGGTGGACGGCATGCTGAATCTGGCGCAGAAATAAAGGAATCCCGAAGGGCGTACAGGCAGCAGACCTTGCGTCCTTTTGCTTTCCTCTTTTCTTACCAGATTGGCAACTTTGAGTAAAACTTCTTCTTTCCTTTCAGGATAAATTCATGTATAATACTCATAACAGAATGAGGGGAGGAACCGCTGTGCCTAACGAATTTGAAACCACCAAGCTGAGCCCGATCCAGGAGTCCGGCAATGAGGCGCAGGACATCCTCATGTACGTGTATTCCGCCTTGCAGGCTAAGGGATACGACCCGATTACCCAGCTGGTGGGTTATATCATTTCCGGCGACCCCACCTACATCACCAGCCATAATCAGGCTCGCAGCATGATTTGCCGGCTGGAGCGGGATGAAATTCTGGAAGAGCTTGTGCGCTTCTATTTGGCGGAGCATACGGAAGCATGATGGAAAAACGCCCTTTGGGCAAAACCGGGTTGATGGTATATCCGCTGGCCTTCGGCACGCTGACCGTCAGCCCTATGCAAAAAGGCTTCCGGCCGGAGCGGGCTGCGGAGCTTATCCTTTATGCGGCGGAAAAGGGCATCAACCTTTTTGATACGGCTCAGCTTTACGATACCTATGAGCCTCTGCGTCTTGCGCTGAAGAAGCGGCCGGATCTGCTGATTTCCACCAAGTCCTATGCGTGGGATCGGCAGGGGGCGGAAGCTGCCTTTGAAGATGCCCGAAAAAAATTGGACATGGACGTGATCCCGATTTTCCTCATGCATGAGCAGGAAGATCGGCTGACCCTGAAGGGACATCGGGAGGCCTTTGATTTTTATCTGGAGCAGAAGGCCAAGGGGAAGATCCGTGCCGTCGGGTTTTCCACACACCGGGTGGCGGCTGTGGATTATGCGCCCCGGTATCCCGGTCTGGATGTGATTCATCCCCTGATCAACCGCACCGGTGTGGGCATTGCGGACGGCACCCGGGATGAAATGATGGCCGCCATTGAGCGAGCCCATTCCGCAGGTATCGGCATTTATGCCATGAAGCCTTTGGGCGGCGGTCATTTGCTGCGTGAGCCCAAGGAAGCTTTTGATTATCTTCGTTCTTCTCCTGCGGTGGATGCCATTTGCTGCGGCATGCAAAGCGAAGCGGAAATCGATGTGAACCTTGCCCTTGCAGAGGGCTTAACCCCCGACCCGGAGGCGCTGACCCTGACTCGGCGTGAGCCTCGGCATTTGATGATTCACGATTACTGCCGCGGCTGCGGCAAATGTGTGCAGCGGTGCCGTCAGGGCGCATTGTCCATTGTGGACGGGAAATGCGTCTGTGACCAAAGCAAGTGCGTGCGCTGCGGTTACTGCGCTCCGGTGTGTGAGGATTTCTGCATCAAGGTTGTGTAATCTGCTGTGTCCATGAGGTCGACAAAGGAGGTTGGCAAAGATGCGGCATAAGTTCACCAGTTCCCCGGGGCTTTTCGGTGCGACCAACTTTTATGATGAAAGCGGCCGTCTGGCCGGCTACAGCATGGATAACGCCCTGGGCGGCACGGATTACTTTGATCCCAGCGGCAGGCGAGTAGGCTATAGCCTGGACGGTGTGCTCAGCAATCAGATCTTCTACGATAACGCCGGACGGAATCTTGGCTATAGCGTCGATGGGCTCTTCGGCAGTGAGAATTTCTACGATGCGGCCAATCGGCACGTAGGCTACAGTACGCCCGGAATCTTCGGCACCAACACCTACATGGATGAAACTCCGGATCCCTTTGCCGATGACGGAGATTTTGATGATGGCCTCGGCTTCGGGGATGACTTTGGCGGGAATGACGGTTTCGACGGAGGATGGTAATTGCGTGGTGGCACTTTCACCATCCTTGTACTCCGGCAGCGGGATGATTCTGTCCCGCTGCTTTTCTATCACACAGAAAAGAGGACATCCCCATGGAGAAAATGCTGCTGATTCGCCCTGACGCATCCTATCTGGATGAGGTTAGTGCCTACCGCTCTGAATTTTTGGCTGCCGGCAGTTCAATGGACGGCACGGGGACGCTGCGTCAAATGGATGCCGCCGAATGGCTGCGGCTTGTTCCGCTGTACGAGCATCCGGAAACTGTGCCGAAGCCCCTTGTGCCTGCGACTCAGTTCATCTATGTCCGAGAGGCTGACCGCCGCCTTGTCGGGATGCTTCAGGTACGGCATTCCTTAAACGACGCCCTTCAGCTTTACGGCGGCCACATCGGTTACTCTGTCCGCCCGTCTGAGCGGCACAAGGGTTATGCTTCCCGGATGCTGAGGGCCGCCCTTCCCTTCTGCAAGAGCCTTGGCCTTGACCGTGTCCTTATCACCTGTTTCAAAGAAAACGAGGCCAGCCGCCGGGTCATTCTGAAAAACGGCGGCGTATATGAAAATACCGTCCAGCACCCTCCGGAAAACAGGGAGCTGGAACGGTATTGGATTGCATTATGAGATTGTGAAGGTGTGCTGTGCTTCACGCCGTGTAGTCAAACTGAGCCATGTACATGGAGGCATACACGCCGCCTTTTTCCAGCAGTTCCTGATGGGTGCCGCTTTCCACCAGTCGGCCGTGATCCATCACCAGAATCTTGTCCGCTCCGGTAATGGTGGACAGCCGATGAGCAATCACAAAGCAGGTGCGCCCCTTCATCAGCTTCAGCATGGCTTCCTGAATCAGCTTTTCCGTGCGGGTGTCCACGTTGGAGGTGGCTTCGTCCAGAATCAGCATGGAGGAATCCATAAGCATGGCTCTGGCAATGGTCAGCAGCTGCTTCTGTCCTTTGGAAATGCTGGTGCCGTAGGCGATCACCGGGGTATCATAGCCCTGAGGCATGGCCTGAATCATGTCGTGAATGTGAGCAGCCTTGGCGGCCTGAATCACTTCCTCACGGGTAGCATCCGGGCGGCCGTAGGCAATGTTCTCGTACACCGTGCCTTCAAACAGCCAGGTATCCTGCAATACCATGGTAAACTGGCTGCGCAGGCTGTCCCGCTTCAGGGTGCGAATGTCCTTTCCGTCCAGCAGGATGGCACCGTCCGTTACGTCATAGAAGCGCATCAGCAGATTGATCAGCGTGGTTTTGCCGCAGCCCGTTTCGCCTACAATGGCGATGACCGAGCCCGGCTTGGCCTCAAAGTTCACCTGATGCAGCACTTCCTTCCCCGGCGCATAGCCGAAGGAAACATGATCCACCCGTACGTCTCCCTTGCAGGGGGCAGCGTCCAGAGCATCCGGTGCATCCGGCGTTTCCGGGGGCAGATCGCACAGGGTCAGCACCCGTTCCGCCGCTGCCAGGGCAGACTGAATTTCACTGAGGATGTTGGCAAACTCATTGATGGGGCCGGAAAATTTCCGGCTGTACAGTACAAAGGAGCTGACACCGCCCAGGGTAATGCCCCCTGCCATGTACATCAGCGAGCCGAAGATGCTGACCAGTGCCAGAGAAACATTGTTAATCAGGTTCACCGTGGGGCCGGTGACACTGGCGGTATAGTCCGCTTTCCAGTTGGCTTCCACCGCACCGTCATTCTTGGCAGTGAAGCGATGGTGAAATTCCTGCTCCTGATGATAGGCACGGACGGTTTTCATGCCGGAAATGGTTTCTTCCACAAAGCCGTTCAGTTCTCCCAGCTTGCGGGACCGTGTGCGGAAAAGGGGACGAACCTTCTTTGCCCGGTACCGTGTGAAGACAACGGAAATGGGAATGGTGAACACGAAGATCACCAGCAGCTGAGGAGAAATGGAGAGCATCATGGCAAAAGAGCCTACCACGGTAATGGCGCTGGAAAGCATCTGCACCAAATCCGTGGAAAGGGAGCTGCCCACCGTATCCACATCGTAGGACAGGACGGAAATCACGTCCCCGGTTTGGTGGGTGTCGAAGAAGCTGACCGGCAGCACCGTCAACTGGCGGAACAGATCCGTGCGCATCTGCTTCACCATGTTCCGAGAAATGGCAATCATCAAGGCAGATAGTCCCCAGCTCATCAGGGCGGACAAAGCGGAGATGCCAACCATCCAGCCTACATAGTAGACCACCTGGGGCATGTCCACCCCGTCAGGTTTGATGGCGTCAATGGCGTAGCCGGAAAGCTTGGGACTCAGTAGTGCCAGCACATTGCCGATGACCGACACAGCCACCGCAGCGGCGATCAGCAGCCGGTATTTGCTCAGGTACCTTCCCAACCGGCGAAGCACGTGAATGGAGTGTCCCTTCGGCTTGTCAAATGCCATGTTGCCCATGGGGCTAATACCGTTGCCAGCCATTACACGGCCTCCTTTCCGCTCGGATGCTGTTCGCTGCCCAGCTGCAGCAGGCACAAATCATGATACAGGGGGCAGCTCTCCTTCAGTGCCCCGTGCTTGCCGTAGCCAACCACCCGGCCGTGATCCATCACCAGAATATGATCCGCCGCCATTACCGCTGAGACACGCTGTGCCACCAGCACCGTGGTGGTGTTTTGATATGCCTCCCGAATGGCGTGGCGAAGCGCCAGATCCGTCTTAAAGTCCAGGGCGCTGGAGCAGTCATCCAGCAGCAGCAGTCGTGGCTTTCCTGCCAAGGCACGGGAGATCAGCACGCGCTGCTGCTGACCGCCGGAAAGGTTCCTGCCCCGCACGTTCAGGGCAAAGTCCAGCTGATCATCATTCTGACGGATAAACTCTGCCTGCGCCCGCTCCGTGGCGGTCATCAGGGATTGGTCATTGATGTCCCGGCCGAAGCGGATGTTTTCCCGAAGAGTGTCTGCCATCAGGAAATCGTTCTGGAACACGATGCCCACGTTCTTCCGCAGCTCTTCCGGCGGGATGGAAGCAATGTTCCTGCCACCGATGCGGATTTCTCCCTGATCCGGGTCATATTGGCGAAGCATCAGTGCCAGCAGGGTGCTTTTCCCGGAACCTGTGGGGCCGATGATGCCCAAGGTTTCCCCTTCCTTTAAGGAGAAGGAAATGTCCTCCACATCCGGCCGGTGCTTATTGTACGAGAAGCTGACGTGGTCAAAGACCAGATAGGCATTCTCCTCCACGGGCGGAATATCTTTCACCTTCAGTTCGGATTCCATGGCAAGGATTTCGCCGATGCGCTTGGCACTGGCCTGCCCCTTGGAATACATCATGAACAGCCGGGACACGGCCAGCAGCGCATTCAGAATGATGGTGAAGTAGCTCATGAAGGCGATGATTTTTCCCGGCTGGGACACGCCCATGGACACCCGAACAGCGCCCACCAGCACCACAGCCGCAAGCCCTATGTTCAGCAGCAGGTTCACCAGCGGGCTGACCATGGCCATGGTCATGGAGGCGTCTTTCTGACTGTCCGCCAAGGAAGCGTTCACCTCATCGAATCGATCCCGCTCCCACGCGGTTCTGGACAGGGCACGCACCACTCTGGCACCGGCCATGTTCTCCTGAATCTTGCGCACCATGCCATCCTCACATTGCTGCACCCGGGTGTACAGGGGCAGACCTCGCTTGGAAATAATGACCACCACCAGCAGCAGCAGCGGAAGGGTGGCTGCCATCACCAGGGTCAGTACCGGCTCCAGGCATGCGGCGACAATGAGTCCTCCCAGCAGAAGAATCGGTGCCCGAACTCCCATTCGCTGCATACGATCCACCATTTGATGCACATTGTAGGTGTCGCTGGTAAGCCGGGACACCATGGAGGAATCGGTAATCCGATCCCGCTGGGCAGCGGAAAGATTTTCGATTTTATCAAACAGATCCTTGCGAAGCTTCCGGGTCATTTCTCGGCTGATGCCGGTGGAAAGCCGATTGGCGGTGCAGTTGCCCAGCCAGGCCAGCACGGCACACAGCAGCATGCCGATCCCCATCATCCACACGCCGTGCATATCCCCTGCCGGAGCATAGTCATCCAGAATGATGGACAGCATGCTGGGCAGAAACAGCTCGATCACCGTGCCGCCGATTTTGATCAGCATCTGCCAGAAAAGCCGCCCGTAATAGGGCTTTATGTATGTTCGGATGAGATGCATGAGCCTTCTCCTCCCTTCACGTAGGCTTCTGCCCGCCTGGCGACCCGATCCAAGAGACTGCTGAGGGTTGCCTGCTCTTCCTCCGTCAGATCCTGCACCAGATATGCCCGCCAATCACCCAGCATGGTTTTCAGCTGCTCCTGCATGGCCAGAGCCTTTTCCGTGGGATACAGCCGAAGCACCCGCCGATCCTTGGGATCACAAGCTCTCTGGATATAGCCCTGCTTTTCCAGCGCTGCCACCTGCCGGGTGACGCTGGACTTATTCACGCACAGCCATGCCGCAAGCTCCTCCTGGGTCATGCCCGGATTTCTGAAAAGGGGAAGCAAATACGGGGTCTGACAGCCGTTCATGTCTGAATCCTTTAATTGATGATCTCGGTACATCATACCGCATCGATAGGTTACGTTGATTTGCCTTGTTAAGGGCGGCATAGGAAGGCCTCCTCTATTTTCGTTGCATACGCAACTATTATAGAAAGACTGATGCTCCTTGTCAAGGCAGAAACAATAAAAAACAGACGGGAATTTTCTCCCGTCCGTATGTATACAGTCTTACGCCTTCGCTTCCCCGGGGCTGCTCTCTTCCTCTGCCAGCACTTCCCGGCAGATGGTGTGCTCCGTTTTCACCCAGGTGTGTTGATTCCGGCACAGCAGCAGACCCACTACCTGATTGACCACGGCCACCAGCATGTTTACCACAAAGCTGACGATCATCAGCGGCAGGGTGGAAAGCTTGAAGGGAATCTTGTTATCCACCCAATCCGCCAAATAGAACAGGGCAAAATAGCTGTAGATAAACAGCACCAGACCCGTAATCATGGCTGCATTGCTGGTAGGCACCGGCTGATGCTCAAAGGCCGGAATCATCAGCAGTAGGGAAATGATCAGCTGCAGCGCCGCCACCACATAGGAAGACAGGCTGTACATATAAGTCAGCACGCTGATGAATTCCCGGAAGCTGATCTTTCCGTGAAACAGGCTGGAGAAGACCTTTCCCGTGTTCTTCAGGCACACATACCAGTGCCCCTGACCCCAGCGGAGCTTCTGCCGCATGGAGGCCATCAGCTTGGTGGGCTTTTCATCATAGACACGGCAGTTGTGATTCCACAGAATCCGCTTGCCGGCCAAGGTTGCTTCCACCTGAATTTCGAAGTCTTCCGTCAGGCTCATGGTGGTCCACCCGCCCCGCTGATACAGGTAGGCGGTGGAAATGGCAAAGCCCGTACCGCCGATGGAGCAGTTCAGCCCCCGGCGATGCTTGGCCAGCTGGAAGAATCGATTGGTAACGGTATAGCTGGTGTAATAGAACCAGGCCACAATGCCCTTCTTGTTCTTGGCACCCAGATAGCACTGGATGAAATCCGGCTTGCCCTTGTCCAGGTACTGGCTGTTCACTTCCCGGAACATGTTCCGATCCATCAGGTTATCCGCATCGAAAATCATCAGCAGATCATACTGTTCCTGATAGTTGCCCACGGCCTCCAGTGCCTTTTTCAGGGCGATGGGCTTGCCGGTAGCGTCCCCCGGGTGTTCCCTGTGGGTTTCGATCACCTTGGCGCCGTGGCTCCGTGCCACATCCGCCGTCCTGTCTGTGCAGTTATCCGCAATGATATAAAAATCATACAGCTCCTTGGGATAATCCATGGACTGCAGATTTTCGATAATATCCCCGATCACGGCTTCCTCGTCGTGAGCAGGCACCAGTACCAGAAAGCGGCTTGCAGGATCATGATCCTGATAGTCCTTCGTAGCGCGCTTAAAGCCGAACAGCGTCAGATACATCTGGTAGACCAGCATCACCATCAGCCATGCGCCAAGCACCGCCGAGATCCCCTCCAGGATCCGTCCCACCACTGCCACGTAAGTTCCTCCTTCAAATCTCCCCGTACCCTGCAGAATAGGTACAAACCCTACTAATTAAAGCCTATTTGCATACGTTTGTCAAGGATAATATGGGGTTTTGCCACGGTTCACAGGAGGATTGGCGTCATTTACTTCTTTGCCGCTGCCGCAAGCTCGTCGATGATCTGCCGGGGAAAATCAAGTTCCCCGTAATAGTCCAGGATTTCCCTGACCTCTGCCAGCGTTGGCAGACTGGGCTGTGCACCCACCTGCGATACGGTAATGGCCGCCGCATTCCGGGCAAAGTCCATGGCTTGCACCTGATTGAGTCCCGCACAGATGCCCACACAGAAGGCCGCAACAAAGCTGTCTCCTGCCGCAGTCGGGTCAGCCACCGGCACATCCGGTACGCTGGGCAGGTAGTGCAGCCCTGTATCGTCTCCTAAGGCAGCTCCGTTTTCGCCTAAGGTAATCAGCACATGTTCTACGCCCTGACGCCGAAGTGCATCACAGGCGGCCTGCACATCCGCCTTGTTCAGCCTCTTTTCCGTGCGAATCGTTATGCCGGTCAGTGCAGCGGCTTCATGCTCGTTGGGGGAAAGATAGGTGGCGCACCGCAGCAGCTCTGCCGGTATCACCGCCGCCGGGGCAGGGTTCACCATCACCGGCACGCCTGCCTGCTTTGCCCACTGGGCTACCGCCACGTTCACCGCCATGGGGATCTCAAACTGCAGCAGCACCATGTCAAAATCAGCAATGTCCTTCTCTAGAAAGGACACGTCCTCCACCGTCAGCGTCATGTTGGAACCGCCGACGACAATGATGCGGTTGCACCGATTGCCCTGTGCATCCTCCTCCAGCAGAATGGTGGCGATGCCGGTGGAGGCACCATGGTCATCCCGCAGCACACACTGCACATTAACCCCGGCCTTTTCCGCTGCTGCCAGCACCTGATCACCGAAGCTGTCCATACCTACCTTGCCTACCATGGTTACCTGCGCTCCCAGCCGGGCTGCCTGCACCGCTTGATTGTTGCCCTTGCCGCCGGGTGCCGTGGTGAATCCTTTGCCCAGTACGGTTTCGCCGGAAGCAGGAAAAACGCCGGTGGTGGTGGTTAAGTCCATGGAGAAGCTGCCTACCACAAGGATACGAGGTACATCCATGATTCATCCTTCTTTCCTGTGCCGTGCACGTTTCTTTTCATCCATTATAACACACCCGATCATGTTTTTCATGATGCTATCGCATACAATCTTTCGAGCAAAAAGAAAACGGAAGGCACTTCGTGAAAGAACCGCCTTCCGTCAATATCCCTTACACATCCACCCGCTTGCCGTAGGGGCTGATGGCTTTCATGGGGCACACCAGCACGCATAGGTGACAGCCTACGCAGGTGCGGGGATCCATCACCGGCTTGCCGTTGATCAGCCGCAGTGCCTCATGCCCGCCGTCACGGCAGGAAAGCACGCAGCGGCCGCAGCCAAGGCACTTCTGCCGGTCAAACTTGGGCAGCAGCTTGGTTTGCCGGTTCAGTTCCTCCAGCTCGGTAACGTTCTCCACGCCCAGCCCTTCCAGATCGGACAGCCGTGTCAGGGCTTTTTCCCGAAGGTACCAAGTCAGGCCATCCTTCAGGTCATCGATGATCCGTGCACCGTACTGCATCACGGAGGTGGTAATCTGTACATGGTTTGCCCCCAGCAGCAGGAATTCCGCTGCATCCCGCCAGGTGTCAATGCCGCCCATGCCGCTGATGGGCAGAGGCTTCGTTTCAGGGTCAGCCGCCATTTCCCAAATAAATCGAAGGGCAATGGGCTTCACCGCCCGGCCGGAATAGCCGCCCACGCCGGAACGTCCACGGACAGAGGGCTCTGTGGTGTAGGTATCCAGGTTCATGCCCATCAGGCTCTTCACGGTGTTAATGGCTGCAATGCCGTCCGCACCGTGAGCCATGGCCACCCGGGCAAAGGGGCGCATGTCTGCCACGTTGGGGGTCAGCTTGGCCAGCAGGGGAACGGTGCATCCCCTGCGTGCCGCTTCCGTGCACCGGGCGACAGCCTCCGGGCTTTGACCGATGTCCACGCCCAAGTCGTGCTGCTCCATGTTGGGGCAGGAGAAATTGCATTCAATAATGTCTGCCCCAGCCTCTTGGGACAGGCGTGCCAGCTGCTCCCACTCCTCGTTGTTCCGCCCCATGATGGATGCGATAATGACCTTGGTGGGATAGTCTTTCTTCAGCCGGCGGATAATAGCCAGATCAGCCTCCAGCCCGTTGCAGGAAAGCTGCTCGATATTCTTGAAGCCGCAGAAGCCGTGCTCTGCAGGCAGGGCAGAATACCGAGGAGACGCCTCCCGGGGGATGAAGTCGCACATGGTCTTGAAGCAGGCACCTGCCCAGCCCATATCGAAGGCACGGGCGATCTTTTCATAGGTGCTGGCCACCACAGAGGAGGACAGCAGGAAAGGATTCTCCAGATGCACCCCGAGGAACTCACAGCTCAGATCCACCGGCGTGGCAGGAATGTCCTCCCAGTTTTGACGATCCTCGTGCAAGTGGGTCAGCACCCGCTTGATTTGAATGGGATTGCCGCAATGGGCGCAGGCTTTTTCGCAGGGGGCCGGACAATCCTTGCAGGGATTCTCCTCGCCCAGCCGCTTTCCTGCCCCTACAGGGTTCTCAAACCGAAGGGAGCGCAGCAGGCGAGCAGGATCAATCCCCTTGGGGCAGGCACCGGAGCATCGGGCAGGTTCACAAAGCAGGCAGCGAGCTACTTCTTCCACAGGGATGGATGTTTCGTATTGCATACAGCTTCCTTTCTCCCTGCACAAAGCAGGGCACAGTTGAAAAGAAAAGTGTGTACCTTAGGCTTGCAGGGCTTCACAGGCGTCCATCCACACCTTGACTTCCGCATCGGAGGGCATCCGCCAGTCTCCCCGAGGGCTGAGAGCAATGGAGCCGATCTTCACCCCGTCCGGCATACAGTTCCGCTTGAATTGCTGGTTGAAGAAGCGGCGATAGAAGTTCTTCAGCCACTTCAGGATGGTAGCCTTGTCGAAGTCTTCCGCAAAGGCGGTGCAGCACATGGCATAAATCTTTTCGGGACGGAAGCCGAAGCGCACCGCATAGTACAGGAAGAAATCGTGCAGGGCATAAGGGCCTACCAGGTCTTCCGTCTGCTGGGCAATGTTCCCCTTCTCATCCGGGGGCAAAAGCTCCGGACTGATGGGGGTATCCAGAATCCGCAGCAGTACCTGCCGGGCAGGAGCAAAAGCCTCTCCGTCTGCCGCTGCCTGAATCACCCAGCGAACCAGAGTCTTGGGCACGCCGCTGTTGACGCCGTACATGCTCATGTGATCCGCATTGTAGGTGCACCAGCCCAGAGCAATCTCCGACAGATCTCCCGTACCCAGCACAATGCCGCCAAACTGATTGGCCACATCCATTAGGATCTGGGTGCGCTCACGAGCCTGAGCATTCTCATAGGTCACGGAATGGTCGCTTTCATCGTGGCCGATGTCCCGGAAGTGCAGCCGAACCGCCTCATGAATGGGAATCTCCCGCTGACTGACGCCCAGGGTACGCATCAGCTCCAGTGCAGACTGATACGTCCAGTCCGTGGTGCCGAAACAGGGCATGGTGATGCCTAGAATGTTTTCCCGGGACTTGCCCATCATGTCCATGGCTTTGCAGGCAGCCAGCAGGGCAAGGGTGGAATCCAGTCCGCCGGAAATGCCCACCACCACTTTGCCCCCGGTAATGGCCAGCCGCCGTGCCAGCGCCGTGGCCTGCATGGCGAAGATCTGCTCGCACCGCATCTGCCGCTGTGCCTTGTCGGAGGGAATGAAGGGATGCTTGCCCACCCGCATCAGGGTGGGCACGTCGTCAGGTAGGTACAGGTCGCCCGGGTAAGCGTTGGATGCGCTTTCTTTCTTTTGTGCCCAACGGGCGGCAGCATCCCGGAAGCTGGACTGCCGCAGCCGGTCTGCCCGAATCCGCTCCACATCAATGTCCGCATACAGGAGATAATCATCCGCCAGGTAGCCTTCATTTTCCGTCAGCATGGTGCCGCAGGAGGCAATCATGCTGTGGCCGGAAAAGACCAGATCGCTGGTGGATTCTCCGCTGCCGGCGGATACGTATACATAGCCGCACAGTTCCCTGGCGGATTGCTGGCGAACCAGCTCCTGCCGGTATTCCCGCTTACCGATCAGTTCGTTGGAGGCGGAAAGGTTCACAATGATCTCCGCCCCGTTCAGTGCCAGCAGGGTGCTGGGGGGCAGGGGAGACCAAAGATCCTCGCACAGCTCCACACCGAAGGCAACCCCGTCCCGGCTGCGAATCACCTGGGGCTGAGGACGCATTTTCGCCAGCAGGGGATTGGCAGAAGCAGGCTCCTGCGCACTGCCCTCCGGCAGGGTGGAAAACCAGCGCTTCTCGTAGAATTCTCCGTTGTTGGGCAGATACTCCTTGGGCATTACGGCCACGATGCCGTCCGTGTCATCCCGGTGCAGAACAACGGCACAGTTGTACAGTCCACCGTTTCCTGCTACGGGAGCGCCCACCACAGCCGTCAGGCCTTCCGGCATTTCTCTGCACAGCTGCTGAATGCCGCTTACGACTCCATCCAGCAAGGGTTTCTGAAAGAACAAATCGCCGCAGGTGTAGCCTGTCAGGGATAATTCAGGAAATACCACCAGAGCGGCATGATGCTCGGCAGCTTCCTTCATCATGGCCAAGTGGGCTTCCACATTCTTCTGCACATTGCCCAGGTGAAGATGGGGCACCGCAGCACCGACACGAACCAAACCTTTCATGTGCATGAACCTCCCTAAAATTCCTTCAGTTCTGCCTGCAAATGGCCTGCATCGTCCACTGTCAGCAGCGCCAAGCGGCCATCCGCCGCACTGCCGGGATTCAGCAGCAGCAGACCATCCTCCGTTTTGCATAAAGGACAGTGGGTGTGGCCGAACAAAGCTGCCTGACAGCCCATCTCACGGGCATGATGTGCCAGCACCCCATAGGTTTGCTTCACCGCATAGTGATGACCGTGGCACAAAAACAGGTACGCATCGCCGAAGCGGATCAGCCGCTGCATGGGTACGTCATCCACACCCAGGTCACAGTTGCCTTTGACTCCTACGGGGACACATTTGGGATCCCGCATGAGCAGGAAATTTTCCAGCCGCTGAAAGTCCCTTGCGCCGTCGCCCAGGTGGATGTAATAATCCACGGGTCCTGTGGTGCGCCACAGCTGCTCCAGCATCCACCGAAGCCCTTCCTCATCCCCGTGGCTGTCGGAAAGGATCACCGCCCGCTTCATTTGGCAGACTCCTTCATGACTTCCAGCATCTTTTCGCAGGCACGGGCACGGTGGCTGACGGCGTTCTTCTCTTCCTCCGTCATTTCGGCGAAGGTCTTGTTTAGCGGCTCATACAGGAACAGGGGATCATAGCCGAAGCCACCTTCTCCACGCTCTTCCTCCAGCAGCAGACCGGGGCATACGCCCTCCACCACTTTGGGCTCTTCGCCGGGGATCTTCAGCGCCAGGGCGCAGTGGAAAGCCGCCGTCCGGGGGAACTTGCCCTTCATCCGCCGCAGCAGGAGGGCATTGTTGGCCTTGTCGTCTCCGTGAACGCCGGCATACCGGGCAGAGTACACGCCGGGTTCGCCGTCCAGCTCATCCACCGCAAGGCCGCTGTCATCCGCCAGAGTAGGCAGACCGGTGGCTTCGCAAACCTTTTCTGCCTTGATGACGGCGTTTTCCGCAAAGGTTTCTCCCGTCTCTTCAATTTCTCCGTGGAAGCCGGCGGTGTACATGCTGATGACGGTGTAGTAATCCTTGAAGATATCCCGCAGCTCCTTCAACTTGTGCTCGTTGCCGGAAGCTACCACCAGCGGCGGTTTGGGATCAATGTGCCGCACCCGGTCGCCCAGGGCACGCCGCTGTGCCTTCATCAGGGCACGGATGCCCTTTTCACCGTAGGTCATCAGGGTATCCAGCTCTTCCTTGGTAAAGGCTCGGCCTTCCCCGGTGCCCTGCAGTTCGATAAACTCACCGTGCTCGTTCATCACCAGATTCATGTCTACCTGGGCATGACTGTCTTCCTCATAGCACAGATCCAGGCAGGGGGTATCGTTCACCACGCCGCAGGAAATGGCGGCCACCTGGTGCCGGATGGGGGACATGGTCAGCTTGCCCTCCGCTACCAGCTTGTCCACAGCGCAGGTGAGCGCTACCATGGCGCCGGTAATGGATGCGGTACGGGTGCCGCCGTCGGCTTCCAGCACGTCGCAGTCCAGGGTGATGGTCCTTTCCCCTAGCAGCTCCATATCCACAGCCTGCCGCAGAGCACGGCCGATGAGCCGCTGAATCTCCACGCTCCGGCCGTCCTTCTTCACCCCGTCACGCTTCTTCCGCACGCCGGTGGAGGCAGGCAGCATGGCGTATTCCGCCGTGACCCAGCCTTGTCCTTTGCCTTTCAGGAAGGGAGGAACCGTGTCCTCAACCGAGGCGGTGCAGATCACCCGGGTGTTTCCGGTGGCAATCAGGCAGCTGCCGTCGGCGGTGCGTACAAAGTCGGTTTCAATCTTGACCTTACGGGGTTCATCAGGGGTACGTCCATCAATGCGCATGGTTTGCTTTCCTCCTTGAGGGTTCAACATGAGACGGTGTTTTGC
Source organism: Clostridia bacterium (assembly GCA_030529995.1). Lineage (GTDB taxonomy): Bacteria > Bacillota > Clostridia > Christensenellales > Aristaeellaceae > CAKUFA01. The sequence goes on from JAUMVT010000032.1 coordinate 24,308, forward strand.
TCTATCAGTGCATCAGTCTTTTTCGGACTGCTTGACTGCTTCCTTGTTGGTGTCAATGGTGCCACGGTAGACCACCAACCGCTGGTAGAAATATTCGGTGACAAAGTTGATCAGCATGTTCAGTGCTTCTACCAGCCAGTGGCTCATGCCTGCGTTGTCCAGTGCGGTGCCCCACCAGGCAGACAGGGGGGTGAACACCAGATAGTACAGGGCGACCAGTGCCATGGATCGGGGCAGGCTGGCATCCGAGCGGAAGGTGTATTTCCGGTTAAAGGTAAAGTTCCACAGTACGCTGAGCACCAGCGACGGGACGTAGCTCAGCCAGTAATCCGTCAGGCCGCAAACCTCATGAAGCAGCGTGTAGCTGATGACCTGAATCAGCCCTGCAGAGGCGGAAAACAGGGTAAACTTAACGGCCTGCCAAAGATCCTTCTTTTTCATCTTAACCTTCTTCTCCCTAACGCCATACATGGAAGCAGTTGCCGCCTGCTCCCTTGGCATGATACATGGCCTGATCCGCCCGGCGGTACAGTTTATCAAAGGTCATGCCCGTATCCTGAGCATAGGCAATGCCCAGGCTGGCGGTAATGGCCACGCTCCTGCCTGCTTCATCGGTCATTACCCGCTGCACGGTTTGCACCACCAGCTGAGCACGGCTTTCCAACAGGGCGGTGTCCGGAATGTCCTGCATGAAGATCAGGAACTCATCGCCCCCCAGGCGGCACAGCACGTCCGTGGCACGGAACAGCCCCTGCACGTCTCTGGCCACTTCCTGCAGGGCCTGATCACCCAATCGGTGCCCCAGCTGGTCGTTCAGCTCCTTGAAATGATCCAGGTCAAAGAGCATCATGGCTGCATCCTTGCTGCCTGTATACAGGGCGGCGGTAATGCGCCGCTCCGCACAGGCTCGGGTGTTTAGCCGGGTCAGGCTGTCCGTATCCCGCTGATTCACCAGCTCCGCCCGGCCGATAATCTGGCTCAGGCGGCTGTGGGTAAAGTTCTGCATCACTGCTTGATTCACCAGAAAGAAGATGCACACAGCCAGCGTGTCCGATGCTACATTCCTGTGCATGGGCGATAACGCAACGCTCAGCACATAGCAGACGGACAGCACGGCGTTTACCAGCGTCAGCCGCAGGGGATAGTCCAGAATGTACACGCACATGAGCAGCTGCATGCCGCAGAAAAGGGCGGTGGCGTTGGACGTCTTCCGGGTGCAGTTGAAGTAGATAATCACCAGACTGAAGCAGAAGCCGATGAGATAGGCACCGTTGCTTGGCCATTTCTTTCCCTTAATGTGCTCCCACTGCCCTACAAACCAGGCAATGAGACAGATGACGATCAGTGCGATGACCTCCGGCAGCAGGGAACGAATATCATCGATGATCAGTACCGGAATGATGGCGATGACGCACAGCCCGGCCATCATGCGGCACAGCACTTTCAGCAGCTGCCAGTTGGTGGCCACCACCTCGTCTGCATACAGGCGAAACACGTCCAGGGAATATCCGCCGTAAAGGAAGCACTTCACGGCCCTCGTCAGTTTCTCTCGCAAGCGCAAGTTCCCTCCTTGTGGCGGTACTTTACACCAAGCGCAGGGCAGGCTGGGCGTTCAGGGTCAGGGGTGCAATTTCTCCCCGAAGCAGCCGGTAATAGGCGGCTGAACCGATCATGGCACCGTTGTCCGTGCATAGCCTCAGCTTGGGCATGTACAGGGGCAGACCTGCCCTGTCGCAGGCTTCCTGCATCATTCGCCGCAGCAGCCGATTGGCGGATACGCCTCCGGCCATGGCTAGGGCAGGCGCATGGGTTTCCTTGGCGGCCAGCAGTGCTTTATCCACCAGGCTGGAAACCACCGCATACCGGAAGGTGGCAGCCATGTCCGCCTTGTTCAGGGGTTCACCTTTTTGCTCCGCCTTGTGGGCAAGGTTCAGGAAAGCGGTCTTCAGCCCGGAAAAGGAGTAGTCATACCGCCCCTCTGTGTGGGGATGGGGCAGCTGAAAAGCATGGGGATTGCCTTCCTCCGCCAGTGCGTCAATCCGGGGGCCGCCGGGGTACGGAAGCCCCAGCACCCGGGCCGCCTTGTCGAAGGCTTCCCCTGCCGCATCGTCAAAGGTTTGCCCCAGCAGGGTATACACCCCGTAATCTTCCACCCGCACCAGATGGCTGTGTCCGCCGGAGACCACCAGACACACGAAGGGAGGCTTCAGGTCGGGATGGGTCAGATAGTTGGCAGATACGTGACCTTCAATGTGATTCACCGGGATCAGAGGCTTTTGCAGGGCATAGCTTAGCCCCTTCATGCAGTTGACCCCGGTCAGCAGCGCTCCCACCAGTCCGGGACCGTAGGTCACGGCAAGGGCATCAATGTCGTCAAAGGTCATGCCGGCTTCCGCCAGCGCCTGATCGATTACTCGGTCGCAGGCCTCCACATGAGCACGGCTGGCGATTTCCGGCACCACGCCCCCATACAGGGCATGAAGATCAATCTGGCTGAAAATCACATTGGCACAGATCTTGCGTCCGTTTTCAATAATTGCCGCGGCCGTTTCATCGCAGGAGCTTTCCAGAGAGAGAATCCGTACAGTATCCTTTTTGCAAAGGTTTGCTGCCTTTTCGGCCATGGCCTGTTCAAAATCCATTACGGTACCTTCTTTAATCGGGAATGTAGAAAAATCAGCGGCGATGCTGCCGATAGCAAAGGATGCCTGCGATCACCGTGGCAAGCACCAACGCCGTCAGCCAAAGCCCGGCGATAATGGCCGCCCAGTCCACAAAGAATTGGGTGGGCATCAGCCGAATCAGCAAATCCGTCTGGGGATTGAGCAGCCACAGATCATTGCTGAAGAAGGTCTGATGAAAGCGGACAAACAGTCCTTCAAAGTCTGCCAGCCCCCATACCACCAGCGTCAGGCACAGAAGCAGCACCAGCCCGTTCCCGGTCAGGAACCCGGCTGTACCTTTGCCCCAGAGTTTCCACAACACAAGGGCAAGGATGCACAGGCACGTCGCGGCTGCGGACAGGAGCATGACGCCCCTGCACAGGTAGAAAAGCTGCAGGCAATCCGCCATGTGGGTCTGTTCCCTGGTGTTGAAGCAGCTGACTTCCGTGCCCTCCTCATTGGTAAAAGTATACTGGAAGGAAATGTTGCTCCCTGCCAGGTACTTGGCAATCATGGAGGCCATGCCTGCATACTCCTCGTCCGGCAGGCCGGTTTCTGCATAGGAGGTGTGGCTTGTCAGCATCACCTGCATCACGGAGGAGGAAGCGGCACTGCCGCCAATCAGGGCGGACAGGGTCAGCACCGCCAGCGACAGGGACAGCAGAAGACCCACAAGAAACATGCAGGCTCGTTTCATGGCAGGCGCTTACTGCATCTTCAGGTAGGCCGTCACGAAGCCTTCCAGATTGCCGTCCATCACGTCCTCAATGTTGCCCACTTCGTAGCCCGTCCGGTGATCCTTCACCATGGTGTAGGGCTGGAACACGTAGGAGCGGATCTGGCTGCCCCATTCGATCTTCTTCATTTCGCCCTTGATGTCCGCCATCTGCTGTTCCTTTTCACGTTCACGGATTTCCAACAGCTTGGCCTTCAACATCTTCAAGCAGGTTGCCCGGTTCTGCACCTGGTCACGCTCGGTCTGGCAGCTGACCACAATGCCGGATGGGAAGTGGGTCATCCGCACGGCAGAACTGGTCTTGTTCACGTTCTGTCCGCCTGCACCGGAGGAGTGGTAGGTATCCACCCGCACATCCTTCATGTTGATTTCGATTTCTCCGTCATCGTCATCCAGAATGGGAGCCACGTCCAGGGAGGCAAAGGAAGTGTGCCGACGGGCGTTGGCATCAAAGGGGCTGATGCGTACCAGACGGTGCACGCCCTTCTCGCCTCGGAGGTAGCCGTAAGCATGGTCGCCGCTGACCTCGAAGGTAACGGACTTAATGCCGGCCTCATCGCCGTCCAGCAGATCCAGCAGCTTCACCTGGAAGCCCATCTGCTCACAGTACCGGGTGTACATGCGGTACAGCATTTGGGTCCAGTCCTGGGCTTCCGTTCCGCCTGCGCCGGCGTGGAGGGACAGAATGGCGTCGGAATCGTCATAGTCGCCCCGCATCAGGGTTTCCAGCTCCAGCGCATCGGACTGTTCCTTCAGCTTGGTCAGCTCAATGCCGATTTCCTCGCCCATGGAGTCGTCATTTTCTTCCTCGGCTAGGGAGATCATTACTTCAATGTCGTCCGCCGTGGAGAGGAGCTTCTCATAGTGCTCCAGCCGATCCTTCAGCTTGCCCAGCTTCTGGTTCACCTTAGCGGAATGATCCGCATCGTTCCAGAATTCGGGCTGATTCATTTCCTCCGTCAGCTCATCGATCTGCTCCCGGATGTGATCCACATGCAGAGCTTCGCCGGCGGTGATGATTTGATTGCGGACGTTTTCCACGTCCCGGGTATATTGTTCCAGTTCCAGCATTGTACAGCGTATCCTCTCTTTAGAAAGCGTGGATTAGAA
>JAUMVT010000091.1 GCA_030529995.1 Clostridia bacterium
CGCCGAACAGATTTTATTCATGCGGGGTGTCCAATTTGCACTTGCAATTTGCGTAAAGTTTTTCACTCACGCCCATCGTCAGAATCACATATAATATAGTCATCAGATCGGAGTACCGATCAAACGTTGCAAAGGAGGATATACCCCATGAAAAAATTGATTGCTCTCATGATGGCAGGACTGTTGGCCATGAGTGCGGTACCTGTGCTAGCAGCAGAAGGAGAGGATGTTCCCAGCGATGACGTGGAACTAACTTTCCTGTGTGGTAATGGCGACGTGAAGTTCAACGAAGTGGTAGAAACCATGATCGCCGGTTTTGAAGCCGAGTACCCCATGATTAAGATTACCAATGTGACCCCCACTTCTTCTTCCTTCTCTGAAGGTTTGAAGAGCTTGGATGCCGTTGGCGAATTTCCGGATCTGATCGAAGCCCGTGACGTTCCCCTCTGGGCACGTGCCGGCAAGATTGCCGAGATTCCTGAAGAGCTTGTTTCTCTTGTAAACAATGCTCCTTCCTACAACGGCAAGTACTACTGTGTACCATTGTATTCCGCCGCTCCTCTTGGTTTCTTCTACAACAAGGCTTACTTCGAGGAGAAGGGCTTTGAAGAGCCTAAGACCTATCAGGAATTTCTTGACCTATGCGAGGCCATAAAAGAAGATGGTCAGATGGCTCCTATCGTGGTGGGTGCTGCCGACATCTGGCACGTGGGCTTCTCTTGGCAGCAATGGTACATCAACTATGTTACTCACACTGATCCCGACTTCATTCCTCACCTGTACACCGGCGAAGCTAAGTGGACAGATGACTACGTAGTCGAAGGTTTCACCAAGTATGCTGACATCTTTCTGAAAGGCTACGTAGAGGAAGGCTTCATGTCCACTTCCGACAGCCAGATTGCTTCCTTCCTTGTGACCGGTAAGGCAGCTATGTTCATCTCCGGTTCCCACATGGTTGCCAACATTCAGGATGCTGACCCCGACTTCGAGTTTGGCTGGTTCCCCCTCTACAACGAGAATGGTGAGCTGAACACTTGGGGCGGCCCCGGTCTGAACGGCTGGATGTATTCCGTGGACTGCGCTGCTGATGAAGACAAGGCACTGGCTGCTCAGCTGTGGATCAAGTACTGGCTCCGTGAAGACAACTATCGCTACTACCTGACCAGCATGTCCTTCTTGCCTGTGACCGATATCGAAATCGACTTTGGTGAAATCGTGAACAAGATGATCGCTGTGCAGAAAGCCTCCGATACCGTGGAACAGGGTTGGAACAATCAGTGGGGTGATAAGGAAATTCCCTCCGCTTTCCGTAACTTCGCCTACAAGATCGCACAGGAATGGGCTACCGGTGCAAAAACCATTGAAGATGGTCTAGCCGAAATGCAGGCTGAATGGGACATTGAATCTCAATCCTTCAATCCTGTAACCGGTGTGGGCATCGCGACCGAATAAGTAATTCGTTTCCTTGGCCCGCAATGAGCGCATTTCCCTCGTTGCGGGCCTTCATGATTCAAAGGAGGCAGTGATATGCGTGCTGTAAGCCTTGTTTCCCCTAAGAAAAAAAGCACCTGGCAGCATGCGGTGCGGCTGGTACTTGCCTTGCTGTTGGTGCTTTGCTTCCTGATGCCCATGTTCCAGATTGGCGCATGGAAGAATGTTTCCTTAAAAAACGGTTTGCAGGGCAATGGCATTTCCATGCCGAGCGCTGTAGCGCAATTGAACGCACAACTTCAGACCATTGTACGCAAGGCTAAGCTAACAGATGGCGTAACCACCCCGGTGACAACAGCTGCTCAGCCGCTGATCATGACCGCCATTGCTGCAACCTTTGGACTCATTGCAGCTTTCCTCATGTTTCTGATGTGCTTTGCAGAAAATTTGGGGGTTCGTGTAGCCAGACATCGCAAGGTGTTGTTCACCGTATTGGGCGTTACATCTGCTATTCTGTTGCTCGTCGGTGCATTCAATTTTCAGGCCTTTGCGCAAACCATCCGTGACGCCGCAGCATCCACCGATGAGGCTCTAATCAAAGTAACCACTAAGCTGTACCAGAATGATGCTGTTCCTGCCATGACCGTTACCGCATGGGTGTGGCTTGGGTTTGCAGGCATGCTGCTTATGGCCGCCATCCAGTGGCTGCCTGAAAAAAAAGGTGCCTTGCAGAAGAGTCTATTGTGGTTCGTGGTACCTGCGCTAACCATGTACACGTCTTTTGTGATTGTTCCCGCCATTTCCAGCATTTATTTAGCCTTCACATCCTACGATGGCATTACCGAAGCTTCCATGCGATTTATCGGCTTTGATAACTTCGTCAATATCTTTGGCTCTGCCCGTTTTCACTCTGCGACCCTGAACACGATCATCATCGCTGCGGCCTTTACGGTGCTGGTCAACGTGATTGCGCTTGCGCTGGCTGTAGCAGTCGATAAAGTACGGTGGTGCAAGAATATCTTCCGTTCCGGCTTCTATCTTCCGGTCTTAATTTCCGGTGTGATCGCCGGCTTCATCTGGCGTATCATGTTCAACTACTCCTTCGGCGTAGTGAACTATGTGCTGAATGTCATTGGTCTCGGCTCCGTCAAATTCATCGATACCATGCCAAACGCCCTGCTTTCCATCATCTTTGTTCTGCTGTGGAAGAATGCAGGTTACTATATGATTATCTACCTGGCAGCACTGCAGAGCATTTCCACAGATCTGCTGGAGGCTGCATCTATCGACGGTGCCAACAGCCGTCAATCTTTCCGCCACATTACCATCCCTATGTTGGCAGGTTCCTTCACCATTAACCTGACATTGGCACTGATTAACGGCCTGAAGATTTACGATGAAATTGCCATCCTTACCGATGGTGGACCCGGCTTCTCCACCGAAACCATCACCTACATGGTTTACAAGGTGGCCTTCGGTGAAATGCGTCAGGGCTACGGAACCGCCATGGCCGTCATCCTGTTCCTGATCATCCTGGTCTTTGGTGGATTCCAGTCCACCATGCTCCGAAAAAAGGAGGTGCAACTGTAATGCAAAGTGCAGCCAAAGAAGTTACATTCAAGAAGGATCGAGTTCGCCCCGGGCATGTCGTACTGTTCATTGTGCTAATTGTACTGGGCTTACTGTTTATTGCACCGCTATGCATCAGCTTTATGTCTGCCTTCAAGAGTAACGGCGAGATTCTGAAGAATCCTCTGTCCTTGCCTACCAGCTTCTATACCGGTGGCTTTGAGTATCTGTTTGCCAAGACAGATTTTCCCAAAGCATTCTTTAACAGCATTTTTCTTACTGCAGTATCGGAGGCATTGATCATCCTGGTCATCCCCATGGGGGCCTATGGCATTGCTCGTACAAAAAACAAGCTATCTTCCGCTGTATACACATTCTTCCTTGCAGGCATGATGATCCCCTTCCAGTCCTACATGGTAGCACTGTTTCGTGAATTGAATACCATCGGCATTTTTGGCACACTAGCAGGACCCATCGTGATCTATCTTGCCGGTGCCACCGGATTCGGCACGCTGCTGTTCACATCCTTCGTATCCGGCATTCCGCGCGAAATTGAAGAAGCAGCCCAAATCGACGGATGTTCTTCCCTGCGCACCTTCTGGCAGATTGTCTTCCCGCTGCTTAAGCCCTGCACTGCTTCCATGGTAATCCTGAACGGTTTAGGCATTTGGAACGACTACCTGATGCCCTCCCTGGTGCTTCCCTCCACAGGTGCGAAGACCATTAACGTGGAAATCTACCGCTTTGCAGGCGAGCTTTCCAGCCGATGGGACATCGTGTTTTCCGGTGTGGTATGCGGCGTAGTGCCAATTCTGATCGTGTTCTTCTGCCTGCAGGGCTACTTTGTCAAAGGCATCACCGCCGGTGCCGCGAAAGGTTGATGTGTATGAATTTCAATGCAATGCGACAAACCTGTACCACCTTTACGGCATACGCAGCTGATCTGCTGAAAAAGAAAATGCCCTTTGCCCTGGAAAAGGCGCAAGGGCTGGACTTCATTCCTTACACCGTGAAGGATGGTGCTTGGGCTCCCGGTCACTGCAACGGTATCTGCTGGTGGACCAACGGCTTTTGGCCTGCGGAAATGTGGGCTATGTACCGCATGACAGGCGATGACCGCTACAAACGCGAAGCTGAACGTGCCGAAGCCATGCTGGACGAAGCCTTTCGAGATTACGACCATCTGCACCATGATGTAGGGTTTATGTGGCTGATTTCTTCCGGCGCCAACTTCCGCATAACAGGCAACGACATGAGCCGCAAGCGTACCTTATTGGCTGCCAATCTGCTGGCCGGGCGATTCAATCCAGCAGGGTTTATCCGTGCCTGGAACGGCGATTGCACCGGCTGGGCCATTATCGACTGTATGATGAATTTGAATCTGCTGTACTGGGCCAGTGACTACACCTGCGACCCCCGTTTCCGCATGATTGCCACGACCCACGCTGATACCGCCATAAAGTATTTCGTGCGAGCGGATGGCAGCTGCAACCACATCGTCGTCTTTGATCCGGAAACGCTGGAAGTGAAAGAAATTCCCGCAGGACAGGGCTATGCATCCGGTTCTTCCTGGAGCCGTGGTCAATCCTGGGCACTGTACGGCTTCACCCTGAGCTACCTGCATACCGGCAAGACGGAATATCTGACTACCGCACGTAAGGCCGCCGACTATTTCATCGTCCAGGTGCAAGATGATTGGATCCCCCGCTGTGATTTCCGTCAGCCTGCAGACGATCCGTTGAAAGACGCCTGTGCCGGTGCCATAGCAGCCTGTGGCTTGCTGGAATTAAGCAGAATCACCGAGGAACAGTGCTACTTTGATGCAGCCATCGCCATGCTAAAGGCGCTATGCACCCGGTGTGCTGATTGGAGTGCTAGCTATCCAGCCATTCTGACTCAATGCACGGGCTCATGGCACGGCAATGATCACAATATCGCCATGAACTATGCTGATTTTTTCTTCCGCAAATTGCAAGTGCAAATTGGACACCCCGCATGAATAAAATCTGTTCGGC
>JAUMVT010000033.1 GCA_030529995.1 Clostridia bacterium
CATTTGGGTTCTCTTTTCCTTACCTTTGTGTTACCTATGTATTGTACCTTAACATTTTGCAAAAATGACCGCCGGCAGTGGGCAAAGCGGTTCGTATGCAGCATCTGACGCTTTGCGGATCCTGGGGAAAAGAGTGCAACACAAAACCCCCGGAGCAGTGCTCCGAGGGTCAGGGCATCAATAGAAAGACATTACTTCAGGTTGGCAGCAAAGAAATCAGCAACAGCATTGGCAACCGTGTTGCGAACCGTGTCGTCTTCGCTGTAGAAGCCGTAGCCGTGGCCTTCGCCGGTAGCGTCTACCGTCTGGGCATTCAGGGCTTCAGCCACGGAGGCGGAAACGGAGGGGCTTACAGCCTCATCGTCCTGTCCCCACACCACCAGGGCGGGACCCTGCCATGCGGCGGCAGCATCAGCCTTCACGTCGGCATGCACGTCGAAGTCATCGAACCAAGCCTTGCTCAGCTCCTGCACCTGACCATAAATGGTGGTGAACACGGCATAGCCGTCCTTTTCGGCGGTTTCACGCAGAGCAGCAAAGCCTTCCTCGCCGCCAAACAGACCCTTCAGGTCGGTGTTGTCGGCAGCAGGAGCCAGCAGAGCCACAGCGTCGGGCACGGTGCCTTCTGCTACCAGCTCCAGCACAATGCGGCCGCCCATGCTGTAGCCGAACAGACCTACTTTGGTCACGTTCAGGTTGGTCTGCACATAGTCCAGAGCAGCCAGCACGTCAGCCTTCATGTTGGTCAGGGTGTTGTTCTGGAAGCTTTCGGTGCTTTCACCGCAGCCGGGGAAGTCCATACGGATGGAGGCAATACCCTGTGCAGCAAGGGCATCGGCGATGGCACCGAAGCCCACATTCTCTTCACGGCTTCCGCCATGACCGTGAGCCAGAACGACTACAGGATAAGAATCCAGGCCGTCGGGAGTGACCAGCGTAGCAGGCACCTGTACGCCGCGGGATTCATAGGTCAGGGTGGTGGTTTCGGCGTTTGCGGCAACGGCAACGCACAGAACCATCAGGAGAGTCAGAACCAGGGCAGACAACTTCTTCATGATTGATCTCGTCCTTTCACCTTTCGTCACTGGGGTGACATTCCTTATCAATGTATCATCATCTATAGGGGATGTCAAGGACGTGACAACAAAAAAACAGGACGTTTCTGCCATTGATTTACTTTTTTCGCCGTGCTATAATGAAGAGGACGAAGACGAAAGAAATCGTCTTTTTAACGACTAACAGTTAGCGTAGGCTAATAAACGCCGCAAGGGGAAAGGAGCACGACCATGTCAAAGAAAGCGACGGAATTCCAGCGCAAGGCCATGGGCAGGATGTATCGGGGCAAGGGGATCTTTAACCCGCTGAACACAGGGTGGATTGACGAGCACGTGGCCTGCGTCCGGGAATGGATTGCCAATATCTACTTCTACCGTAAAGGGAATACCACCATCATGATTGATGCAGGCTACAATTACGACCGCCTGCAGGAGAAAATGGGCTGGCTGAGCATTCGCACGGAGGACATCCGGGATATTCTCATTACCCATCAGGATACGGACCACGTGGGCGCCGTGGAGGCGGACAGCCTGGGCCTGTTCAACCATGCTACCCTGTACATCGGTGAGGTGGAGAATCGGTATCTGACAGGCGAGGTGCGGCGGAAGGTGTGCTACCACCTGTATAAGCTGCCCATGGTCACCATTAACAATCGAAAGGTGCTCCTGAAGGACGGTCAGGTCTTCACCATCGGGGATATTAAGATTGAGTGCTTCCTGGTGCCCGGCCATACTTGGGGGCATCTGGTGTATCTGATTGATGATCACTACCTGTTTACCGGGGATACCATCTGGTTTGGCAAGGATGGGGGATACAGCTTCATTAACGGTCTGGCGGAGGACAACGAGCTGGGCATGCGCTCCCTTGCTGCTCTGGAGGAGAAACTGCGTCAGCGCAAATTGCAGCCTATGTTTATCACCGGGCATACCGGCTGGTCCAACAATTTTGACTTCGCCTTTGCCCACAAGGATCGGTTCTGCTCGCCCTTCAACCGGAGTCTTTGCAACCCGGATGCACCCTATGACGGCTATGACGAATCGGATGATACGGAAGAAAAGGCAAAAACCCAGCGGCTTTCCGGCGTGGGCTGAAACACGCAAACAACATAAAGAAGCATCCCGGTTTCCGACTGCCTGCAGGCAGCATGACGGAAGCCGGGATGCATCTTTTAGTTGGCAAAGTGATTGACGATTTTCTTGCAGAACACGCCGATGCCCTCATCCCGCAGCACTTTCAGGGCACGCTTGCCCAGAGGCTCCAGGGGAACAACCTCCGCCGGTGGAGGGGTCAGCAGCTTCTTCATTTCCTCATTGCTCAGGGCAAAGGGATCGGCCACGTCACTCATCCGTTCCAGATTGTTCCGGTAGGCGATGCGCACCTCGTTGTCGATCTTCTCCCCGGAGGCGTAGTTGCTGTAACTCCAGGGCGTTTGGGAAATGTGATCCGCATCGTTGCGGTCATGCAATTCCCTGTAGGCGGCGTACAGGCCGTGGAAAATGGTTTCATCGGCAGGCATCCAGTCCCGCATGCAGCAGTCAATGGCGTTTCCATCGTAGCCGGAATAGTGGATAAACCGCAGGGGATCTCCCTCCACAAAATAGCGGCCGTTTTTCACGCTGAGTCCGGCATCCATCAGGGACCAGGTGGCAAAATCGTAGCCGTGATGCTTGAAAATCTCCGTATCAAAGAAGCAGGGCGCCAGATCAATCCACTTCTGATCCGTGAAGATCCCGTTGGGGATGTCATCGTAGCAGTACTTCTGAAGCCGATCTGCCCACCAGTTGATGAACTTCACCGCTTCCTCGGAATGATTCACTGCTAGGAAGCCCAGATTGTACACCCCATGGGCGGTGCTGGAAAGCTCCATGAGAATGTTGCCGGGCTTCAGCAAATGGGGGCACAGCACGATGGGGCGGGTCTTCAGCTTTTCCCGCAGCTCAGGCATGTCATCATACACGTAGCAGTCCGGGTCAAGATAGATGAACTCCGTTTCATCGGGATAGGTTTTCAGCAGGTAGCGGAAGAATGCACCCTTCACCGCCGTGGATGCTTCCACAATGGCATGCTTGAAGATGAAGTGATCGAAGTTGCCCGGCCACATATCCTTGGACAGCACAATCTCGTCAAATTCCTTGCAGCGGGCATTGGCAGGCACTTCACGCTCTGTCAGGCATACGAAAAACCGTGCATAGGGCATGTGCTGCTTAACCGACTGTGCCAGACACCGTGCTTTGTGGATATAATTGCTGCACACGGATGTGAAGATGATCATGGTTTGCTTCCTCCTGATGCGTGAATCACTTAACGAATAGGTGATAAATTTTCTGCAGTATCTTGCCCAGCACGGGGATTTCCCGTACCTTCACAATAGCACGTGCCTGCTGCTGGTATTCCGCTGCCTGCTGCTCGGCAACACGGCGCAGATACAGCTGGTCAATCAGCACATCTCGCATGGCGGGAATCAGCACATCCGCATGGGCAAGGATGAAATCCCGGTGATTGTCAAACAGCTGACGGTAGGTTTCCTTGATGCGGCTGGGATCCTGCTGAAACTGGGAGGTTCGGGAGGAATCCTTAATGCGGTAGTGAAACAGCACTTCCGGAATCTGCTCGATCTTTTTCCCTTCACCCAGGATGGAAAGCCAGAAGTCATAGTCCTCCATGCCGGCCTTCATGTTTTCATTGAAGCCCCCAACCTTTTCCCAGTCGGCTTTGCTGAACAGGGCAGTGACAAACACGATGTTGTCAAACAGCATGGATTCAAAGGAGTAGGCAGGCAGATCCCACTTGCCGCTTTGGGCACCGAAGAGATCGGCCTCACAGTACACCACGCCGGTATCCCGGTGGCCTTCCAGAATCTTGACCGCTTTTTCAATATAGGTGGTATTGATGGTATCGTCTGCGTCCAGGGGGAGAATGTACTTGCCCCGGGCTTCCTGAATGGCGGCATTCCGCGCAGCGGAAGGGCCTACGTGGGAAGCATGCAGCACCCGAATGCCATCTTCCTTTGCAAGAGCATCCAGCGTAGCGATGGTATGCGAATCATCCGAGCCGTCATCAATGATGATCAGCTCTATTTCAGGATAGGTCTGCGCCTTGACCGACGCCACACTTTCCTGAATATAGCGGCCATCGTTATAGCAGGGCATAACGACACTCACCATGGGATTCGTATTCATCCGACAATCTCCTTTATTTCCTGATGATACGGCACAGCTTTGTCCGTATCCGCCAAGTCTTGCTGCCCTCAATGAGGTGCAGCTTGTTGGTTAAATCCGTCACCTGCTGCTGGGAGGCAGCAAATCCTTTCTTGCCTCTACCAGAGCATCAGTCAGGTACTGGTTGGTTTGGGTCAGCACACCCTTATCCCCGTATACCTGCAGCAGTTCCGCATGCTGCTCCCGAATGAGCCGCCGGGCATTGATGGCATCATCCAGATCCAGGGGATAGGCAGGCTGGGACAAGGCTACCATGCCTTTCATGCCCACATAGTTGTTGGCAAAGGCGAAGTTCCATTGTTCGAAGCAGCGAAGGGTTTGAACAGAGCAGCCCAGCAGCTCTGTTAGCCGCTCGTCCGAGGCCTCGGAAGGATCCAGCAGATTGCTGTCGTACACCAGACTGATCATGAACCGCCACAGGCTGTACTCTGCTGGCACAGGCATGTCCAGCTCCCATTCGTAGTCAATGAGGGTCACATTCCCCATGCTGCCGAAAATGTTGGAGGGTATCATGTCCACATTGCCGCAGGGAACCCAGTGCAGCGGATCACTGCAGACCTGGACGCCCATCACCCTGCGGAAGGCGGCATCGCCTTCATCTTGGACATGCACGTCGCTGATGCTGTACAAAGCATCCTTCAGCCAGCGGAACCATGTCATGGCCAGCTCTTTCCGCTTCGCCTGCGGCACTGCGGTGATCCTGTCCTGCAGGGAAGCACCATCCACAAAGGGGAAGACCACGGCGCTCCTGTCCACGGCTGTGCAGGCCACGTTTCGCATCTCCGCCGTGTAGGCGTGGCCGCCCAGCTGGGCAATGGTGCGGATGTGCTCTTCGCCGCAGGTGTACAGGGAACGCTTCATCACCTGATCGGTATCCGTAATCACGGTGCAGATGCTCATTTCCGGCTTGCGGTTGTTGGATACTTTCACGTACTTGTAAGGGGTAGGGGGAAGTGCATCGTTCAGGGTGATCTCCACCAGGAAGGAGTTGGCGAAATTCCCCGCACAGCCTTCGGTCATCAGTCCCTGATAGAAATCCTTCACGGAAAACAGGGAAACCCGGGTGGCATCCATCCTGTAATCCGTGGAGATGGGGAAGCGCTCGTTCACGGAAGCGTCCGTGAAAATCTCTTCCGGAAATTTGTAATCCGGGTAAGGGTAGAAGAAGCGGCTTACGTGCAGCCCGGCGCCTTCGATTTTCTCTGTCAGCTCCTGCTTGGAATAGGTGCGGACGCTTTCGCCTACATAATTGTTAATGCCTGCGAAGAAACGTCCCAGATGGTCTTCCCTTGCCCCGGAAAGGTACTTGAACCCCAGTCGATTCTCAATGGCCAGCAGCATTTTGCCATCCGGCTTCAGGAAGGATGCGGCCTTGCGGAGGAAAGCATCGGCAGGGTTTTCGCCCGGAGAGGTCCAGGCGGCGTACTCCATGACACCAATGACCACCACGTAGTCGTACTTGTCCGCCAGCTCCATGGTAGCGAAATCATCTACCACAATGTCCAGATTCTCCTGCGCGGCGTGCCGCTTCAGGTTAATATCCGAGCGGAGCGCAGACTTTTCCACCGAGGTCACATGGGCGACCCGGTCACACAGGTACCCGGTCAATGCGCCGCAGCCCGCGCCGATTTCCAGCACCGAGGCATCCTTTTTGAAGGGATACCAGTTAACAATGTTGGATCGCAGGGGAGAGAAGTGGTAGATGATGGGCCAGCGTTTGTCTGCATACCAGTCCATTTCACCGCCGGCGGAAACAGCTCGCAGGATCTCCTGCTCAATGCTGCCGTCGGAGTAGGTCTTTGTATCATTGGCATGGCCGGGGCGCAGGTCTAATCGTGCCATGGCTTACTCTCCCTTCCGCTTGGGCGGAAATAAACTTCTGTAGGCGTTCCCCAGCCTGTTTCGCAAGGTAGGCGGGGGAGGGGGCGGCGGTTCTACCGGCGGCGTGTTCAGGATGAAGCGCAGGTGAATCCAGTCCTCCCGAAGGGCGGCAGCGTAGGCCTCCCGGTACCGCTCAAACAGGCCGTGATGTTTCTGATACAGGTAATGGTAGTTATCCCGCATCTTTTGCTCGGTGCTGGCAGACTGTACATTGTGGGATTGCTCCTTGACCCGGCAGTGAAACAGCACCTCCGGAATGCGGAAAAACTTAGCGTCATGCTCCAGCAGGGTCAGCCAGAAGTCGTAATCCTCCAGCCCCTTGGTCATGCTTTCGTCAAAGCCGCCGGCCTGCTGCCACAGCTTGCGGGGGAACAGGGCACTGATGAACACCACGTTGTCCACCAGCATGGTCACGGGGGAGAAGGGGGGCAGATCCCAGGGACATGTGACAGCACCGAAGCGATCTGCCATGCAGTACACCACATCGGCTTCCTTCTGCTCAAGGATGGCCACTGCCTTTTCGATGTAGGTGGGGTCAATCAGGTCATCGTCATCCAGCAGCAGCATGTAGGTGCCGGAGGCGGCAGCAATGCCCTTGTTTCGTGCGGCGGCCGGCCCGGCTTTCTGCTGATGCATGACCTGCACATCATCGCCCAGAGAGGCAAGGTATTGCAGGGAAGCTTCATCATCGGATGCATCATCCACAATGATGAACTCAATGTTTCCGTAGGTTTGCGCCCGAACGGAGGCAACGGTTTCCGGCAGGGTTAAAAAGCCGTTGTGGGTCGGGGTGACAACGCTGACTTTTTCCATCCGTGCCTTCCTCCTTTGGGCTTACTCCCTTGCGTACTGGTCGCAAATGTCCGGGGCTTCCCCCATCATCTTCACATGACCGTGCTCCAACCACACCACATGCTGGCACATGGAGCGAATCTGGGCGATGTTGTGGCTGACGAACAGCACTGTGGTGCC
Organism: Clostridia bacterium; assembly: GCA_030529995.1. Classification (GTDB taxonomy): domain Bacteria; phylum Bacillota; class Clostridia; order Christensenellales; family Aristaeellaceae; genus CAKUFA01. The sequence goes on from JAUMVT010000033.1 coordinate 7,128, forward strand.
GCCGCCCATCAGCTCCATCATCCGTTCACGGCTCTTCTTCTGGAAGTGCTCGTCGCCTACCGCCAGGATTTCATCCACAATCAGCACATCGGGCTTCACCATGGTAGCCACGGAAAAGGCCAGCCGTGCCAGCATGCCGGAAGAGTAGGTCTTCAGAGGCATGTTGATGAAGTTCCCTAGCTCGGAGTAGGCCACGATGCCGTCATACTGCTGCTCCAGAAACTGCTTGGTGTAGCCCAAGATGGCACCGTTCAGGAAGATGTTTTCCGTGCCGGTCAATTCCATATCGAAGCCGCTGCCCAATTCCAGCATAGGCACGATCCGGGCGGCACGCTCCACCGTGCCTTCCTGAGGCTTGATAATGCCGGAGATGACCTTTAGGAGCGTGCTTTTTCCGGCGCCGTTGCGGCCGATAAGCCCCAGCACTTCGCCCTTGTTCACGTTAAAGCTGACATTGCGAAGGGCCCAGAAGTCTTCCACTTTGTTTTGCCGCTTCAGTCCACGCACAACCCATTCCTTCAGGTTGGTGGTGCGGTTGGCGTCCATGCGGAAGCACACGCCTACATCCTGAATCGAAAGCATGATCTCGCTCATTTTTTATCGACCTCACAGATACAGCACGAATCGATTCTGATGCTTGCGGAATACATACAGCCCCAGCAGCAGCGGAATGATGGCACTCAGAATGCAGTACAGGTAGGTAATCGGCTGCGGCGTTACGTTATCAATCAGCACACAGCGGAGGAAATACACAAACTGGTACAGGGGATTCATGTGGTACAGGGTGATCAGCTTGGCCGGGATGATGGATTCCGGATAAAACACAGGGGTCAGGAAGTTCCACATCATAATCAGCACGCTCCACAGGAATTTGGTATCCCGGAAGAAAACGTTGCTGGTGGCCAAAATCATGCCGACGCCCAGGGCAAAAGTTGCTTCACACAGGATGGGAATGGGCAGCAGCAGCAGGGACTTGGTGAACCGCAGCCCGGTAATCAGGGTAACAATCAGCAGAGGAATTAGGGAAATCACCAGATTTACCAGGGAGGACATGACCCGGCTCAGGGGATAAATGTACTTGGGCACATATACCTTGGTAATCAGGGAAGCATTGCAGGTAATGGATTCCAGGCACATGCTGGTGGCTTCGCTGAAGAAGTTGAACATAACGATACCGGTCAGCAGGTACACAGGGAAGTTGGGAATGTTGCTCTTGAACACGGTGGAGAACACAATGTAGTACACCAGCATGGTCAGCAGGGGATTCAGAAAGCTCCACAGTACGCCCAGAATGGATTGCCGGTACTTGGTGTTGAAGTCACGGGATACAAGCCGCTCAATCAGGTAGCGATACCGCTTGACTTCCTCATAGAGGACGATGACCACATTGTTCTTTCCTGTTTTGCAGCAGCGAAGGGTCCATACCATCAGTGCCAGATAGGCGGCAATGATGATACCTGCCACAATCAGGTAGTTCCGCAGGGCATTGGTAGGCCGCAGCATGGACAGGGCATAGGACAGGCGGCCTTCCACCGCTTCGCCGCCCACTGTCAGCTGATCCAGACCGGAAGCTTCCACCTGATACCGGCCTGTATCGATGGTCTTCCAATAATAAAGAGAGAAGAAGCTGTCGTTCTCTTCACGCTCCACCACAATGCGGAAAGTTAAATCTCCGGAGGAGCTTACCGATGCGTTATTAAAGGAAGCGGTAACACCCTCCATGTTTTTCAGCGTATCCAGAGAGAAGGAAACAGCGCCGACCACAGCGTCTCCGTCCAGCGCCTGCACGGTCATGGTGCCTTGCACTGCCTGAGGAATGCTGGGGTAGAGGGTCAGCTCCGCCAGCTGGGTACCGTTTTTGCTGAGCCGCTGCTCTACCACGGTGCCGCTGGTCAGGTTGGGCAGCACATACTGCATATCGGTGTTGCTCTCTGTGGTGGTGACAACAGCCCAGCTCTGCGCAACGATCCAGTAGATCAGTGCAAAGAGAATCACCAACACTCCGAGGCCTCTGAACGTATAGCGCTTCATTGTGCCTTCGCGCGTAGTTTCCTTGTCGGACGCCATGGCCGATACCTCACTTTGCCGTTTAAGCCGTGGGACAATACCGTACCTGAGCGGATGCATACGCATGAAGAAAAGCATTCCGTCACATGCGCACAGGCAGGCTGCCCCATTCATATAGGATTCGTTACGCATTATAGCATATGCGTCATACTTTTGCAACATTTCTGTATCAGAATCGAAGGAATTTGGCCTTGATCTTTAGGTGTGTATTTTGCCAAAAAGAGAAGGCTTCCCCTTGAAAACAAGCTTGAAACAGGATATAATAAAAGGGAACCGTGGGAGGTGTCGCATGTTTACCGGATTTCCGGAGGAGACCATCCGTTTTTTTCTTGATCTTCGTTTTCACAACAACGCAGCTTTTTTTGATGAAAATCGGGAGCGATACCGTCAGGAGGTGGTCGCGCCCTTTTCGGCGTTTATTGAAGAGCTGACCCCGGCCATGCTGGCCATTGATGCCGGAATGGAGGTGCGCCCCTATAAGTGCATGGCACGGATTCACCGGGATACTCGGTTTACCAAGGACAAGAGCCCCTATCGGGATCATTTGTGGCTGCTTTTCCGCCGTGCCGGGGAGCCTCGTGAGATGGCTGTCAACTACTGGTTTGAGCTGGGACCGGGGCGGATTGGCTGGGGACTGGGCTTCTGGGGGGAAAATCGTCCGGTGATGGACGCCCTTCGCCGAAAGATGGAAGCTCGCCCGGAGCAGATTTTAGGCATTATCGATCAGTGCAATCTGCCGGAAAGGCATCTGGCGGTGGGCGGAACGTCCTTTAAGCGGATCACCTATCCGCCGAAACTGCCGGAGCAGCTGAAGCCTTGGTATGCGGCACGGGAATTATATATTTGCAAGGTGTTTCCTGAAGTAACCTGGGCTTTTGAACCTTCCATTGCGGAACGTGTACAGGGAGACTTTCAGGCAATGGCGCCCCTTTATCGGCTGATGCGGGGCTTGCAGGATGATATGAATCAGGAAGGATAAGGAGGAGAGCGGCAGTGGATTGGATGAAACTGAAAAGCGGAACAGATGTAAGAGGGGTGGCCGTGGGAGACGATGCGGTGCTTACGCCCCATGTGGCGCAGTGCTTAGGTATGGCCTTTGCCCGGTTTGCGGCGGAAAAGCTGAACAAGCCGGTCACTCAGATTACCATTGCCATCGGCCGGGACAGCCGCTTATCCGGCCCTGCCCTTTTGAAGGCGGCGGCGGAAGGTATCTCCCGAGCCGGGGCATCGGTTATTGATTTTGGCATGTGCACCACGCCGGCCATGTATATGAGCATTATCACGCCTTCCTTTGCACCTGATGGGGCGATTATGGTAACGGCCAGCCATCATCCCTGGGATAAGAACGGACTGAAGTTCTTCCTGCCCGGCGGCGGACTGGAAGGGAAGGATGTGGCGGAGCTGCTGACGGCTGCCTCTACCTTGGAGCCGGAAGGTATGGCCTTCAGCGGCAGCATTACGGAGAAAGCCTTTTTGCCCACCTATATGGAGCAGCTGAGCCAGCGGATCCGAAAGGGACTGAATACGGACATGGCCAAGCCTCTGCTGGGCCTCCATGTGGTGGTGGATGCAGGCAACGGTGCCGGCGGATTCTATGCCACCATGCTGGAAAATCTGGGGGCATGGGTGGAAGGCAGCCAGTTCCTTGAGCCGGACGGGCACTTCCCCAATCATATTCCAAACCCGGAAAATGCGGAAGCCATGGCCTCTCTTCGGCAGGCAGTGCTGAAGGTGGGAGCTGACCTGGGCGTTATTTTCGATGCAGACTGCGACCGTGCCGCCATTGTGGATGCGGATGGACGGGAGATCAACCGAAACCGGCTGATTGCCCTGATTTCCGCCATACTGCTGGATGAAAAGCCCGGCCAGACCATTGTGACGGACTCTGTCACATCTTCCGGATTGAAGACCTTCATCAATGACTGGGGCGGCGAGCATTATCGCTATAAGCGGGGCTACCGGAACGTGATTGATGAAGCCATCCGCCTGAATGCGGAAGGCGTGGAATGCCCATTGGCCATTGAAACCAGCGGTCATGCCGCACTGAAGGAGAATCATTTCCTCGATGACGGTATGTATCTGGTGACAGTGCTCATTGTTCGTGCCATGAAGCTGAAGCAGGAAGGGAAAACCTTGGGCAGCCTGATTGCCGACCTGAAAGAGCCTGCGGAAAGCACCGAAATTCGCCTGACCATCACGGATGAAGACTTTCAGGAAACAGGCCGGGAAGCCATCTCTTATGTGCTGGACTATGCCAATGCGGCGGAAAACTGGCACATTGCCCCGGACAACCGGGAAGGCGTACGCATTTCCTTTGACTTGGATGGGGGCATGGACAACGGTTGGTTCCTGCTGCGGCTTTCCGTGCATGACCCGGTGCTGCCGCTGAATGTGGAAAGCGATATTCCCGGCGGCGTGAAGATCATGCTGAAGAGCCTGCTGAGCGTACTGAAGCATGTGCAGGGCATTGACCTGACGCCCTTGGAAAAGGCCGCGGAAGGCTAATCAAATAGAAAAACGGACACTTGCGCTAAGCTGACGCAAGTGTCCGTTTTTCAGTTGCGATGATCTTCGATTGCTGTCACAGCTTGGCTGCGGCAGCCTCATCCAGCAGGAAAATGACCTGATGATGGGCTTGCAGGATGGAGGCAGGGGTGTGGGGATCAATATCCCCATGCACGGCGGCGGCCACAGCGTCCGCTTTATCGCTGCCGGTAGCAATCAGCAGCACTTGCCGGGCATCCATAATGGCACCTACACCCAGGGAAACGGCCTGCCGGGGCACATCGGCAGAGGAAGCAAAGAAGCGGGTGTTGGCTTCAATGGTGCTTTCCGTCAGGTTCACCACATGGCATCCCCAGGTGAACACATCCGCAGGCTCGTTGAAGCCGATGTGCCCGTTTCGGCCAATGCCCAGCACCTGCACGTCAATGCCGCCGGCAGCACGGATGGCCTCATCATAGGCAGCGGCAGCGGCGGCCAGGTCGGCGGCGTTGCCGTCCGGCACGTGGGTGCATTCCGGCCGAACGTTTACATGGCTGAAGAGATTGTCCTGCATAAAGCGATGGTAGCTGCACACGTGATCCACAGGAATGCCTACATACTCATCTAGGTTATAAGAAACCATGTGAGAAAAATCAAGCACCCCGGCCTGATACAGGCGAATCAGTTCCTGATAGGTGGGAATGGGAGAAGAGCCGGTGGCAAGCCCCAGCACACTATCCGGCTTGCGCAGCAACTGTGCGGCGATGAGGGCAGCAGCCGCCTGACCAACCTGAGCGGCTGTGGAAAAACGACAGATTTGCATCGAACACACCTCCATACTTGTCTGCGAAGGACTTATCATGTATTATTTTTTATACCGTGCTCCGCATAGTAAATGCAAGCACTTGTATCAATCACATTATAAAATACGGAGGAAGGGCTGTCAAGCATTTGGCGCAGATTCTCCGCCCCACGCGTCGTGCAAAGTTTCCAGCCATCGGCGCACATCCATGTGCCACACCTGCTGCAAAACATCATCCTGCAAGGCTTGGTCAACCGTGCCGCAGGCAGCTACGTGACCATTCGACAACACCAGTCCGTGGGTACCACCGTACCGTGCCAGGTTCAGATCATGTACCACGGCAATGACCGCCTTTCCGGGACGCTGCCGCCACTGCACCATCAGGTCGAAGAGCTGCTTTTGATACAGCAGATCCAGATGATTGGCAGGCTCATCCAGAATCAGCACATCCGGATCTTGGCACAGTACCTGTGCCAGCAAGGCACGCTGCTGCTCCCCACCGGACAGGGAGGTGATGACCCGATTCCCCAAATCGGCCAGCCCCACCATGTCCAACGCTGCCTGCACCCGTTGGGCGGTATCGGCAGGCTCCGGGGCAAGAAAGCCGGAACGGTGGGCATATCTGCCCATGGCCACCACCTGAGCAACCGTGAAGGCATCGGACAGATACACGGACTGGCTCAGTACGCCGATATGCCGGGCAATTTCCCGGTGACGGCAGCTCTGCAGATCCTTGCCCAGCAGGGTGATTTTTCCCGTGTAGGGAATGGCCTTGGAAATCGCCTTCACCAGGGTGGATTTGCCTGCCCCGTTAGGTCCGCAAAGCATGAGGCATTGCCCTGCTTCCAGAGAAAAGGATATGTCCGAAAGGATGGGCTTGCCGGAGAAATGAACAGAAAGGTTCTCGACGGAGAGCATCAGGTTTCCCTCCTTTTCCTTGTCCGGGCAAAGATGATCACAAAAACCACTGCTCCGATCATGGATGTAACTACGCTGATAGGCAGTTCAATGGGGGAAAGCAGCGTTCTGGCAATCAGGTCGCACAGCAGCAGGAAGATAGCGCCGCCGAAGACGGAGGCAGGCAGCAAGGTGTGATGATCCGGTCCTAGCAGCATGCGCAGCATATGGGGCGTGACCAATCCCACAAAGCTGATGCCGCCGCCGATGGACACACACACGCCGATGATCACGGACACGGTAATCATGACGATCAGCTTCACGCCTTTCACCGGCACGCCTAAATGCTGCGCCTGTTCTTCCCCCAGGGAGAACGCATTCAGCGCGCCGGCGCAGCTGGTCAGGATAGCACATCCTGCCAGCAGGAACAAAAGGAGAATCAGTGCATTATCGTAGGTGGAGGAAGCCAGGGACCCCATGGTCCAGAAGGTGATGGTGCGCAGTTTTTCCCCGGAGAAGGTTACCAGCAGGCTCATGATGGCGGTCACAAACATGGAGAAAATCACGCCGATGAGGATAATGCTGTTGGTGGCCATGCTGTGATCCAGCCACCAGGATAGGGTCAAAATCAACACCAGGGATCCGAAGGCGAAGACCATGGCCATCACCATGGTGCCGCTGCCGCTGAAGCCAGGCAGGGTGAATCCCAGCAAAATAGCCGTAGCGGCGCCAAGCGAGGCGCCGGAGGAGACGCCCAGGGTGGAGCCGTCCGCCAAGGGATTGCGCAGCAGTCCCTGCATGGCTGCACCGCATAGGGACAGGGACGCGCCTTCCAGCGTAACACAAAGCACCCGCGGGAGGCGCACCTTCAGCAAAATGCTGCCCATGGTGGTGGCGGATGTTTGCCTGCCCAGCAGAATACGCAGGGTATCTTCCAGCGGAATGCTGACGCTGCCGATGCATACGGAAAGGAGCATTACCCCCAGGGTAACAAAAAACAGCAGCAGGAAGGATAAGGGCTTGCGGCGCATAGAGAACCTCCGGCAAAGAGAAAGTTGTACTGAAGAAAAGGGACTGTCTCTCTGCGAGGCAGTCCCTCAGAAAATCATTAACATACCCAGGGTGGAGTTGGAGGGCTCGCAAGCCCTTCAACTATCGATCGAAAATCGGCGACATGTGCGGCGATTTTCGTAGCAATCCGAAGGATTGCATCCTTACACGAACGAACGGCCGGGAGAACGACGAAGCCGTTCGACCAGTGAGCGAGTGCAAAACTCGCCAAAGTGGCAAAGCCACTTTGGCGATTCAAGTTTGCTTTAGGCAGCAGGCGTTTCTTCTGCCACGGCGTTGGTCAGGAACTCCAGCAGTGCCTTTGCAGCATCTGCCAGACGGGGACCGGGACGGGTGAAGGAATCGCTGTCAGCGTTGAAAACATCGCCGTTGGCCACAGCGGTCACATTCTCCCAGCCGGCACGCTGCTCAATCTCTTCCACGGGGGTAGGACCTTCGCCGTAGTAGGAAGAGGTAGTCACGATGAAGTCAGGATTGCGCTCCAGCACCTGCTCTTCGGACACGGAAGCCCAGCCGTCCACATCGGCGAAGATGTTGGTCAGACCCAGCATCTGGCCGATTTCATCCATGAAGGTGCCGTTGCCGCCGGTCCACAGACCCCACTGCAGGGGAGAAATTTCGAAGTAAACGGTCTTGCCGGCAAAGTCAGCATCCTTGGCGGCGGCGGTCACTTCAGCAAAGGTGTTCTTCATGTCAGCCACCAGTGCGGCAGCTTCGTCGTTCTTGCCGACCACCTTGCCGATGAGCTCGATGGCGGTGTACACGCCTTCTATGCCGTCTTCCTTGGTCATTACAACCTTCACACCGGCATTTTCCAGAGCTTCCACCTGCTCGGTGGTCTGCCCCATGGTGTCCATGAGCACCACATCAGGCTCTAGCGCAAGGATTTCTTCCACGTTCAGGTCCGTGCCGGACTTCACGGAAGGCACATCCAGTGCTTCGGTGGGATAGTCGCAGTATTCGCCGCGACCTACCAGAGTATCTCCTGCGCCAAGGGCATAGAGCACTTCCACATTGGCAGCGGTGATGGCCACCACACGGGCAGCAGGCGCATCCAAGGCAACAGTGCGCTGGGTCATGTCCGTGACTTCCACAGCCGTGCCCTCAGCGGAAACGGCGGTGCAGGCCAGCAGCATGGCCATGGCCAGCAGGAGAGAAAACAGTTTCTTCATTTTAGGAACCCTCCTTTTTACTTGGACAAATGAAGCAGCGGAGGGCGTGAAAAACGCTCCTTTTCCATCAGGAAAAAGAGCGCACACAAACAACGACGGTCTATGAATCGTGGTTTTGCCGCTTTCCCATCCCCAGAGGAAGCTTCACTTGCCGCATTGCTGACAGGTCTCCCGACTTGGCTTCATCCGAGGCTGACACCTTCCCATCCTTCAGGACAGTGGCTGCATTCTCACGGAACGCTCGTCAGCTCGTCTGCTTCACGGTTACTGGGATAGTCCGGGACTCACACCTGGTTCCCATGGCGCATAGGCGTCGTGCATCGCTGCACATCAGCAGGGCTGTTCATTTGTCGGTGTTATTATACCGTTACAGGCAGCAAGTGTCAATGCCGCATCAGACCTGGATGTAGTACAGGCAGATGTCCTCATAGTGCCCATCCGGCATGAGAAAGCCGCCGGGGATGGTGCCGAGGGGGTGGAAGCCAAGCCGCTCATACAGGTGCCGGGCGTGAATGTTGCTGGCCACCACGGCATTGAATTGCAGGATGCGGAAGCCGCAGAGTCCTGCCTGCCGGATGCAGTCCTGCACCAGCTTTTCCCCGATGTGGGCACCGCGGCACCGGCGATCCACCGCATAGCTGGCGTTGCCCAAGTGTCCGCACCGGCCTACATTGTTGGGATGCAGGATATACAGCCCAAGTACCTGCCCCGTTGCCTGATCTTCCGCCACGGCGCAATGGGTCTGCTGACGGAAGAAGGCGCCTGCATCGTCATTGCTCAGGGTCTCCAGCTGGGGAAAGGCAACGCCGTCTTCCACCACCTGATTCCAGATGGTGCGCATGGCAGGCACGTCATCTTCCGTATAGGGACGGATTTGCACATCATACGACATAGCATTTGCCTCATTTCATCAGACGTTTTCCTCGGCGGCGCTCGCTTGGAAAGGTTCGTTCCCTTTTTCAAGATGCAGCATGATGATTTCGCAGGGATTGCCCCAGCGAGGCATATGGCTGGAATTGGTCATGCCGGAGGAAACCAGCAGATGACCGCCGTCATACAGCCCGTGGGTCAGCCTCGGAAACAGCCCCTGTCCCGGGGCATAAATGCCCTGTCGGCGGAAACAGATTTGCCCGCCGTGGGCGTGACCGGACAAGGTCAGATCCGGGGCATACCGCTTCACATAGCGGTCATACCATTCCGGCTGGTGGCACATCAGCAGCCGAAAGCCGCTTTCCTGCGCCATAGTTTCCAGCCAGCCTGTGCGGATTTCCTCCTGGGGCGCAGAGCTGAGCCCGCCCAGCACAATGCCTTGGAAGCGAATAAACCGATTATCCAGCAGGGTCACACGGCTCTTTTCCAGCAAAGGCCGGAAAGCAGGCCAGTCCTGACTCTTCCACTCGTGATTGCCCTTGGAAAAGAAGGTGGGGGCAATGTCAGGCATAGCTGTCAGAAAGGCTTCGGCATAGGCTGTCCCACGGTGGTGCCTGTTCAGCAGATCTCCTACCAATAAAATGGCATCCACCCCCTGCAGAGCAGGCAGCACATCTTCAAAAGGAGCGTTGTGCAGATCGGTCAGCACAGCCAAGGTCAGCGGCTGGGCAATCTTTTCGGAAGCAATGGTATACTGGCTCAGAACCCGGGGCTTCATACGGCAACTCCCTTGGCGGCCAGGCTGCGGCGAATCTTCAGCATCCCGTGCTGATGCAATCCGATGAGCACGAGTCCTGCCAGCAGCGCGCAGCCGCCGCAGATCAGCATCACAGGCATCAGCTTGTCCTGCAGCAGAGAAACCTGCAAAGACAGCATGGAAGACACCTGACCCACCCAGCCGGGCAGATCCAGCAGCCTCAGGCACAGGATCAAGGCTAGGTCAAGCACACCGGCAGCGGAAAGACTGCCGCCGATGTACACCAGTGCCCGCAGCGGCCGGCGAGCCATGACCAGCACGGTCAGGCACATGAGCATCACACTGACCCCCAGAAAAATCCACGGAAGATGGGGGATGATGGCCGTGTACTTGGCCAGGTTGACCCGCTGCAGCACCTGGGACATGCCCAGAGAAATCAGCGCAGAGCGCAGGGGCAGCACCGTTTCCTGTACGGTTTGGGCAATGACGGCGGCAATCTCGTCCCGTGCGATGGCCTTCCGGCGGCCGGTGGAGGTATTCTCCTTAAACTGCTCATCCGCCATGATGGCCTCAATCATATCCGAGGTTGAAAAGGAGGGTGCCGTCAGGGAAGGCGCCGTGTCCAGCAGGCTCATCCACCAGGCAATCACCTGCCGATTGTAGTCCTCAAGGGCTTCATCGGTCAGGAAGGCATTGACGGTTTCCGGGGCGAAGGAATATTTCTCCGCAAGCGTGCTGACCTTAGCGAAAATCTTCTCCTTCTGGGCTGTCTGCACCTGATCGGACAAGGCCACACTTTCGTGCAGGGCAGTGTCATTCATCAGGGCATTCACAAGAGCGGTGCAGCCGGACAGCAGGAGGCACAGGGTCATGATGAGTGCCAGAATGACGGCAGCGGCATGGGCAGCACCGCCGGGCATACCGGGAATACGACTGCTCACGGAATCACCACCATCTTCAATACAATATCCATCAAATCCTTCGCTTCACTGCCGTAGGCAAGGACGGCCCAGGCAGCGCAGGCAGCAAAAGGCAGCGCCAGTCCCAGAGGAAGCAGCCACCACAGGGGATGACGGCGAACGTTTTGTTTCATCATATGATCCATCCTACTTCAAATTGGCAGGGGAAAACCTGCTTACCTATTATAACGTGCAGGGGGCAAATACGCAAGGGAACGGGAAGCGCAAGAAGAAGCGAAAATCCTCAAAGAAAAAAAGAAAAACCCTTGACAAAGAAACGGAAGAGGGCTATTATATGCAATGTAGTTAGCACTCAACCAAAGTGAGTGCTAACAGAACAAAGCAAGAAAGGAGCGCACAAGATCATGAGCATGATGGATGAGCGAAAGTTCCGTATTCTGCAGGCAATCATCGACGACTATATCCTGACCGCCGTGCCTGTGGGCTCCCGGACGATTTCCAAGAAATACGATATGGGTTTATCCAGCGCCACCATCCGCAATGAAATGAGCGACTTGGAGGAGCTGGGGTATCTGGATCAGCCCCATGTCAGCGCCGGACGGATTCCCTCCGCGAAGGCTTATCGGCTGTATGTGGATCAGCTGCTGCGGACAAGACGGATTCCCTCCGATGACGTGGGCAATGTGCAGCAGCACTTTCTCGGCAGGATGCGCCAAATGGAAGACGTGATCGACCATGCGGCACAGGTGCTGAGCGATCTGACCCACTACACCGCCGTGGTGCTGCCCCCAGCCGGGGCACAGCCTCGAATCCGCAATATCCAGTTGGTGCCTGTTACCAGCAGCTCTGCGCTGGTGGTGATTGTTACCGATGGAGGGATTGTGCGGGATACGGTGATCAGCGTCAGTGAGCAGCTGGACAGCGATGCCCTGTATACCATCTCCCGTACGCTGACCAATCAGCTGGCCGGGCATACCTTGGCGGAAGCAACCGTGATTCTTCCCCACTTAGCACAGAACATGCAGGAAAATGAACACCTGCTGGAAGGCATCAGCGCCTTCATGGATCATGCCAAAGGAGGCAGAAGCCACGTGGCCGTCGGCGGTGCCAGCAATATGCTGTCCTATCCCGAATACAGTGATGTGGAAAAGGCACGGAATTTCGTGAGCCTCATCGAGACCCGGGATAAGCTGGCGGAAATTGTTGCCCAACATGGGGAAATGGCTTTCACCGTGCGAATCGGCCCGGAGACCGGGGTGCCGGAAATGACGGACTGCTCCATCGTGACGGCTACCTATTCCACAAGGAACGGGCAGCAGGGCACCATCGGTGTCATCGGACCCACTCGAATGCAATACAGCCGAGTCCTTTCCATTCTGGGCAGCATGGGCAATCAGCTGTCCATGCTCTTCGGCAATGAAGGGCAGGAGCCCAGAATTGACAAGGACGTAAAGAAGGAATCACAAAATGAAGAAAAGAAAGGCAGTTAAGGCAATGACAGAAGAGGAAAAGAAGCCCGCAGTGACCGAAGAAGCACCCCAGCAGGAGGAAGCTCCCGCCCAGGATGCCGCCGAAAGTGCTACGGAACAGGACGCCGCCGCATTGACCAAGCAGCTGGAAGAGGCTGCCGCCAAGGCGGATGAATACTTGTCCATGGCGCAGCGGGTTCAGGCGGACTTTGACAACTTCCGCCGGAGAAACGAAAGCGCCCGGGTGGACGCTTACAGCGAAGGTCAGCGGAATGTTGCCGCTGCCATGCTGCCGGTGCTGGACAATCTGGAGCGTGCCGTGGCAGCCGCCGATACAGCGGAAGGGGATGCGCTGAAGAGCGGCGTGGAATTGACCCTTCGGCTGATGCGGGATGCCTTGACCAAGCTGGAGGTTACGCCCATTGACCGGCAGGGTGAAGTTTTCGATCCTCATCTGGAAAATGCCGTGCTGCAGGGCACGGCGGAAGATGGGGAGCCCGGCACCGTCTGCCAGGTGCTGCAGAAGGGCTACATGATGGGCAAAACGGTTCTCCGCCACGCCATGGTCAAGGTTGTGCCGGAAGACTGAGCCCCCCTTCCCGGACAGGTTCAAGCGCAATGCGCTTTCCTGATATAGATAGATTTCAAAAAAAGACATAACCAAACGAGCAGTTTGATTTAGGAGGAAAAGAACATGAGTAAGATCATTGGTATTGACTTGGGTACTACGAATAGCTGCGTTGCCGTCATGGAAGGCGGCAAGCCGGTTGTCATCGCGAACGCTGAAGGCAGCCGCACCACTCCTTCTGTTGTGTCCTTCACCAAGGACGGCGAGCGTCTGGTAGGCCAGACCGCAAAGCACAAGGCTGTCATTAACCCTGACCGTACGGTCATTTCCATCAAGCGTGAAATGGGCACCAGCTACAAGGTGACCATTGACGGCAAGGATTACACCCCTCAGGACATCAGCGCCATGATCCTGACCAAGATGAAGGAAACCGCAGAGTCCTATCTGGGCGAAAAGGTGACGGAAGCCGTCATCACCGTGCCTGCTTACTTCAATGACAGCCAGCGTCAGGCTACCAAGGACGCAGGCCGTATCGCCGGCTTGGATGTAAAGCGTATCATCAACGAGCCTACCGCTGCTGCACTGGCTTATGGCCTGGACAAGGACGGCAGCCAGAAGATTCTGGTGTACGACCTGGGCGGTGGTACCTTCGACGTCAGCATTCTGGACATTGGCGACAGCGTGTTTGAAGTTCGTGCCACCAACGGCAACACCCGTCTGGGCGGCGATGACTTCGACCAGCGCATTATCAACTACATTGCTGACAGCTTCAAGAAGAGCGAAGGCATTGACCTGCTGCAGGACAAGACCGCTGCACAGCGCCTGAAGGACGCTGCCGAAAAGGCTAAGATTGAGCTGAGCGGTGCCACCACCACCAACATCAACCTGCCCTTCATCACCGCTGATGCTAACGGTCCTAAGCACTTGGACATGACCCTGACCCGGGCAAAGTTTGATGAGCTGACCGCTGACCTGGTGGAAGCTACCATCACCCCCATGAAGAACGCCCTGCGTGACGCCGGCTTGACCGTGGATCAGATCGATAAGATCATCCTGGTGGGCGGTTCTACCCGTATCCCTGCTGTGCAGGCGGCTGTGCAGAAGTTCACTGGCAAGGAGCCCTTCAAGGGCATTAACCCTGACGAGTGCGTGGCTATCGGTGCTGCCATCCAGGGCGGTGTGCTGGCCGGCGACGTGAAGGACGTGCTGCTGCTGGACGTGACGCCCCTGTCTCTGGGCTTGGAGACCGAAGGTCACATCTTCACCAAGCTGATTGAACGGAATACCACCGTGCCTACCAGCAAGAGCCAGGTGTTCTCTACCGCCGCTGACGGACAGACCACCGTGGAAATCAACGTGCTGCAGGGCGAGCGTCAGATGGCTTATGACAATAAGTCCTTGGGCCGCTTCCAGCTGACCGGCATTGCTCCCGCTCCCCGCGGCGTGCCTCAGATCGAGGTTACCTTCTCCATTGACAACAACGGCATTGTGAACGTCAGCGCCAAGGACAAGGCCACCGGTCACGAGCAGAAGATCACTATCACCGCTTCCACCAACCTGAGCGAGGAAGAGATCAACCAGCGCGTGAAGGAAGCTGAGCAGTTCGCTGAGCAGGACAAGAAGCGTAAGGAAGAGGTGGAAACCCTCAACCGTGCTGACAGCCTGATCTATGAAACCGAGAAGCAGCTCCGTGAAAACGGCGAGAAGCTGTCCGATGAGGACAAGAACGCCATCCAGAGCGAGATTGATGCCTTCAAGAAGACCCGTGAGGGCAACAATGCCGAGGAAATCAAGAACGCGATGGACAGCTTCACCCAGAAGGTGTATGCCATCTTCGGCAAGCTGTATCAGCAGCAGGGCGGCGAAGGCAGCGCACCTGACATGGGCGGCGCGCAGAGCGGCACCACCAATCCTGACGGCAGCGTGAATGCTGACGGCGACGTGCACTAAGGCTTCTATCATCCCCGGGCGTAAGTGCCACCGGCCTGCGTCCGGGGCTTTCCCGGTTTATTCAGGCAGTGAAAACTGCCGGTGATTTCGCGAGGTGAGAAAACTTTGGCAACCAAGCGTGACTATTATGAGGTGCTGGGGGTCAGCAAAACGGCGACGCAGGACGAAATTAAGTCCGCTTACCGGAAGAAGGCAAAGGAATGCCATCCCGACCTGCACCCTGATGATAAAACAGCTATGGATCGCTTTAAGGAGCTGAACGAGGCCAACGAGGTGCTTAGTGACCCCAAGAAGCGTGAGCAGTACGACCGCTACGGCTTTGACACCCCCAACATGGGCGGCGGCAATCCCTTCGGCGGTGCAGGCGGCTTCGACTTCAGCGGCATGGGCGGCTTCGACAGCATCTTCGACCAGCTCTTCAACGGCGGTGCATCCTCCGCACAGCGGAACGGCCCTATGCAGGGCAACGACCTGCGGTATGAGCTGCGCATTACCTTCGAGGAAGCGGCCAACGGCTGTGAAAAATCCTTCGAGTTTTATCGTAATGAAAATTGTGAAACCTGCCACGGTACCGGTGCTAAGCCGGGCACCAGTCCGACCACCTGTCCCACCTGCCATGGCTCCGGCCAGATTCGCCAGAGCGGCGGCTGGATGACCACCGTGCGCACCTGCCCCAACTGCGGCGGCACAGGCACGGTGATTACGGATAAGTGCACGTCTTGCGGTGGCTCCGGCCGGGTGCGGAAACGCCGTACGGCAACGGTGAAGGTGCCTGCCGGCATTGATAATGGACAGACCATTGTGATGAGCAACCAGGGCGAGCCCGGTATCCGGGGCGGCGCAAACGGTGACCTGTACATTAACGTGCTGGTGAAACCTCATAAGCTGTTCCGCCGGGAAGGCTTCAACCTGAAGCTTGACCTGCCCATCAGCTTTACCCAGGCAGCTTTGGGCGGCGAGGTGGATGTGCCTACCCTGAACGGGACGGTGAAGTACCGTATCCCCGAAGGCACCCAGAACGATACGGAGTTCCGCCTGAAGGGACAGGGCATTCAGCAGCTGAATATGCCCGGCAAGGGCGATCTGCTGGTGCGTGTCCGGGTGGAAATTCCCCGCAAGCTGAGCGATAAGCAGAAAGATCTGCTGCGGCAGTTTGAGGAATCCACCACCGGCAAGGAGTATGAAACTCGGAAGACCTTTATGGATCGAGTCAAAGAAATCTTCAGCTAATGAATACAGATGCCAAGCAGCGGCAGTGCTGCCGGGCAATGTTCAAAGGGCTTGTCTCCTGCGGAATGCAGGGGTCAAGCCCTTTTACGATGGACAAGCACCGCAGTTCATTTGCCGAGCATTGCCTGTTGCGCTGGGAAAAAGACAAAGATGCTTTCCTGGCTATTCAATCAAGATCAACGATAGCCTCTTGCCGAACGAACCATGCGGAATCGCCGCACGGAAGCGATCTGTGATTCTTCTGACGGCAGCCGGTTCAGTGCTTTCTTGCAATCTGCGCTGATGCAGGTACAGGAAAAGGAGCCTTCCAATTCCTTTCTGATGGAAAGCTCCTTTTTGCTATGGGGTTGCTTCGGATTAGTTGTTCAGGGCGTTCCGGTCAACGGTAGCGTTGGCTTCGGATACCCACTGCTCAACAGCCTCATCGTAGGTGTTGTTCTGCTTGGTGGTCAGTACGCTTTCGGTCAGGGTGTCGCGCACTTCATCCAAGCTTACGGGGCCTTCGGTTACATCGGATACATACTTGATGATGTAGTAGCCGTAGATGCCTTCCACCTTGTCAGATACATCGCCCACGTTGGCCAGCGCCAGAGCGGCAGTGGTGAAGGCAGTATCCATGTTGGTGGTGGCTTCGCTTACGGCGTAGCCGGTCTTGGCGGTGGCAGCATCGCCCTGCATGCCGGGATCCTCGGTGTACTCAGCCATCAGGGTATCCCAATCGCCATCGGGAATCTTGGCAAGGATTTCATCGGCCTTGGCAGCGATGTTGGCGTAAGCCTGGGTCTTAGCGGCGGCCAGCTGATCCGCATAGAAAGCTTCTTCAGCCTTGGCCTGAGCCAGGGTCTTGGCAGCCTCGGCAACCTCGTCGGTCACTTCCTCGGTGAAGGCAGTGGTCACCTCGGTCACATTGGCGTTCTTCACGGTCAGGTCGGTTGCGGTAGCAGTCAGGTCAGTATCCGTAGCAACCAGATCGGTGGTGGTGGCAGCGTCTTCGGCAGTCTCCTCAGCAGCTTCCACCGTTACGGTGACCTGTGCGGCCAGGGCGTCGGCGTCTTCCACACCCAGATCTGTCAGGGCCGTGGTGGCTTCGGTGACGGCGGTTTCAGCATCGCTGTGCAGGGTGGTCAGCTCGTCGATTACGGCCTGATCATTCTCGGTGAACTTTACTAGAATCTGCTTCACCATGCGATACCCGGCAGGACGATAGTAAACCGTGGTGCCGTTGTTTACAGCCGTGCCGTAGGAGGCGGGAGAACTGGTGTAGGTGGTCTTGGCACTTTCTGCCTTGGAGTCCAGCTCGGTCTGCAGCTCTTCATCGGTAACGGCAACGTCCTTGACCGTTTCGCTCTTCAGCTTGTTCTGCAGGTAGGTTTCCTTGGTGCTTTCAACAACAGATTCGTAGGTGATGCCGTACTCTTCGCAGGTCTCGTCGATGGCCTTTTCCAGCTCGGCGCCGGTCAGCTCTGTGTCGGACAGATAGTAGCTCTGCACCTGATCACGGGTGGACTGCCAGTCGTCGGCGATCTCGTTTTCCAGCTCGGCGGTTTCTTCTTCCGTCAGCTGATCCAGACCCAGCTCCTTGATCTTCATGTTCTTCACATCGTTTTCGATCAGGGAGTCAATAACGGAATCCGTCACGCTGGAGATATTGTCAGCATCCGTGGTGTCATAGCTCATGCCATACATGCTGTAGATCAGGGACATGTAGTTCAGCTGGTAGTTCACCTGATCCTGAATTTCGCCCTTGGTGTGCACATTGTCGCCAACCTTGATGATTTCCGTGGCACGATCCACGGCTTCATCCTTTTCGATCAGTGCGCAGCCGCTCAGCAGCATGGTGACTGCCAGCAGAAGCGCAAGCAAAGCCTTCTTGTGCATGAAAAATTCCTCTCCGTTCTTGATAATATCCATAGGCACTCGCACTATTATAGCGCAGGATGCATAAAAAACGCAAGCACGCAGGCCAACTTTCTTGTGAATAAACGGTAAACGGGCACTGAAATTCTTTATGCCCTGATGTCGCCTGCAATGTGGTACTTCCTCTTTAGATAGCCGTGCAGATTGCCGTATTCACTGACGGTAATCTCCTGAATTTTCATGCGATCCATCACTGCCAGCAGAATGCAGATGCCGTGCACCACAATGTCCGCCCGGTTGGGCTGAAGGCCGGGCAGCTGCAGCCGCTCTTCCATGCTCATGTCGGAAAGATACCAAGCCTTTTCCTCGATTTCCTGCTTGGTGATACGGGTGCCGTGCATGTAGGTGCGATCCGTCCAGCGAATGGCCTTCACCATGGCAGCCAGGGTGGTAAACGTGCCGCCTACGCCGATCCACTTCTCCGGTGAGGTCAGAGTGGGATGGGTGCGCAGCTTTTCTTCCAGAATGTCGGCAGCCAGCTGCTTCACCGCAGGCAGATCCCCGTGGGAACGGATGGGCATTTTGCCGAACAGGCGCACGGCGCCCATCTGGCAGGAGAAGGCCGTGATCAGGTGCTCGCCCTGACCGATCACGATTTCCGTGGAGCCGCCGCCGATGTCAATCACGCCGCACATGTCTCCGTCCGTAGCACCGAGGAAGGAAAGCGCAGCCTCCTCCTCACCGGAGCAGATCTCCATTTCCACCTGCGCGGTCTGCCGGAGCTGCTCGCGGAGATCCTCGGCATTGGCGGCATCCCGAACGGCACTGGTGGCAAACAAGTCCACCTGCTCCGCTCCCAGACACCGAGCCTTGATGGCCATCAGCCGCACCGCTTCAACGGTTTTGCGCATGGCTTCAGTGCTCAGGTTGTGCTTGGCATCCAGGCCGGCAAACAGGCGGGTTCCTTCCCGGTCACGAAGCACCTGTTTTGCTTTTCCGTCTTCCACGTCTGCGACAAGCATTCTCACGGAGTTGGAACCGATGCCAATGACGGCTGTACGCATGGTCATTCCCCTCTCTGAAATGAAAAGGAGGACCGCAAAGTCCTCCTTACACATTATTCACCCATGGCTTCTTCCAGAATGCGAGCCTCCTCATCGCTGTAGGCATACAGCTCCTCGGGATTCTCAAACTGAAAACGCATTTCGCCGGGCTTGATGAACTGATAGTCCTCCCGAGCACGGGATTCCACATAGCTGTCCGTACCCACCAAGGCAATCTGCGCCTCCAGAGAAACCTGCTCTTCATTCAGGTTCGCCTGCTGAATTCGCAGGGCAGTCTCTTCCTCACTGAGCTGTTTCTGTGCGCTTTGCAGCTGACCGCGGGCTACGAAGAAGACGATCAGCGCCAGCGTACACACCAGCACAATCTTTCCCCAACGCATGGTATCCTGCATCGCACACACCTCCCTGTGAGGGAAAACGGCACACCGCCCTCTGAGCATGGATCAATCATGGTGATTGTTCCCTTTTATTCGTCACTGCATAGAGAATTTCCTGCTTCTGCAGAACTTTTTTCAGCGTCCTCCGCTTCTCTCCACACCCGTAGGCACTCGGCAAGGATGGCACTGTATTTCTTTTCCCGGGCAGCGTCCCACAGGAAAGCATCCGCCGCAGCAGATTCCAGAGCGAAGAAGCCGTCATAGTCCTGATTTTTCAGGCAGGCGTTCAGCATGTCGCTGCTGACCTGCCCACGAAGGGTCACTTCACGGAGATTGTCCATGCAGCTTTGCAGCAGATCGCCCACGTTTTGTACCCAGTCTTCACGAGTCATTGCCTGCTGAATTTGCTTCAGCCGTGCCAGGGTTTCTTCCGGGGGCAGGCCGGCTTCGTATTCGTCAATGAGCCAGAACCAGCTTTCTGCCATGCGGCTCCAATCCTCATGCACCATGCCGTTGCTGTAGATCAGTTCGCCCTTGTCCCCGGCGAAGTGTTCATCGGCCTGCAGCACAAACAGGGGGATCCGGTCGCACTGCATGTGCAGGCGCATCCAATCCTCCTGCTGAAAGCGATCGCCGCTGCTGTAGGTGAACAGGGTCACCCACAAATCATCGGTGACCTGCACCTGCTCGCACTTGGCACCGGCCTCCACATGACCGAAAGTGGGCACTGCAATCATATTGTATAGGAAGGGATCGCCGCACTCCCACCGGGCGTGATCCTGAATCTGCTCAAACAGCTCCTCCACCTTGTAAGGCGGACGGTCTTCCGGATCGTGCAGCCAGCCGCCGTTGGAGAGCAGCGAACGGTTCAGCCGAAGCATGTCCGACTCGTTGCCGACCGCCGCCACCCGAATTTTATGTAAACTGCCCATCATGTCATCCTTTCCCCGTCTTCAGCCCATGCATGAAAACTGTCAAATTTTATGCCGGAAAGGGTAAATTGTCAAGTGCTCAATTTTGAAGCATTGGGGAAATTTGCGGGAGGCAGCTTTTGAGTCAAAAGCTCCGCCCGCACCCACCCGAAAACCGGCTAAACCATGGGGAGTGATGAGAAACCTTCGATTGAGGCACTTGAGATTGTGCAGCACTAGCATGTAGATATCCGCTTGCATCCTGCATCCGCCTGAAACCCGGTAAGTCTCTTCAAAAGATTCGTGCCAGCTCTGGTATCTGTTTCGTGAATCTATGATATGCAGGCGGAAAACCACTTTGTCAACACATGTTAAGGTACAATACATAGGTAACACAAAGGTAAAGAAAAGAGAACCCAAA
>JAUMVT010000034.1 GCA_030529995.1 Clostridia bacterium
ACATCACTATGGATTTTTCTTTTTAAGTGTCCAACTTCATTTTACAATCAACCAACATTGATTTTCGCTTTTCTCAGTCTCCCACATGCTTATATTCATACGACCAAGTGGGTGAGGGCAAAGAGTTTGACATGCTGAATATATTTGAAATCACCTCGGATTTTGAGTCGCTTGAAAATCATTTGCAGAGCAAAGGCTGGGATGTTTTGCTTTTTTATGGAAGTATATCAATTTTCAGCAGAAAAAGAGCGATGCCGATCCAATGATCAAGCATCGCTTCGATTGTTATTTTTGAATGCCCAGCAGGGTTTCTGCCTGCTGCACCTGCTCCTTGGTGGGTGTGGGAACCCCCTCCAGAGGATAGGCAAAACCAAGCTTCTTCCACTTGGAAAGGCCTAAGGTGTGATAGGGGAGAATCTCCACCTTTTCCACCGTTTTCAGGGTGCGGATAAAGTCGGCCATGCGCCGGAGATCATCCGCATCATCCGTTAACCCAGGCACAAGCACATGCCGAATCCACATGGGTTTGCCCATGTCGCTGAGCCGCCGGGCTAAGGCAAGAATGTTGTCATTGCCCATGCCGGTAACACGCTTATGGAGATCCGTCTCCATGGCTTTCAAATCCAGCATGACCAGATCCGTGTTCTCCATCAGCTGTTCAAAGCCCGGCTGATAGTCGGCGCCCTCTCGGTAGGGCTGCCCGGCGGTGTCCAAGGTGGTGTGCACCCCTTTTTGATGCGCCAGGGCAAACAGTTCCGTGACGAAGGGCAGCTGCAGCATAGGCTCGCCGCCGCTGACGGTAATACCGCCGTTTTTGCCATCCTTGCCCCAGTATTTTTTGTACCGAAGCGCCTGCTCAAGCAGGGCGGAGGCTTCCGACTCCCCGGCACTGGGATTGTGCAAATCCCAAGTGTCGGGGTTGTGGCAAAACTGGCACCGCAGGGCGCATCCCTGCAGGAAAATCACATAACGCACGCCGGGGCCATCCACCAAGCCGAAGCTTTCTACCGAGTGAACCCGGCCCAGGGTCTTACATGCGGTCATGGCAGGTACGAGCGATAACGTCCAGCTGCTGTTCACGGGTCAGGTCGATGAACTTCACAGCGTAGCCGGAAACACGGATGGTGAAGTTTGCATACTCTTCCTTCTCCGGATGCTCCATGGCGTCAATCAGCTTTTCCGTGCCGAAGACGTTCACATTCAGGTGGTGAGCACCCTGGGTGAAGTAGCCGTCCATGACCTGCACCAGGTTGTTGGCACGCTCTTCGTCATCGTGACCCAGTGCGCCGGGGTTGATGGTCTGGGTGTTGGAGATGCCGTCCAGTGCCCAGTGATAAGGCAGCTTGGCGGTGGAGTTCAGGGAAGCCAGCAGGCCGTTCTTCTCAGCACCGTAGCTGGGGTTTGCACCGGGGGACAGGGGCTCGCCGGCCTTCCGTCCGTCAGGCATGCTGCCGGTGGCCTTGCCATACACCACGTTGGAGGTAATGGTCAGGATGGAAGTGGTGGGCTCGGAGTTACGGTAGGTGTGGCGCTTCTTGATCTTCTCCAGGAACTTGCCCAGCAGCCACACGGCGATGTCGTCGGCACGGTCGTCGTCGTTGCCGTAGCGGGGGAAGTCACCCTCGGTCTTGAAGTCCAGGATCAGGCCGGTCTCGTCACGGATGGGCGTTACCTTGGCATATTTGATAGCGCTCAGGCTGTCAACCACGTGGGAGAAGCCGGCAATACCGGTAGCGAAGGTGCGGCGCACATCGGTGTCGATCAGTGCCATTTCCGCAGCTTCATAATAGTACTTGTCGTGCATGTACTGGATCAGGTTCAGGGTGTTTACATACAGACCTGCCAGCCAGTCCATCATCCGATCATAGGCCTCAATGACCTCATCATAGTCCAGCACTTCGCTGGTGATGGGGCGATAGGCGGGGCCTACCTGCTCACGGGTCTTCATGTCCACGCCGCCGTTCAGGGCATACAGCAGGCACTTGGCCAGGTTGGCACGGGCACCGAAGAACTGCATTTCCTTACCGGTCTGGGTAGCGGACACGCAGCAGCAGATGGAGTAGTCATCGCCCCACACGGGCTTCATCACATCGTCGTTCTCATACTGCACGGAGCTGGTCAGCACGGAGATCTTCGCAGCATAGTGCTTGAAGTTCTGAGGCAGATTCTCGGAGTAGAGCACGGTCATGTTGGGTTCGGGAGAGGGACCCATGTTCTCCAGCGTGTGCAGGAAACGATAGTCGTTCTTGGTCACCATGGAGCGGCCGTCCACGCCGATGCCGCCCACTTCCAGGGTAGCCCATACGGGGTCGCCGGAGAACAGCTGATTGTAGCTGGGGATACGGGCAAACTTGACCATACGGAACTTCATGACCATGTGGTCAACAAGCTCCTGAGCCTGCTCCTCGGTGAGGATACCTTTCTCCAGATCCCGCTCCATGTAAATGTCCAGGAAGGTGGAGATACGGCCAACGGACATGGCAGCACCGTTCTGGGTCTTGATGGCGGCCAGGTAGCCGAAGTACAGCCACTGGCAGGCTTCCTTGGCGTTGGAGGCAGGCTTGCTGATGTCATAGCCGTAACTGGCGGCCATGGCCTTCATGCCCTTCAGTGCCTTGATCTGCTTGGAAATCTCTTCACGCAGGCGGATCACGTCATCGGTCATGGTGCCGTCGCCGCAGTTGGCAAGATCCTTGGCCTTTTCTTCGATCAGGAAGTCAATGCCATACAGTGCCACACGGCGATAGTCGCCCACAATGCGGCCGCGGCCGTAGGTGTCAGGCAGGCCGGTGATGATCTTGTTGTGGCGCACCTTCTTCATCTCAGTGGTGTAAGCCATGAACACGCCATCGTTATGGGTGGGAGCGTATTCGGTGAAGATCTTGTGCAGCTCAGGGTCGGGCTCATAGCCGTAGTTCTTGCAGGCTTCCTCAGCCATCTTGATGCCGCCGAAGGGCATAAAGGCACGCTTCAGGGGCTTGTCCGTCTGCAAACCGACGATCTGCTCCAGATCCTTGTATTCTTCGCTGATATAACCGGGACCATAGGCGGTCAGGCCGGAAACTACATGTGTTTCCATATCCAGCACGCCGCCCTTGGCACGCTCTTCCTTCTGCAGCTTCTGCAGTGCGCCCCAAAGCTTGTTGGTGGCATCGGTGGGGCCTACCAGGAAACTTTCGTCTCCGTCATAAGGCTTGTAGTTCTTCTGAATAAAATCCCGTACATTGACTTCTTCCCGCCAAATGCGGCCGTCGAAGCCTTCCCATTGGTCATAGTGAACCATGTGCACTCTCCTTTGCGGATGGTCGTTAGGGATGATAACTGCAAACCGCCACGGGCATGACGATCTGGTCGAGGTTCATTCGGCACAGCTTCCACAGATACTGCCTTGCGGAAGCGTGCCTTTTGGAATCATAAAAAACTTATGCTTGTCTGTCAAGCAGAAATTCTTACCGCTTTACGTTGAAGGCACTCATGCCCGGATAAACGGCACTGGCACCCAGTTCTTCCTCAATGCGGAGAAGCTGATTGTACTTGGCCACACGCTCGGTACGGCTGGGCGCACCGGTCTTGATTTGGCAGGTGTTCAGTGCCACAGCCAGGTCGGCAATGGTGGTGTCCTCGGTTTCGCCGCTGCGGTGGGAGGTTACGGCGGTGTAGCCGGCCTTGTGCGCCATCTTGATGGCTTCCAGAGTCTCGGATACGGAGCCGATCTGGTTCAGCTTAATCAGGATTGCATTGCCGCAGCCCAGCTTGATGCCCTTGCTCAGCCGTTCGGTGTTGGTAACAAACAGGTCGTCGCCCACCAGCTGCACCTTGTCGCCCAGCTCACGGGTCAGCTTCTGCCAGCCTTCCCAGTCTTCTTCGTCCAAGGCATCCTCAATGGAGATGATGGGGTACTTCTCCACCAGGCTCTTCCAGTGAGCAATCAGTTCATCACTGGTGTACTCCGTGCCGGCCTTGGGCAGCTTGTAGTAGCCCTTGCCCTTTTCACTCTTCCACTCGGAGGAAGCGGCGTCCATGGCGATCATGAAATCCCGGCCGGGCTCGTAGCCAGCCTTCTTCACGGCCTCCAGAATGGTTTCGATGGTCTCATCATCGCTGGATAGATTGGGAGCGAAGCCGCCTTCGTCGCCCACGGAGGTTGCCAGACCACGGCTCTTCAGGATGGAAGCCAGGGCATGGAAGACTTCGGCACACCAGCGCAGGGCTTCCTTGAAGGAGGGAGCACCAACGGGCATAATCATGAATTCCTGGGTGTCTACGGTGTTGGTGGCATGAGCGCCGCCGTTGAGGATGTTCATCATGGGCACAGGTAGGCGATTGCCGGAAATGCCGCCCAGGAAGCGGTACAGCGGAATATCCAGGGAAGCGGCAGCGGCACGGGCGCAGGCGATGGACACGGCCAGAATGGCATTTGCGCCCAGCTTACTCTTGTCCTTGGTGCCGTCGGCAGCCAGCATGGCGGCATCTACCGCGTAGATGTCGGAAGCGTCCATGCCGCACAGCACTTCGCAAATGGTGGTGTTGATATTTTCTACAGCCTTGGTTACGCCCTTGCCCAGGTAGCGGCTCTTGTCGCCGTCACGAAGCTCCAGTGCTTCGAATTCGCCGGTGGATGCACCGCTGGGGGCCATGCCCCGGCCGATGGTGCCGTCATCCAGCGTAACTTCCGCTTCAACGGTGGGATTGCCCCGGGAATCCAGAATCTCCCGACCCTTAACGTCTACGATTTCCAAATACATAGGATCCACTCCTTTTGTTAGAATGGGCTAACTTAGTTAGAATATTCTAACCTGTTATAATGTAATCGATTCCCCCTCTGCTGTCAACCCTCTTTTCTGTTTTTTGTGTGAATTATCTGTCATTCTTCTGCGATGTAGGGGGCGATCACATTGCGCAGTTCATCCGCCTCTTTAGGGGCATAGCGGGGAGACATGGCCAAGGTGATAAAATCATAGGGCGCATCGGCACGGAAGGTTCGATAATCCTCGCAATTGCGGAAAGGAATCACGGGCTCGGCGCCGTTTTGCGCAGCGAAGAGCTGAGCGGCAATGGACGTCAGCTGAAAGCTGTCTGCTCCGTGGTAAAGCACGGAGGGAATGTCCTGCCGGGAGCGGGGATTGCGCACATTGTCCAGGGAGCTAATGCGGCGCATGGCCAGGGCAAACAGCAGGTAATTGGCTTCATCCAGCTTGTGCTGGGCGTAGAACAAAGCGGGGTTTCTCCGCTTGTCTACCGGCATGGACAGCACGTTGAACAGCACATAGTTGGGTCCGGGAAAGCCGATGCCCAGGTCGCTGTGAGCGTCCACATGGGTGACGTGGAAGGGGGAAGACAGCCGTCCGGCAGCAATCATCTCTTCCCAGAACAGCAGCGCCTGATCATGGGTTTCGAAAATCCGTCCGGGCAAGGGCGCATCTTTGCTGACACCGCATTGATCCTCCAGAAAGCGGCGGACAGCTTCCGCATCCCAAGGCTCGCAGCCTGTCAGGGGCGGCCGCTGACCTTTTTCCGCAAGGGGCAGCAGTCATTCAAAAAGAAATCCAGATCAATATCCAATACACGCATGGGCGCACCTCCGCCGATTATTATAGCGGAAGGATCAGGAGCAGACAAGGATTGTTTCTGCTTCTGTTCTTTTCGTGTTCACTGATTGACAGCATCCTGTCGACCCGCTATGATGGTGAAGGAAAACGGACGAAGGGGTCCGCAGAAGATGATTTTAATTGGAGGACAGATCCATGAATTTAACACAGAAGATCCTGTCTGCACATCTGGTGACCGGCCGACTGGTGCCGGGGGAGGAAATTTCCATCCGCATTGACCAGACGCTGACGCAGGATTCGACAGGCACCATGGCCTACCTGCAATTCGAAGCCTTGGGCGTGGAACGTGTGTGCACGAAAAAGTCTGTGGCTTATATTGATCACAACACCCTGCAAACCGGCTTTGAAAATGCTGATGACCATATGTACATCCAGACCGTGACCCGGAAGCACGGCATTTGGTGCTCCAAGCCGGGCAACGGTATTTGCCATCAGGTGAATCTGGAGCGGTTCGGTGTGCCGGGCATGACCCTGCTGGGGTCTGACAGCCATACCCCAACCGGCGGCGGCATCGGCATGATCGCCATCGGCGCAGGCGGATTGGACGTGGCTGTGGCCATGGGCGGCGGCGCCTACTACATGACCTGCCCCAAGGTGGTGAACGTGCACCTGACGGGTAAGCTGCAGCCCTGCGTGGCGGCAAAGGATATTATTCTGGAAGTGCTGCGCCGCCTGTCCGTGAAGGGCGGCGTGGGCAAGGTGATGGAGTATACCGGCGAGGGCGTTGCTACTCTGACCGTGCCAGAGCGTGCCACCATTGCCAACATGGGCGCGGAGCTGGGCGCAACCACCTCTGTGTTCCCCAGTGATGAAGTGACCCGGCAGTTCCTCCGTGCTCAGGGACGGGAGCAGGATTTCACGCCCCTTGCCCCGGATGGGGATGCGGCGTATGACGAAACGCTGGAAATCGACCTGAACACCCTGCAGCCTCTGGTGGCTTGCCCCCACATGCCTGACCGGGTGGATACGGTGGAGCACGTAGGCCCCATCAAGGTGGATCAGGTGTTCATCGGCTCCTGCACCAACTCCAGCTATCAGGACATGATGCGTGTGGCACGTATCCTGAAAGGAAAGACCGTACACCCGGAAGTCAGCCTGGTCATTGGCCCCGGCAGCCGTCAGGTGCTGACCATGCTGGCCAGAAACGGCGCCTTGGCGGATATGATTGCCGCCGGTGCCCGAATTCTGGAAACTGCCTGCGGTCCCTGCATCGGTATGGGACAAAGCCCCAGAACCGGAGCAGTGTCCATCCGCACCAACAACCGGAATTTCTATGCCCGCAGCGGAACGGCTTCCGCCGGCATTTATCTGACCAGCTGCGAAACTGCCGCCGTGTCCGCTTTGACCGGTGTGCTGACGGATCCTCGCTGCTTGGATATGGATCTGACCATTCCCACGCCGGAACACTTCGATATTAATGACAATCTGGTGCTGCCGCCTGTTGCACCCGGGGAAGAGGACACGGTGCAGGTGGTGCGGGGTCCTAACATTCAGCCCTTCCCCATCGGGCACGCCTTGGAGGAGAATATTTCCGGCAAAGTGCTGCTGAAGATGGAGGATAACATTACTACCGACCATATCATGCCTTCCAATGCCAAACTGCTGCCCTACCGCAGCAACATTCCCCACCTGAGTGACTACTGCCTGACCCCTGTGGATGAAACCTTCCCGGCACGGGCAAAGCAGGAAAAAGGCGGTATGCTGGTGGCAGGTGCCAACTACGGCCAGGGTTCCAGCCGGGAACATGCGGCACTGGTGCCTCTCTATCTGGGCATTCGTGCCATCGTGGCCAAGTCCTTTGCCCGTATTCACCGGGATAACCTGATCAATAACGGCATCCTTCCCTTGGAGTTTGCAGAAGAAAAGGACTATGACGCCATTACTCAAATGGATGTGCTGACCCTGAAGGACATTCGTACGCAGGTGGCTTCCGGCAAGGAAGAAATCCTCGTGCATAACGATACCACGGGCAAGACCTTCACCACACGCCTGAAAATTACGGAACGCCAGCGGGGCATGCTGCTTGCAGGCGGTCTGCTGAATACGGTAAAGGAGCAAAACGCATGAAGCGACTGCTGTGCCTGCTGATGCTGCTGTGTCTGCTGCCTGTGATTGCCCTAGGTGAGGGAAAGGTCGTCAATCTGATGGATGACCCGGATGCGGAATGGTCCTTCGAAGAGGGTGCAGAGATTCTGGAAATCGTCTACCCTTCCCTTCAGGGAGCAGATGCCTGCATCCTCCGCATGGGGGATCAGGTGATGATGATTGACTGCGCCACCGATGACCAGAGTCAGTCATCTGTCGTGCCTACCCTTCGCCGACTGGGCATCACCCATGTGGATATTGCCTTCAACTCTCACCCTCACGATGATCATCTCACCGGCTTCGAATACCTGGAGGGCACGGCCACCATTGGCAAGCTGCTGGTTTCCTCGCCGCTGGATGAGAATTACGTGATTCGCCGTACCGTCCGCGTCATGGAAAGCCTGAGCGTACCGGTGGAGCAGGTACAGGACGGGGATGTGCTGACCCTGGGGGATGCTACCCTGACGGTGATTCAGCGTCAGCGCTCCGACCTGACGGGCAATGACCGCTCCGGCGTGCTGAAACTTGTCTATGGGGACTGCTCCTTTATCAGCTTCGGTGATGTGGAAAACCGTGCTCAGACCATGCTGGCAGAAGATCCGCCGGCCTGCGGTCTGCATGCGGATATCATGAAGTATCCCCACCACGGTCATGCCAAGCTGCGGGAAGATTTCTTCAACGCTGTCAGCCCGGAGCTGGCGATCATCACGGCGGCACAGTTCCGTGCCAAGGATGCCTTTGCCTACATGGGCAAGAAGAATGTTCCTACCCTCAGCACCTACCGGCATACCCTGCGGCTGCGGACGGATGGCCACATCTGGGTGGTGGATGATTTGGGTCTGCAGGAGGAATGACATGCGATATCATTATCTGTTGGTGGATAATGACGGCACGCTGATGGACTTCGATGCCGCCGAACATGCGGCACTGAAGGAAGCCATGCATCAGTTTCACCTGCCGGAGGACGATGAAACCGCTGCCGCTTATGCGGAAATGAACCATGCCCAGTGGCTTGCACTGGAGCAGGGAAAGACCGATCGGGAAACCCTGCGGGTGGCTCGTTTTCAGCAACTGCTGGCTTACCTGCATCGGGATACCGGCATGGCGGAGGAACTGAGCCAGTGCTATGAGGAGCGCCTCGGCACCCATGCGGAACTGCTGCCCGGTGCCATGGCACTTATGCAGGCAACAGCAGGGAAAATGAAAATTGCTTTGGTCAGCAACGGCATCAGTGCCATCCAGCGGAACCGTTTGGCTCGCTGTCCTTACACGCCCCTGCTGGATGCCGTCATTATTTCGGAAGAAGTGGGACATACCAAGCCAGATCCCGGCATGGTGTATACTGCCCTGGAAGCCCTGCACTGCACGGATCCTTCCCAAGCTGTTCTGCTGGGAGACAGCCTCTCTGCCGATATTGCCGCCGCAAGGAATGCAGGCATCGACAGCATCTGGCTTGCCGTAAACGGTGCGGAAAGTCCGCTGCCTACCTATACAGTTCACAATCTCAAGGAAGCTCAGGCACTTTTGATGGCCTGAGCTTTCGCTCTGCAGGCAAGTTAATATTTCAAAAATCTGTAAAATCCGATGAAATCTCCGGTTGCCTGAAGCAAAGAAATATGATATAGTGTAAAGGATAAGGAGGTTTGGTGATGAGCGAGCAGAAGAAAAAGGGGCTCTTCGCCCGGCTGAAGGAAGGCCTGAGCAGAACCCGTGGCAACCTTACCGACAAAGTTGATGATCTTGTCAAAGAAAATCGTAAAATAGATGAAGACTTTTATGAAGAGCTGGAAGATATCCTCCTCTTGGCAGACTGCGGCGTAAAGGCCACCACCGCCATTCTGGACGAGCTTCGCGTGCGTGTGAAGCGGGAAAACATGAAGGATGCGGGGGAGGCTCGTGCAGCCCTGAAGCAGATCATGGTGGAGCAGATGGATGTTCCCCGTCCGCCGCTGAAGTGGCCCATGGTCATGCTGGTGGTAGGCGTGAACGGCGTGGGCAAAACCACCACCATCGGCAAGCTGGCGCTTCGCTTCCAGTCCATCGGCCGCCGGGTAATGCTCTGCGCCGGTGACACCTTCCGAGCTGCCGCTGCCGAGCAGCTGAGTGTGTGGGCAGAGCGTGCCCGTGTGCCCATCATCAAGCACGAAGAAGGGGCAGACCCTGCTGCCGTGGTGTTTGACGGGGTGAAGGCTGCGAAAGCACAGCAGGCGGATCTGCTGATTGTGGATACTGCCGGACGGCTGCACAACAAGAAGAACCTGATGGACGAGCTGAACAAGATGCGCCGGGTCATTGACCGGGAGTATCCGGAGGCGGATGTCCGCTGCATTCTGGTGCTGGATGCCACCACCGGGCAAAATGGTTTGGCACAGGCTAAGGCTTTCAAGGAGTTTGCCGAAATCGGCGGCATTATCCTGACCAAGCTGGACGGCACCGCTAAGGGCGGCATTGCCCTTGCCATTCGGCAGGAGCTGGAAGTGCCGGTGTGGTACATTGGCGTAGGCGAAGGGATTGATGATCTGCAGCCCTTCTCCGCCAAGGATTTCGTGGAAGCACTGTTCTGACAAGGAGGAAGGGTATGCCGTCGCTTACGACCTATCGTGCTGACCTGGACTACGGCTATGCGCCGGGCTTTTTCCCGTCCATGGAGTGCCTCCTGCATCGTCCCCAATGTGCCAGCCGGGTGCTGCTGCACAGCAAGGCAGCGGATACGGAAGGGGCGCAGAAGCTGATGGCATTGGCCAATCAGCTCCATATTCGCGTGGAGGAAGCCGATAAGGCATTGAGCCGTATTTCCGGGAAGGACAATTGTTTCGCGGCGGCAGTGTTTCATAAATTCTCCGATACTCTGGCACAGGATAAGCCTCATGTGCTGCTGCATCAGCCTTCGGATCGGGGTAATGTGGGCACCATTCTTCGCACAGCTTTGGGCTTTGGCATTGAGGATGTGGCACTGGTTCGTCCTTGCGTGGATGTGTTTGATCCTCACGTGGTGCGTGCCAGCATGGGCAGCATTTTCTCCCTGCGGATCCATGTGTATGATGATTTCGAAGCCTATGCACAGGAGGCTGGTCAGCGGATGATGTATCCTTTCATGCTGGACGGTTCCAGAAGCCTGCCCGACGTGCTGGCAGGCGGTGTACCTGAGAAGTGGACGCTGATCTTCGGCAATGAAGGCAGCGGCCTTCCGGCGGCGTTCGCCGGGGTAGGCCAGCCTGTTCGTATTCCCAGCAATGAAAAGATTGACTCGCTGAATCTTTCCATCGCTGCGGCTATTGGTATTTATGAATTTACACAAAGTAAATAGCTGGAAGGGAAGGCACTGCACAATGGGCGGTGTCCTTCCCTTCTTTCTGAAATACAAGGAGGAAGACCATGAAGGCGGTGCTCTTTGACCTGGACGGGACACTGACCAATACCCTGCAGGATATTGCGACGGCCATGAATCGTGCCCTGCGCATGAACGGCCTGCCGGAATATCCGACGGATGCCTATCGGTACCTGGTGGGCAACGGAGCGAAAATCCTCGCCCAACGGGCCGTAGGGGATCGGCAGGAGTTGGCGGCAAAGGTGCAGCAGGACTATCAAGCCTATTATGAGACCCATAATCAGGTGACCACCAAGCCCTATGATGGTGTGCCGGAAATGTTGCATGCCCTGTCGCAAATGGGGCTGAAGCTGTGCGTGCTGTCCAACAAGCCCCATGCGGATACCTGTCACGTGGTGGCACATTACTTTCCGGAGGTAGCTTTTGCGCAGGTTCGTGGGCAGATGGAAGGAGTACCCGTGAAGCCGGATCCGGCAGGAGCACTGGCCATTGCGGAAAGCCTGGGGATTGCCCCGAAGGATTTCCTATACCTGGGAGATACGGCGGTGGACATGCACTGTGCCGGAAACGCAGGCATGTGTTCCGTCGGGGTAAAGTGGGGCTTTCGGGATGAAAAGGAACTGCGGGAAGCCGGAGCAGCGTATGTGATTGATACGCCCATGCAGGCAGTGGAAATTGCAAAGCAGGCATAAGAGGAGGAAGCGTGTATGAGCAGAAAAGGGTATCTCTTGTTAGCCGACGGTCAGCTCTTTGAGGGAGAAATGCGGGGTGCAGAAAAGAATGTCATGGCGGAATTGGTGTTTACCACCGCCATGGTGGGCTATCTGGAAACCCTGACGGACCCCAGCTACGAGGGGGAAATCGTGATTCAAACTTTTCCCACCATCGGCAATTACGGCGTGATTCCTGAGGACTTTGAAAGCAGCAAGCCTTGGCTCAGCGGCTACATTGCCCGGGAAATTTGCGATGCTCCCAGCAACTTCCGCTGCAGCGGCAAGCTGGACGACTTCCTGAAGGAGCACGACATTCCCTGCCTTACCGGGGTGGATACCCGTGCCCTGACGAGAAAAATTCGCTCGGCAGGCGTGATGAATGCGGCCATCCTGACGGAAAAGCCTGCGGACATTCCGGCCATGGTGAAGAAGCTTCAGCAGCTGCCTTTCCATCCTTCCGTGCAGGATGTAAGCTGCAAGGAAACTATGGAAGATGAGGTGGAAGGCACCTATCATGTGGTGCTGTGGGACTTCGGCGCCAAGGCCAATATTCGCCGGGAACTGGAAAAACGGGGCTGCCACGTGACCACAGTGAACGCAGACGCAACCTGTGAGGAAATCCTTGCCCTGAAGCCGGACGGCATTATGCTTTCCAACGGCCCCGGCGACCCGGCGGACAACGTGGGAATTATTGAACAGCTGCGGGAGCTGTGCACTCACCGGATTCCTACCTTCGGCATCTGTCTGGGACATCAGCTGCTGGCACTGAGCCAGGGCGCAACCACCAGCAAGCTGAAGTACGGCCATCGTGGCGCAAACCAGCCTGCCAAGGATGTGAAAACAGGTCTGAGCTACATGACCAGCCAGAACCACGGCTATGCGGTGGACAGCGCAACTCTGCCGGCCAATGCTTCTCTTCGCTTTGTCAATGGCAACGACGGTACCTGTGAAGGTGTGGATTACACGGATATGCCGGCCTTCTCCGTCCAGTTCCATCCGGAAGCTGCCGGCGGCCCCTTGGATACACGCTTCTTGTTTGACCGCTTTATTGCACTGATGGGAGGAAATAAAGTATGCCGCTGAATCCTGAATTGCATCGCGTGATGATTATCGGTTCCGGCCCCATTGTCATCGGTCAGGCTGCCGAGTTCGACTATGCCGGTTCCCAGGCCTGCCGTGCCCTGAAGGACGCAGGCTTGGAAGTGGTGCTGGTGAACCCCAACCCGGCCACCATCATGACCGACCACGCCTCCGCAGATAAAATTTATATCGAGCCCCTGACGCTGGAAACCCTGCGCCGCATTATCCTGAAGGAAAAGCCGGACAGCCTCCTGTCCACCCTGGGCGGACAAAGCGGCCTGACGCTCTCCATGCAGCTGGCTAAGGAAGGCTTCCTGGAGCAGCACGGGGTGAAACTGCTGGGCGCAAAGTGCGAAACCATTGAAAAGGCAGAGGATCGGCTGCTGTTTAAGGAAACCATGCAGAGCATCCATCAGCCGGTGATCCCCAGTGAAATTGTGGAGACCCTGCCGGACGCTCTGACCGTTGCGGAAAAGATCGGTTACCCGGTGATCGTTCGGCCTGCCTATACCTTGGGGGGCAGCGGCGGCGGCATTTGCCACAATGTGGAGGAGCTGCGGGAAACGGCAGAGAACGGTCTCCGGCTTTCCCCCATTACCCAAATTCTTGTGGAAAAGTGCATCTCCGGCTGGAAGGAAATCGAGTTTGAAGTCATGCGGGACAGCCTTGGCAATGTGGTGGCTGTCTGTTCCATGGAGAATATTGACCCGGTGGGCGTGCATACCGGCGACTCCATCGTGGTGGCGCCTGCCCTAACCCTGGCGGATAAGGAATATCAGATGCTCCGCCGGGCGGCGCTGGATATTATCACTGCCCTGGGGGTGGAGGGCGGCTGCAACTGCCAGTTTGCCCTGAATCCTGATTCCTTCGAGTATGCGGTCATCGAGGTGAACCCTCGTGTAAGCCGCTCTTCCGCCTTGGCCAGCAAGGCTACCGGGTATCCCATTGCCAAGTGCGCCGCCCAGATTGCCATCGGCTACACGCTGGACGAAATGAAGAATGCTGTGACCGGCAAGACCTGTGCCTGCTTCGAGCCTGCGCTGGACTATATCGTGGCCAAGCTGCCCAAGTGGCCCTTTGATAAGTTTGTTTACGGCAAGCGGAACCTGGGCACCCAGATGAAGGCTACCGGCGAAGTCATGGCCATTGGCGTGAATGTGGAACAGGCACTGATGAAGGCAGTCCGCGGAGCGGAAATCGGCTGCGATACCCTGCGAATGAAGAGCATGGCGGAGAAGAGCACCGAGGAGCTGCTGAGCCTGATCGCCCAGTGTACCGACCAGCGGATGTTCGCCATGTATGAGGCCATCAGCCGGGGCGTATCCCTGGAGAAGCTCCATGAAATCACAAAGATCGACTATTTCTTCCTGAACAAGTACCTGAACCTGTACCTGATGGAGCAGCAGCTGAAGCAGGGCAAGGTGGATGAAGCCACCTACCTGAAGGCCAAGAAGATGGGCTATCCGGATCAGGCCATTGAGCGTCTGTCCGGGGAGAAGGTGACTGCTCACCGGAATCCTGTGTATAAGATGGTGGACACCTGTGCTGCCGAGTTTGCCGCCGAGACCCCTTATTTCTACGCTACCTATGACGAGGAAAATGAAGCGGCGGAATTCCTGGCGGAGCGTCCCAAGAAACCCTGCGTGGTGGTGCTGGGTTCCGGTCCCATCCGTATTGGTCAGGGCATTGAGTTCGACTATGCCTCGGTGCACTGCGTGTGGATGCTGAAAAAGGCCGGCTACGACGTGGTCATGATCAACAACAACCCGGAAACCGTCTCTACCGACTTTGACACGGCAGATCGCCTGTACTTCGAGCCACTGACGGTGGAAGACGTGATGGGGGTCATTGCCACGGAAAAGCCGGTGGGCGTGGTGGCGGCCTTCGGCGGACAGACGGCCATCAAGCTGACCCATGCCCTCAGCGAAGCCGGGGTACGGATCCTGGGCACCTCTGCCGATGCCATTGATGCGGCAGAGGATCGGGAGCGCTTCGATGCGGCCATGGAAAAGTACGGCATCAAGCGGCCTCAGGGCTGCACGGTAATGACCACGGAGGAAGCACTGCAGGCAGCCAATTCCCTGGGCTATCCTGTGCTGGTGCGCCCCAGCTACGTGCTTGGCGGTCAGAACATGATCATCGCCTATCAGGACAGCGATATTGTCGAGTACATGAAGATTATTCTGGCGCAGGGGATTGAGAACCCGATCCTGATTGACCAGTACCTGATGGGTATTGAAGCGGAAGCAGACGCTATCTGCGATGGCGAGGATGTGCTGATTCCCGGTATCATGGAGCATGTGGAGCGCTCCGGTGTTCACTCCGGCGACTCCATTGCCGTTTACCCTGCGTGGAATCTGACAGGCACCATCACCAAGCGGCTGATTGACGTAACGAGAAACATTGCCCTGGAGCTTGGCACGGTGGGACTGATTAACATCCAGTACATTGTGTACCGCAATGAAGTGTACGTCATCGAGGCCAACCCTCGGGCAAGCCGCACCGTGCCTTACATCAGCAAGGTAACAGGCGTTCCTATGGTGGACTTGGCCGTTCGTGCCATGCTGGGCGAGAAACTGAAGGATATGGGCTACGGCACGGGACTGTACCGGCAAAGCCCTTACTTTGCGGTGAAGGTGCCCTGCTTCTCCTTTGAAAAGCTGGCGGACGTGGATACCCATCTGGGACCGGAAATGAAGTCCACCGGCGAAGTGCTGGGTATCGGCACCAACCTGCAGGAAGCCGTATACAAGGGCTTGGTGGCAGCAGGCTACAAGATGAGCCATAGCGGTGGCGTGCTGGTTTCTGTTCGGGATGTGGACAAAAATGAGGCCGTTGCCTGCGCAAGACGCTTTGCGGAACTGGGCTTCAATCTGTTCGCCACCCCCGGTACAGCCAAGGCACTGGCAGCCCACGGTCTTTATGCCGCCACGGTGAAGCACGAAGCCATGGAAAAAATGCTGGAGATGGATCACGTACAGTATGTGATTTCCACCTCCGCCAAGGGACGCAATCCTCGGCTGGATTCCGTCCGCATGCGCCGGAAGGCGGTGGAGCGGGGCATTCCGCTGTTCACCAGTCTGGATACGGCCAATGCTCTCGCTCAGGCGCTGACTTCCCGGTATTCCCTGCAGAATGTGGAACTGGTAGACATCAATGATATGCGGGTGAAGCGGAAGAAGCTGTCCTTCGTAAAGATGCGGGGTACCGGCAACGATTACCTGTACTTCGACTGCTTTGAACAGACGGTGGAAAGCCCGGAATCCCTAGCAGTTCGCCTCAGTGACCGCCGCCGCTCGGTGGGCGCGGACGGCATTGTACTGATTCTGCCCAGCACCCGGGCAGATGCAAAAATGCGTATGTTCAATGCGGACGGCAGCGAAGGTCAGGTTTCCGGCAATGCCATCCGCTGCGTGGCAAAGTACCTTTATGAATCCGGCCGCACCCGGAAGGAGCACATGACGCTGGAGTTGATGACCGGCATTAAGAGTGCTGAACTGTTTATCCGCGAGGATACGGTGTTTTCTGTTCTGGTGGATATGGGCACGCCGGAATTTGCTCCGGCCAAGATTCCCGTTAAGCTGGACAGCGACCGGGTCATGATGCGGAAGGTGCTGCTGGCGGGAGAAGAGCGGGAAATCAGCTGCGTCTCCATGGGCAACCCGCACGTGGTCATCTTCGTGCAGGATGTGGATCGTATTGACCTGAAGCGGATCGGCCCGTCCATTGAGCAGGATTCCCTGTTCCCCCAGCGTGTTACGGTGTCCTTCGCGCAGGTGCTGGATTCCAGCAGCATTAAGATGCGCACTTGGGAGAAAGGCATTGGAGAAACTGCTGCCTGCGGTACGGGCGCCTGTGCGGCGGCGGTTGCTGCGGTGGAAAACGGCCTGTGCACCCGGGGGGTGGATTTGGACATGCGCCTGCCCGGCGGTATGCTGGTAGTTCGCTACGAAAAGAACGGCAGGGTGTGGCTTACCGGCGATGCTCAGACGGACTTTGAAGGAACGATTGAAATCTAACCTTGGTGATAACAAAAATAGCGAAGCCGATGAAGCAGGCTTCGCTATTTTTCATGTGTGCGGGAAAGAACATTGCTTTTTTCGCTTCGATCGTTTATACTACTAGTGTACATACGATACGTACACACGAAAGGAGCGATGCACATGCAGACAACTCGTGTTTTTCAGAATGGCAACAGCCAGGCAATTCGCATTCCGCAGGAGCTTCGAACTGACGAGAAGGAATATTATATCAACAAGATTGATGGTATTTTCATTGCCTATCCCGTAGAAGATCCTTGGGCACCGGTTCGGCAGGTAGTCGGTACATTTTCAGAGGACTTTATGGCAGAGCGGAATCAGCCTGCATGGGATGATGTCCCTGAACGGGAGGATCTTTGATGTACCTTTTGGATACAAATATCTGCATCTATTTCATGAAGAATCAGTATCCGCAGCTGACAGAGAGACTCTTTGCATGCAATCCTGCCGATTTGATGATTTCTTCTGTTACCGTCTTTGAATTGGAATATGGGGCAGCAAAAAGTAACTGGGGCAACCGTACAAGGGAAAAGCTTGCTATGTTTCTGGCACCCTTTTACATTCTGCCGTTCTCCATGGAGGACGCTGTGTCAGCAGGGAGACTCCGAGGCTATTTGGAAAAACAGGGAACACCCATTGGACCGTATGATGTGCAGATTGCGGCACAAGGACTGTCCAGAAATTTGACGTTGATTACCCACAACATGGATGAATTTCGCCGAGTGCCGCATCTTCAACTGGAAGACTGGGTTGTATGACCCGGTTTTTTTATTCCCCCAAATCCGTAGCCGTAGCTGTCAGATAAGGCAAAGCTGCACAGCCGGTTGTGTCATCCACCTCTGGCAGGTCGAACTTCGTGTCCTTCTGCACCAGGGTCATGACCGCCTGAGCGGCTTCTCCTGTGACGAAAAGAGGTTGGAAGTTATTGGATGGATTGGTGCCGGAAATATTGGCAGGATACAGATCCACTTGCTGTCCCAGATATTCGCCGCTGTCGGAGAATGTCATGGTCACGCCGGCAACCAGCGCCTCCAGTGCCCGCACATCCTTGTTGCCGCCGAAGCAGAAATTGCCCAAGGAATAGCAGATGGTGCGGTTGTTGTAGATTTCAATGCCCTGCACCACGTGGGGATGATGCATGATGACCAGGTCTGCGCCGGCGTCAATGGCAAAGTGAGCGTAGGTTTCCTGATTCTTGTTGTGCTTCTTGCCGTATTCCTGACCGCCGTGGAACACAAACACCACTGCGTTCACGCCCTCGTCAGCCTTCAGCCGGGCAATTTCGTCCCGTGCCCAGTTGCGGTTGCCGTTAAACTGGGTGGAGTTCAGGCCGAAGAAGGCAATCTTCACGCCGTCTTTTTCATAAATGTAGGTAGTCTGCTGACCAAAGTAGCCAATGCCGGCAGCGTCCAGGGTGGCCTGGGTGGATTCATACCCCTGCTTGCCGAAATCGTAGGTGTGGTTGTTGGCCAGGTTGCAGGCTTCCACACTGCCTTCCAGCAGAATGTTCACATAATCCGTAGGCCCCCGGAAGCGATAGTATTTCTTCGTGTTCTCCTGAGTACTCTTGTCCGTCAGAGGACCTTCCAGATTCACCACGGTCAGGTCATCCTGAGCAAAAAGATCTTTCACCCGCGCAAAGAAGTAGGCGTTCCCTTCCTCCGTTGCCTTGGTGACAAAGGAAGTTGACTGATTCTTCTTGGATTCCTCACTGCCCAGGGTTACATCCCCGGTGAAGGTCATTCGAATGGTCTTCTCTGCCAGTGCGGCAGGACATACCAGCATGAAGCAGAGAAGGAAACACAACAAGCGTCGCTGCATAACAGAACCTCCTGTTCCTTAGCAGGTGATTTTCACACCGTTT
The DNA here is from genome assembly GCA_030529995.1 of Clostridia bacterium. Taxonomy (GTDB): domain Bacteria; phylum Bacillota; class Clostridia; order Christensenellales; family Aristaeellaceae; genus CAKUFA01. Next base: position 18,720 of record JAUMVT010000034.1, read on the forward strand.
ACTTCCACATCCCCATCGGCAAGGATGACAATGTAGCTTTTTCCATCCAAAATACGGGTCTGAATCAGGTCGGAATGCTGGGGATCCACCCGAATGGTCACGCTGGGGGTATCCACCTTGAATTGCTTGGGAGCAATCATGTTCACGGCAGGAATGGCAGCCTGCTCGCCGAAGGATTCCTCATACCGGGCGGCGAAGGCTTCCGTCTTTTCCTCGGAAACGCCGCACTCCTCCAGCACACGCTTCACATCCTGCTTATCCATGCAGAGAGCCTCGGCGGTCTTGTCTGCCTTCTGCTCTTCAATCATGGTGCTGATGGTTTCATGCACGTTCTGCATCAGATCCATGCTGCATTCTTCTGCCAGGGTTTCCGTCAGGATGGACTGGAAGGTCTCCTTCTGCTCCTGAGCGGTCATCTGCACATCGGCGTTCAGCATTCCTTCGATGAAGGATGCGTGCAGATCCCCTGTGTCCCGGGTGTAGTACAGGGCACGGTGAATGTTGGCACTTCTTTCCTCAAAGGCGGGGAACATGAAGCCCATTTCCGGCATGCCCACTACCTGGTCGGAAGCTCCAGCGTGGAATTCGCTGTCCCCTTCAAAATAGCGGAGGGCAGGCTTCAGTTGCTTCACCGGGCACACGGCGCATAGGATGTAATTCAGTATGGATTCGGAACGCTCCTTGTCCAAGTCGCCGTTATCATCCCGGTAGGGCACATCGTACCCGTCGTGCAGCAGCAGCACCAGATAGTTATCCGCCGCCTGCTGATCGTCTACCGACTGCAGATGGACGAATTCCTCCTGCCGCCAGGCAATGGCACGGCGAAAAAAATCCTCCACAATCTGCACGTCTTGCAGGCCGGTATCGCACAGCCCGGTCAGCAGATGATGGGCATCGGCCTCCATTTGCTCCGGGGTGAAGTCCAGATTCAGCAGATTCTGCCCTTCCGTGCCGGAGAGACATTTGCGGAAGATGGCCATAAACTTTTCGCATTCCTCCTGAGCCAGTGCACCTACGGACTTGGCAAATTCGGCAATGACGTGACCGTCTGCTCCCAGATAGCAGCCCCGAAGCACGGAGGGATAACGCTTATCAGGGTTCAGGCGGCGCTTGATTTCAGCAAGATCTTTTCGATTCATTTCAGTCACCTCGTTGATGAAAAACATAGCAGGGCTAGTGTACCACATTTTCGTCCGTTCTGCCAGTGCTCCCTTGTCATCAATCGTGGAATCTGCTATACTTAAGCCATTGCAGGGGAGGAGTGTGACGGTATGCTGACCATTCGCCGGTGTCTGTCGGAGAAAGACATACCCCGCACGCCCGTTCATGCAGAGTGCCTGATTGGGGAAGAAACCCTGCTCAGGGTCAGCCGAAGCGGCTTTTCTCTTGCCTATGCGCCGCTTGAAAGGGCGGAGTGGCGAGTTTTCCCGCCCAAGGCGGCCTATACACCCTCAGCTTTGTGCGCGGATCGGCAGGCCGCGCTTTTCCTTGCTTATGAGGACGATTGCTATGTGGGCTGCGCTGCCCTTCGTCCCTGTGATGCGTGGATGCAGCTGGAGGATATTCGGGTGGATGTGCTGTACCGCCGCAATGGCATTGCCACAGCCCTGCTGGAGACGGCGGAACAGTTTGCCTTGCATCAGGGCGCCTGGGGTATTCGGGTGGAGGCCAGCGACCAACATCCCATCCTGTGCCGCTTTCTGGAAAAACGGGGCTATACCATCGGCGGTATGGATCGGCTGGCACTGACCATGACCCCGGAAGAGCGGCAGAAGCCTATGATGCGCCGTGCCTGCGCCCTGTTTTTTTACCATGTGCTGAAGAAAGGTTGTTGATGAATTCATGCCAATGCGCTTGCAGAAATATCTTGCCCTTAGCGGTGTTGCCTCTCGCCGTGCGTCTGAAAAGCTGATCAGCGAAGGCCACGTGGCGGTGAACGGTCAGGTGATAACCGAGATGGGCGTTCAGGTGCAGGACGGGGATCGGGTAACGGTGGACGGTAAGCCGGTTGCCATTCAGGAGGAGAAGCACTATATTGCCTACAATAAGCAGGTAGGGGAAATGTGCACCGCCTCGGATCCGGAAGGCCGGACAACGGTGATGGACAAGTTCAAGGACTATCCTGTGCGTCTGTACACGGTGGGTCGGCTGGACTATGAAAGCGAAGGCCTGATTCTGCTGACCAATGACGGAGACATGATGAACGCCCTCCTTCATCCCAGTCACGAGGTGGGTAAGGCTTATTGGGTGAAGGTGAGCAGCACCGTAACCCAGGAGGAAGCTCATCGGCTCAGCGCAGGCGTGAAGCTGGATGATGGGTACATGACTTCCCCGGCCAAGGTGCGGATTATTCGGCAGGAAGCCTTTGACACCATCATGACCATTACCATTCACGAGGGCAGAAATCGGCAGGTGCGCCGGATGATCGAGGCCATCGGGCATCAAACCCTGATGCTCAAGCGGGTGGCCTTTGGTCCGATTCTCCTGGGGGATCTGCCCAAGGGACAATGGCGGCATCTGACAGACGAAGAAGTCCGCCGCCTGAAGGAGCTGTAATCTGATGGCCTATGAACTTCGTTCTGCACGGTACCTGGCGGCAGATTGCCTGCGTCAGGTGATTCAGCCCGGGGATACGGTGATTGACGCCACCATGGGCAATGGTCATGACACAGCCATGCTGGCGGAGCTGGTAGGCGCTGCCGGTCATGTCATTGCCTTTGATGTGCAGGCGGATGCGGTGGCGCATACCCGTGCCGCCTTGGAAGAGGCCGGCTTGCTGGACCGCTGCGAGCTGCACTGCATGGGGCATGAGCACATTGGAGAAGTGGTGCAGTCCCCTGTGAGGACAGCCACCTTCAATCTGGGCTGGCTGCCCGGGGGCAACAAAACCATTACCACCCTGTGGCCTACCACCAAGCAGGCGGTGGAGGCTTGTCTGAAACTGCTGGTACCCGGGGGTGTGCTGACCATCTGCTCCTATCCCGGGCATGCGGCAGGGGACGTGGAACGTCAGGCATTGATGACGCTGCTGTCCTCCCTTCGCCCACAGGAGTTCAACGTGCTGCACCAGCACTTCCTGAATGCAGGGGCAGGAGCACCGGAATGCTTCATTATCCAAAGGCAGTATTGAATGCGGAAGGTTTGCTAACGTTTCCATCAAAAGAGCCACGCTGTTTCAAGGCGTGGCTTTCGTTATGTTCACAGATTCAGCAGCTTTTCAATGTTCTTGTGCAAGATCATTTCCCGCTCTTCCTCCGTCAGGGGCAGGGCGTTAAAGCGGGCAATTTCGCCTACCGGGTTCCACATGGGGTGATCCGTGCCGAAGAATACCCGCCGGGCGCCGTAGCGGTGAATCACCTTCACGGCTTCCTCCGGGGTAATGGCGTACAGGCTGGAGGAGCAGTCTACATACACATCTTCCCGACCGGCAAGGATTTTCCACCCATTGCCCCACATGGACCAGCCGCCTAAGTGGGCGCAGATGGCTACCAGATTCGGTACATGATCCAGTGCCCGGGCGACTCGCTCCGGGTTGCTGAAGGGATACCGGGTGTCTCCGGTGTGAATCAGCACCGGCAGGCGGCGTTCCTCCATGGCTTCCAGCATTTTGACGGAGGCAGGACTGTCGAAAAGAAATTGCTGTGTATCAGGATGGAGCTTAATGCCCCGCAAGCCCAGCTGCATCATCCGATCCAGCTCCGCCTCGATGTCCGGATAATCCGGGTGCATGGAGCCGAAGCCCAGCAGCCGGTCGGGATGGGCGGCAACGGTAGCGGCGATGAAGTCGTTTACGCTTTGCACTCGTGCCGGGCTTACGGCGGCAGAGTGGACGATGGAAAGATCAATGCCTGCTTCCTTGCTGGAGGCAAGCAGCCCTTCTACCGTTCCGTCCATTTCCATGTGGGACCACTGATAGAATTCACCGATGGAGCGAACGGCCTTGGCGGCAATCTTGTCAGGATAAATGTGCGCATGTACGTCAATGATCATAAAGTTCTTCTTACTCCTGAGCAGAAAACAGCCGCCTGTGCTTTCCTGTACAGGCGGCCGCTGTGATGGCTTAGCGATAGATGATCTCGTCCCGGCGAGGACCGTTGGAAACCATGTGGATAGGTGCTTCGATCAGCTTCTCGATGGTCTCCACATACTTCCGGCAGTTTTCCGGCAGATCGTTGTAGTTCTTGATGCCGCGAATGTCCGTCTTCCAGCCGGGGAGCATCTCATACACGGGCTTGCAGCGCATCAGGGTGGGGGTGGAGGGGAAGTCCGTAATCTGCTTGCCGTCCACTTCATAGGCTACGCACACGGGAATCTCGTCCAGGTAGCCCAGCACGTCCAGGTTGGTCATGACCACTTCAGTGCCGCCCTGCACCATGACACCGTAACGGGTAGCAACGGCATCGAACCAGCCTACATCACGGGCACGGCCGGTGGTGGCACCGTATTCGCCTGCGTCACCGCCACGGCGGCGCAGCTCGTCGCCCTCAGCACCTTCCAGCCGGGTTACGAAGGGACCTGCGCCTACGCAGCTGGAATAAGCTTTCGTGACGCAATAGATATCCGTCATATCCCGAGGGGTCACGCCTGCGCCTACGCAGCCGAAGCCTGCCAAGGGAGAGGAAGAAGTAACATAAGGATAGATGCCGTGATCGGGATCACGCAGAGTGCCCAGCTGACCTTCCAGCAGGATGGTCTTGCCTTCCTTGTTGGCCTTGTGCAGGAACAGGGTGGTGTCGCACACCATGGGCTTGATCTTCTCGGCCAAGCCTTCCAGATAAGCGACCAGTGCGTCAACATCCACGGCAGGTTTGTGATACAGGTTTTCCAGCAGGCAATTCTTCTTCACCAGGGCAATCTCCAGCCGCTTGCGGAGAATGTCGTGATCGTACAGCTGGCACACCTGCAGGCCAACCTTGGCATACTTGTCGGAATAGAAGGGGGCAATGCCGGACTTGGTGGAACCGAAGGAGTTCTTGCCCAGCCGCTCTTCCTCGAACTTATCAAAGTCAACATGATAGGGCATCATGACCTGTGCCCGGTCACTGATGAGCAGCTTGGGCATGGGCACGCCCCGAGAGGTCAGGGAATCCAGCTCGCTCAGCAGTGCCTCGATATTCAGTGCCACGCCGGGTCCGATCACGTTGTATACATTCTGATGGAACACGCCGGAGGGCAGCAGATGCAGAGAGAACTTGCCGTATTCATTGATAATGGTGTGGCCTGCGTTGGCGCCGCCCTGAAAGCGGACAACCACATCGCTCTTCTCAGCAAGAAGATCGGTCACCTTGCCTTTGCCTTCGTCGCCCCAGTTAGCGCCTACGATGGTATGAACCATGGATGAAGCCTCCTCAATGCCGCGGGAAAAATCCCGGGACAGTCCTTGAAACACACTTGTCTATTATGATTCATAGGGCAGGGAATGTCAAGGGAAAAACAACAAAATCCGTACGTTCCCAGCAAACTCCTCATCAACGTGCATCTATTCCTGCATTTTCAGGGCAAGAGATGCAATTTCCCGGTCGTGATACACCACATGCAGCACCTCCCCGGGCTGATAGGCCGGGAAGTCCTTCTGCAGATCAAAGTAGAAAAGCCGCTCGGTGGGATTGCCCTTGTCATCCGGCACTTCCAGGGTCAGAGCATGATAGGACACTCCGTCCACCAGCGACACTTCATCGCTGAGGCTGCGGAAGATGCCGTCAATCTCCCTCGTGCGGCCGTGAAGCATGTTATCCACATGGGTGATATAACACTTGATAGGGCGCAGTGCCAGATCATACACCGCAATGGCCAGCACGCCGGCGGCAATGGTCAGCCCGGCAGTCAGGGCTTCGATACGGACAATCAGGGACACGACAATCCCGGCAAGAAACAAGGCCAGCAGGGCGAACAGAATTCCCTCCCGCCGCTTCAGCTGGGCGTGCAGCCCGTCCAAATCCTTTTCCGAATACAAGGCGAAACCTCCTCTTTCAAGGGAATCAATCTGCATTTATTATGAAGCAAACCGGCAGGATTGTAAAGGGGCGAAACAGGCAGGTTGGTAAAGAGACGGAAGGAAAGCACGCCGTCAAAAGCGTTCGCCGGGTTATGAACAAAATGTGAAAAATGTGGATTGCCTGCCTTTGGGGAGTATGTTACAATGATGGGCGAGGATAAGGAGGCCGAAGACGTTGCAGACCACAGTGAGAAACGAGCGCCCGGCGACACGGGCTGCCTGGCTGAACCTTGGGGACGCCTATGCCTACATTTATTGCCTGATGATGTCTTATCTGCTGGTAGGGGTTTCGGTGCCCGGGGGCGCACTGTACATGTGCGGACGGGTGGCCAGCATGCTCTTTTCCGGCACCTGGGGGGAATATAATCGGCTGATCAGCAAGCGGACACGGATCATCAGCGCCATCGGCTTAACGGTGCTGATGCTGGTCAGCGTTTTGGTGGCAGTCTTTTATCCCGTGCAGGATGTTAACGCCATGATGTGGCTGCTGTTTGCCGCCATCCTGACCATGACCGTGGGGGATATTCTGGGCTGGCGGCTGGTGTACCTGAGCCTGAACCGGGGCATGGAGGAAAAGCGGTTCATTCTCCTGTATGCGGCGGTGCAGGCGGTTCTCTTTCTGGTGGGCGCAGGACTGCTGCTGGGCAGCGTATCCGGGGTGGAAGGCTGGATGGCCGTGGGCGGTCTTGCCCTGGCAACCGTCGCCATTTGCTACGGTCAGCTGAAGCAGCGCCGGGATGCCGGCCTTCGCAGCACGGTGAAGGCGGAGGATGTGGCGCACCTGCATGAGCAGATGAAGAAGGCCAACGCCTATGCCAACTACGAGGCCATTTCCGGCCTGATCCTCATGGCGCAGCAGATGACCATTGTGGTCATGTACACCTTTCCCGCCATCTCCTCGGAAAAGATGCTCATCAGCATGGCACTGGCCATGCTGTGCACCCTGGTATGCCGGGAAGCGGTGGAATGGATCATGGCACGCCGGGCAAAGAAGAAGGCTTCGGAGCCCATCAATCTGCTGCTCATCGGCCTGTTCCTGTGGCTGTACGGGCTGATCCTCTTCAGCCGCCTGCTCCGCAGCAAGGCCATGACCATCAGCGACGCTTACCTGTGCATGGGTCTGTGCACCGCAGGCTCTACTGTGTGCACCACCTGCCTGAGCCACTTGGAAAGCGTCATGAACGAGGTAGCATGCTTTGCTACCGGGGAAAAGAAAACCACCGTCTATGACCGGATGCGCCTCATGGGCAGCAGCATGGCGGTGCTGGCAGGGCAGATGCTGGCCTTGGCAGCCTTGACACTGCTCATGTTCATGGGCAGCCAAAGGCCGGAGGTGGAGACCCTTGTGCCCCAGTTCCAGCCCATCATGGTGATTCCGGCACTGATTCTGGTGGTCGTGGCGGTAGGAGCAACCCTGCGGTTCCCCATGTCCAAGCGGTACATGGACAAGCTCCAGCGCTTCCTGCACCTGAAGGAAGAAGGGGGCGACAACCCGGCACTGGAAAAGCAGCTGGAAACGGTGGTCATCAAGCGGCACCGCTATCCCATCGGCATTCGGCTGGTCAGGGCGCTGCTGCGCCCCTTCTATCGGCACAAGCTGCAGGGCACGGAGAACATTGTGCAGGATGACAACAATCCCATCGTGTTCCTCTGCAATCACGGGGAAGTTTACGGCCCGGTGGTGTGCATCATGTACATTCCTGTGCCCATCCGCCCGTGGACGATTTCCGAAATGTCCATTGACCCGGAGGAGGTCAGCGAGTACCTGTACCGCTACACCATCGGCCCTATTCGCTGGCTGCCGGAAAAGGTGAAAAGGTGGATTACTCACATCATCGGCCCGGTGTCCGTGTGGGCCATGGATCAGGTGGAGTGCGTGCCCGTGTTCCGCAACAAGCCCAGCAAGCTGATGCAGACCTTCCGCCTGTCTGTGGAGGCCATGGAGGCAGGGGATAACCTGCTGATTTTCCCGGAAAACCCCAACGCCATTGAGGAAGGCCACGGCTACGAGCACGGCGGGCTGGGACCTCTTTTCTCCGGCTTTGCCATGCTGGCGCAGATTTACTACAACCGGACAGGCAAGTGCTGCCGCTTCCTGCCCATGTATGCCCACAAAAAGCAGCGCACCATGACCTTTGCGCCCCCCATTACCTACGACCCCAACAATGACCCCATGGCGGAGCGGGATCGGATTGTGCAGTATGCGGACAGCCAAATGCGCCGCATTGCGGAGGAAGAGGAAGCCAAGTGGCAGGCCAAGCAGCGTGGCAAGGGGCAGGGAAAAAAAGGAGAAGGCGTGAAGGGGTACGTCTGTAAAAAAACTAGAGAGTAGCATGGTGGCGAAACCTTGGAAAGCTATTCCAATGTCGGAGGAAACGGCATGAGGACGGTTGTAAATTTTTCTGACCTGTATGTTGATGTTACGCGCGAAGGAACTAAAATACCACAAGAAGATTATTGCATTGACGGCAAGTACCCTATCATTGATCAGGGACAGAATGAAATTGCTGGGCGATGGGATGACAGTGATGGATTATTCTCTTGCGTGCCTGCAATAGTTTTCGGTGATCATACTCGTATAATTAAGTATGTGGACACACCGTTTTTTATTGGTGCAGATGGTGTGAAGATTCTTCGACCAGTGCGAAAAGATGATAATCCTAAATATTTGTACTATGCCTTGCAGGCAGCTAAAATTCCCAATTTGGGCTATAGCCGCCATTTCAAGGTGGTCAAAGAACTGCGATTCAATTTATACT
>JAUMVT010000035.1 GCA_030529995.1 Clostridia bacterium
CGTGCTTGCTGTGTGGAAGGCAAGTCCGGCTTTCGCCGAACAGATTTTATTCATGCGGGGTGTCCAATTTGCACTTGCAATTTGCGAAGAAATAAAAGTGCGGCTTGACAATGTAATTAGTGCAGCCACGAAGTATGGTAGCCAAGCCGAACAACTTGCTGCAACTAGGGCAAGCCTAACAGATTGTCTTTCGCAAGTCAAGGAAACGAACGAGGAACTTCGCTCTCTCACTAGACAAACTGGTGAAGTGCTAGAAGACACTGGAAAGCTAATCAATGGGGCTCTTACAGATGATCTACAGCCGGAAATCGATAAAGTACATAGCTTGATTAGTAAGTGCGAAGAGCAACTTTCCGGCGTAACTTCGCATTATCAGGCTGCTCTGGATAATCTAGAGAGAAGTAAAGATGTCTTTGCAGAGCAACATCATCAGGCTGAAGTTATGCTCTCTCAAACTGTAGGTGAAGTAAAAAATGCATTGCAGGATGCGCAATGCTCTATTGCTGAACTGGAGAGCAACAATGTTTCCTTGCAGAAGGAACTTGTTGAAACAGTAAAGGGAACCTTTTCCCACATTGAAGAAGCTATTATTGGGCTGACAGAGACATTGAATGCGCTGGGCATATCAATTAGTGCCTTTACCACAGATCAGACCCAGAATGTTAGCAAATTAGAAACCTCCATGCAAGAGATTTCACGGGAAAATCATAAAATTCAACAGTCGTTGGAGAATGAATCAGGCACTCTGCAGCATGCAGTAAATGATTCCAAACAAGTGCTGTTATCTTCTGTCACTTCCGAGGCCAATCACGTCAAAGAAGAATTAAGTAACATACATGATGCTTTGCATAATGATGTTGAAGTTGCTACTGCAAAGCAAATTAAGATAGCCAGTGACCTGGAAAACTCCGTGGTGGATGTTTCGCAGAAAATAGAGCATCTTTCGGAAAATTTGCTGCAAAGTCATCACACTTTACATTCTTTAGAGAGCAAGGCTGATACTCTACAGAATTGCATAAGCAGTTCTGAACAAGCATTATCGGCAACCATTGCTACTGAAGGTACACATTTTAGAGAGAGATTCGATAGCATTCAAGAAAAGCAGCGGACTATTGAAACTGCACTTTTGAGATTGGAGGAAGAACAGGGGACAATCCAAAAGGAATTAAGCAACCTAGTTCGTGAATCTATCAACCAGGCAAATGATTTCGCAAAGAGGCAAAAGGCTATTACCATTGGATGTTCTGCTGTTATTACAATTGCGATAATTGTGCTGTTCTTATTGAGATGAGTGCTTACATATTTGTGAATTGAGCAATTCATACGATCAATCATGCTGCTGCAAATTATCATATCGCTTTATTTTCCTAAAACAACCGCACGGCATTCAGCAGCTACTGAATGCCGTGCATGCATTTCTTTTACTTCAGCAAATTTGCAAAAGACGTGGCGTTGAACCGATCCGGAAGCCCAAGCCACTCGGCACAGGTGGCGGCGATATCGGCATAGGTATCACGGGTACCCAGGTCACAGGCTTGGGTCATGCCGCGATGCCACACCAGCAGCGGAATGTGCTCACGGGTGTGGTCCGTTCCAGGGAAGGTGGGGTCGCAGCCATGGTCAGCGGTAATGATCAGCAGATCCTCATTACCCATCAGGGACTGAATCTCCGGCAGCTTTTGATCGAAGTATTCCAATGCCTTGGCAAAGCCTTCGGGATCATTGCGATGGCCGTAAGCCATATCGTAGTCCACCAGATTGGTGAAGCACAGGCCGTTAAAATCCTTGCGCATGTAGTCCAGCCAGGCTTCGATGCAGGCAGGATTGCCGGCGGCATGGTTGGAGCCGGTCAGCCCCTGATGATCAAAAATATCCTCGATTTTACCAACACCAAGGCTCTCCATACCGGCGGCCTTTACCTTATCCAGCAGCGTTTCGCCAATGGGCGGCAGAGAGAAATCCCGGCGCCGGGGCGTGCGGGTGAAGTGACCGGGTTCGCCTACGAAGGGACGTGCAATAACACGGCCAACGCCTAAATCTCCCTGCAGCATTTCCCGGGCGATGGTGCAGAAGCGATACAGCTCCTCACAGGAATACAGGCTTTCATGGCAGGCAATTTGGAATACGCTGTCTGCGGAAGTGTAGACAATGGGCTTGCCGGTGGCAAGATGCTCCGCACCCAGTTCATCCAAAATGACCGTGCCGGAAGCGGGCTTGTTGCCGATGGTTCCGTGGCCAATGGCGGCCTCGTACTTGGCCATAAAATCTGCCGGGAACCCATGGGGGAAAGTGGGGAAGGCTTTCGTCAGCCGAAGACCGCTGATTTCCCAGTGGCCGGTGGTGGTGTCCTTGCCGGCACTTCTTTCAATGGCTCGGCCATAGCCGCCTACTGCATTGGGATCGGCAGGGTAGCCTGCCGTAGGAATCTGCCCAAGACCCAGCTTGGCCATGTTAGGCAGGCTTGGGTGGCACTTTGCTACCACATGGGCGATGGTGGAAGCACCCACATCGCCATATTTGTCTGCATCAGGCAGATAGCCTGCGCCTACGCCATCAAGCACGGTAAGAAAAACACGTCTCATTGTTAGACATCCTCCTTTGTGAACGTTACGTTTTATTCCGTGAATCGGAAAGATACAGGGATTACACACCGTGCAATCCCTGATGAAAAAATTTACTCCCAGTCCACCAAGCCCTTGGATTCCAGGTACTGCTGCTGATAATCCATGTAATCATCAATCAGCGAAGCAACCTTCACGGCCTGCTCCGTGGAAAGATCATTCTGGGCAACCAATGCCTCCACCAGATACTCGAAGGCTTCATCATCCTCATAATAGTTTTCGCCTGCATTGCCGTCGGCATCCAGCACGCCGGCCTTATGCATGTAATCCATGTCAGCGTCAATGGCCTGCGCAATCAACGTATCAATGTGATCCGCCAAGGTGCTGTGATAATGCCGGTCAATGCGGGGAAGGATGAAATCCAGAGCTTCCTGCTTGTCGTAACCCTTCATCATGGAGCAAAACCTCCTTTACAGTACAGCCTTGAACTTTTCCAGCGTAGCCTTGAAGACTTCCATTGCCTTGCGGATGGGTTCGGGACTGCTCATGTCGATGCCTGCCAGCTTCAGCGCCTCAATGGGCGGTACGCTGCTGCCGGCGGACAGGAACTTCCGATAGTCCTTCACGGCACTTTCACCCTCCGTGAGGATCTTCTCGCTCAGGGATACGGCGGCGCACAGGCCGGTGGCATAAACATAGACGTAGAAAGCGCGGTAGAAGTGGGGGATACGCATCCATTCGTTGGCAATCACTTCATCCACCACGCAGGTTTCACCGTAATAAGTTTCATTCAGCTTGTAATAAGCTTTGCTCAAGCTCTCACGGGTCAGCGGTTCGCCCTTTGCAGCCATCTCATGGCTGATCTTTTCGAACTCGGCGAACATGGTCTGGCGGAAGCAAGTGGTGCGGAATTGCTCCAGGAAATGGTTCAGCAGATAAGCCTGTGCCTTCTTCTCAGGAAGCTTCTCCAGCAGGTAGCGCATCATTACGGCTTCATTGCAGGTGGAAGCCACTTCTGCAACAAATAGGCTGTAATCTGCCTCGGGGAAGGGCTGGGTGAGATTGCTGAAGTAGCTGTGCATGGAGTGACCCAGCTCGTGAGCAATGGTGAAGGCGGAATCCAGATTATCGTTGTGGTTCAGCAGTACAAAGGGATGGGCACCGCCACGGAAACCATTGGAGTATGCGCCGCTGGTCTTGTTTTCGGTGGGATAAACGTCAATCCAACCGTTGTCACGGGCTTCGCGAAGCTTGGCCAGATAATCCTCACCCATGGGTGCCAAACCTTCCAGCACCAAGTCGAAGGCCTTCTCATAGGGCATATCCATCTTGAAGTCCTTCACCATGGGGCAGTAAAGGTCATACATGTGCAGCTCATCCACGGCCAGTACCTGCTTGCGCAGCTGCAAATATTCATTCAGCACGGGCAGATATTCGTGAATGACCTGAATCAAGTTATCGTATACGGATTCAGGAATCTGCAGGGGCTCCATAGCAGCAGCACGAGCGGAGGAGAAATGCCGGGCATCCGCCATGAACTGATCCATTTTCACAGAGGCGGAGTAAGTGCCGGTAATGGTGTTGCCAAACTTGCCATAGGTACCCATCAGCCCTTCGAAAGCCTGACGGCGAACATCACGCTGGTCATCATGGATGAAGGAAGAGTAGGTGCCCTCCGTCAGCGGTGCTTTGGAGCCATCCGTCAGGGTAATGTCAGGGAATTTCAGATCTACATTGGTCAGCATGGAGTAAATATTGTCCGGCGCACCGGCAATTTCACCCATCATGGCCAGCAAACGTTCCTGATCCTTGCTCAGAGAATGAGGCTTCTGCAGAAGCATTTCCTTCAGGAAGGTGCTGTAGTCCTCCATGTCACTTTCCTGAGACAGGGCAACCAGCTTGGACTCATCCATGGCCAGCAGTTCAGGCTCCAGGAAAGCGGAAGCAGTCTGAGCCTTCACCAGCAGGGCAATGGCCTTTTGCTCCAGCGCCTGAGCGGCAGTGTCGCCATTGTCACTGTCCTTCAGCATGCTGGCATAGCAATAGATGGGAATGATGTGCTTTTCAGCTTCAAAGTAGGCACGAATGGCAGCCTTTGGGTCTTCGGCTACCTTACCGTCAAATGCAGAAAAAGCAGCAATGACCTTCTCTGCCTCTGCATAGGCTGCTTCCCAGGCAGCCACATCGGCAAAAATATCGGACAAGCGCCACTTATACTTATCGGGAATTTCAGAGCGTTTACGGATCTTATCAGCCATGACTCAGGTCCTTCTTTCTTCCGCCTCGGCGGATCAATACTCATGCTTATTGTATCCCAAAGCATGGGAAAAGGCAATTCATTTTTGCTTTTCGTACGTAATGGAACGCACGGCGGAAGGGGTGCTGCCGGTTCCAGGGTAGAAAGCAATGGCTCTGTTGTTGATAGTGATCACCCCGGTGGAGCCTCGAAGTTCTTTCTGCTTCAAAAGCAGCTGTACCAGTTTCGGCGTCAGCTCCGGTCCGCCGCCACGGGTTAGGCAATCCTTCCACAGGGTGAAGTGACATCCGCTTGCCATTTCGGAGCAGCAGAAGGAGAGCTTGGTTTCCAGTACCTTTCCTTTTCCACAAAGAGGACAAACAGCATCAGGCACTTCTTTGCCGGAGCTTGCCAGATGTTTCTGCCGTTTTCTTGTCCTTTGCGGATCCTCCGGGAAGGATGCATGCAGGCTGCTTTCCTTTGCGTACTTTGTCAGGAAGGTTGTAAGCTTGCAAATGCCTTCCATAAAGCGTGCCGGATCCTGCTCATTTCGGGCAATTTTGTCCAAGGCAAGCTCCCATTTGCCGGTCATGGCCGGGGAAGCAATTTCCTCCGGCATGATGGAGATAAGCTGCACACCCTTGTCTGTGGCCAGCAAGGTTTTACCTTTCCGCTCCACATACCGAACCTGAATCAGCCGTTCAATAATGGAAGCACGGGTGGCAGGCGTACCGATGCCGCTGCCCTTCATCTGCTTGGAGATTTCTTCGTCTTCCACCTCTCGGCCTGCGTTCTCCATCGACGCGAGGAGGGATGCGTCCGTGTGCTGCGCCGGAGGCTTGGTGGCGTCTTCTTTCACAGATGCACCGACCACGGTGCGGGTATCGCCCTGCTGCAGCGGCGGCAGGATGCTCTCTTCCTCTGCATCCCCATCCTTTTTCTTTTTCCGCTTGATAGGCTTTGCCATGGGCGGAACGGCACGCCAACCGTTATTGGTGATGACCTGCCCGTTTGAACGGAAGGCATGAGCCTCCACCTGGGTAATGACTTTTGTTGCATCGTATTCGAAGGCAGGGTAGAAGGCAGACAGCAGCCGTCTTGTCACCAAATCGTACAGGGCACGTTCATCCTCCGTAAATTTGGAAGGATCCACTCGAATGGCGGTGGGAATCAGCGCATGGTGATCCGTCACCTTGGAAGCATCCACGGTTCGCTTGCTTACAGGCAGTTTGCCACCGGGCAAAGCACCAGGCACAAAGGACTGGTAGGCCTCCGGCAGCAGCTTCATGGTGGTAACAACCTTCGGAATCATGTCCGGAGGAAGATAACGGCTATCCGTCCGGGGGTAAGTAAGGGCTTTTCGCTTTTCGTACAGATCCTGGGCAACCTGCAATGTCTTATTGGCTGTGAAGCCCAGCAGTTTATTGGCATCTCGCTGTAGGGAGGTTAAGTCGTACAGCTGCGGCGGCAAATCCTTTTTGTGACTGGTCTCAGCCGCAATCACGGTGCCGGTTTTTCCTTTTACAGCGGCAGCAATACGGCGTGCTTCTTCCGTTGAAGCGATGTGGGTATCATTCTCTTGCTTGGCATCAAACCAAATGCCTTTATAGTCGCCGAAATCGGCGGTAACGGTTGCGTAGCTTTCAGGCTTAAAGCTTTCTATTTCCCTGCGTCGCTTTACCAAGATCGCCAGCGTAGGCGTTTGCACCCGGCCAACGGAAAGCAGGGTATCAAAGCGAAGCGTGAAAGCACGGGTAGCGTTCATGCCCACCAGCCAGTCAGCCTGAGAGCGGCACTGCGCCGATCGAAAGAGACCGTCATATTTTTCGCCGGGCTGGATGGTTCGAAAGCCCTCTGTAATAGCTTCATCCGTCATGGAATTGATCCACAGCCGGGCAAAGGGTTTCTTGCAGCCGCTTTTCTGGTAGATATAGCGGAAAATCAATTCGCCTTCCCGCCCGGCATCGGTTGCGCAAATGAGACTGTCCGTATCCGAATCATTCATCAGCTTGCTGACAACCTTGAATTGGTCGGCAGAGGAAGGAATCACCTTCAGCGGAATATGGTCGGGAAGCATGGGCAGATCATCCGCTCTCCATTTTTTGTAGCGTTCATCAATTTCGTCCGGCTCCGCCAGTGTTACCAGGTGGCCGACTGCCCATGTGACGATATATTGGTCATTGCTCAGACATCCTGCACCTGAATTTCTGCATTTCAGCACCCGGGCAATGTCTCGACCAACGCTGGGCTTTTCTGCCAGCACCACAATGCGTCCCGTGATGACCGCCTCCAATTCGTTGCAATGGTTGTTCCATTATACCATAAATTGCAGCAGGGGATAAGTGCTTCATAGAAAAAGTGCGGACAGTCCCGGCATCATCAAGCAATTGAAAAGGAGACACCGAAACGCCTCCTCTAAGTGGCAGAAACTCCCACTCGAACTTTTGCCGAACGATTACAAACCGGAGTCGGTTTGTTAGATGATGTTTTTCTCCAAGAATTTTTCCATCAGATCGATATAGTATGCTGACTGAACGATGAATCCCACATGCCCGCCCGGAACATTGAGAATCTCAGCATCCAGTTTTCCAAATAAATCTGCAAGACGATTCTGATCCTCTTTCTTGAAAATGTCTTTCTCCGG
The DNA here is from genome assembly GCA_030529995.1 of Clostridia bacterium. Classification (GTDB taxonomy): domain Bacteria; phylum Bacillota; class Clostridia; order Christensenellales; family Aristaeellaceae; genus CAKUFA01. Next base: position 7,442 of record JAUMVT010000035.1, read on the forward strand.
AAGAAGAACTTGTATCTTTCCTCTCAGATATTCAAAATCATTTTCTTTGAAAGTCGGATAGTCCTTCAGCATGTATACGCACCTAAAGCTGTGGATAAACCGCTGCTTGTAGTTCAAGTCGGAAGCCACCGTTTCATAGAACCCTCTGCCGTATTGCCGATGGTCTTCTGATTCACATGCCAGAAATCCCGTGCTCTTTTTCAGCAGCAACTTCAATTCTGTTTTTGCGGGGACCAGTTTCAGCAAAAGAAGGAGTATCGGCGTTGAAACTCGCTCTTTTCAGATATCTCTGACATAATCGGAATCTATCGTCAAGGTAGTTGTCAGGATCATTGCTAAAACGGATTCCGAATGTCTTTTCGCAAAAATCTGGGCATACACACCGCCATCGCTTGCACCAATCAAAATCACTTTTTCAATAGCCAATGCTTTCAATAGTTTTGCAGCAAAGTCGATCTGTTCGTCTGCCTTGGCAGTGTGGAACGGATATTCATAAATCAGAAATCTGTATTTCGCCCCAAGCCTTTCGGCATAAGGCATCCACATTTCCTGCATCTCTAATCCGTTAAAAAAGAGGATGACCGGTGCGCCGACTTTGCCGCCATACTGGTACCTTACCTTCACCGCATCAACAACGGCCGTTTGATAAGGGACTTTCTTCAGAAAGGCATCATACTCTTTCTTGAAGTCTCTGCTGTCATTCATGATGGTCATTCTCCCAAATCCTGATTTATTTATACGTTCCTTATACGTTCCGGCAACGCCGGATTCATATTTGCCCTGTGATGCGCATGGAACGTATCACAGGGCTTCGTTTGATTCTGGCGATTTTAGGAAAAGCGTTTACAGACTTACTTGAAAATCAGATGTTACAGCTTTTCTGTCAGCATCAGGAAGGTAAGCCCCTGACCATAGGCGGTGGGCTCGATGGGAATGGTGCGGTAGAAGTCCTGGGTTGCGCCGATGGGGGTACCGTAGGACACGCCCTGTACTGTTCCGTCCTCGGCCACCTGATCCAGTACGGCTTCCAGTGCCTTTTCGCCCACCGCGTTGTAGCTTTCATCCAGCAGTCCCAAACGCACGCCCTTCAAGAAGCCGTAAGCGAAGGCGGCAGAAGCTGATGTTTCCAGATAGCTGTCAGGCTGATCCAGCAAGGTATGCCACAGGCCGGATGCATCCTGCACCGCAGCCAATGCCTTGCACTGCTCCTTCCAAGTGGTCAGGATCAATTCTTTCACGGGTCCTTCCGGCAGCCACTCAATAAAGTCCACTGCTCCGGCGGTAAACCAGCTGTTGCCTCGTCCCCAATAGGCTTCACCGAAATGATGACGGTCAATGAAGCAGAAGCCATGATACCATAGTCCCGTTTTGGGGCTGTGCAGATACTTGATGTGCAGCAGGAACTGATAGGCCGCTTCGTCCTTTAGGTCGTTTCGGTTGAGGGCAATGCCTGCCTGATAGAGGAAGAGGCAGGTCATGTACAGGGTATCATCCCACAGCTGCTGGGTGTTGTTCTCCAGGTAGGTGATATGCTGAAGGCCGCGCTCTTCCGTTCTCGGCATGGATGTCATGACCCAGTCAGCCCATTCCTCAATGAGCTTGCCATAGGGTTCATTGCCGTTTTCCTGATAGAGCAGCGCCATGGTCAGCATAGGCGCAACGGTGTTTACGTTTTTCCCGGGAAGTCCCTTGCTCAGGTGCTTGTCATACCATGCGGTAATGTCAGCAAGCACAGACGGATCACCGGTAGACTTGTACAGCTTGTACATAGCGTAGATGGCCACGCCCTGGGGCCATTCCCAGGTATCCAAGGTCATGTGGTCATTGGCGGCACCGGTCCCGTGGCATCCTTCCAAACGATGCAGCACACGGGTATAAAGCTCCTTGTAGTCCTTATGCAATTGCAATCCCTCCTTATGTTCGAGGATCTTTACCACCAGTATAGCAAATTGCCGCCGGAAAAGCAATCGAGCAAATGGTAGAAACATTCAGCGTAAGAATGTAAACTCCTTGGGGAAAGGTTGACATTTCTGCCGTTCTGCTTTACCATATTTCATGGCTGATTTTGCATAAGAAACCAAAACGGCATGGCCTGCCGTGCGGAGGTAGTAGATTCATGAAAACAGGTTGGACGAAGCTGGCTGTACTGCTGCTGGGATTGCTGCTGCTTGCAACGGCTGCAAGTGCGGAGAACGCCACAACGCTGACGGTGTTTTTTCAGGGGCTATCCATGAATGCAAGCGGTGCATGGACGGCCACCTCTTTGGACGGCAGCTTTGATGTCTATCAGGGCGGCGCAAAGGTAGGACAGGTGACATCCACCGGCGAAGCCATGACGCTGGCATCAGCGGAGGATGTAACGCTTTACCCTGCATCCGTGCCGGATGGATATCTGCTGGACGCTGCCTACGATGTGCATGTGAACCAGGGGAGCATGAACACAACCACCATCCTTGCTTATGCGGATGCAGGCTTGTTTAGCTTCATCGGAAAGGCAAATACCGCTTATCTGCTCATGAACGCTGCCGGACAGCAGGTTATGATCTGCGAGACGGATGAGCAGGGCAACTTTGATGCAGTGCAGACAGTACCTTCCGGGTATTATTATCTGTGCACGGAAGACAGCAAGACGGTGGCTGTCTTCAAAGTGCAGGCCTATCGCGGTGCTGCGGATCAGATCACGAATGTAACAGCAGATCAGACGCCTTGCCTCACCTTGCTTGGCAATCAGGAAGGCCCTTCCAAGGTGACGGTGCTGCTGACGGGCAACGCTGCGGAAGAAATGCTTATCGGGCTGCCTTCCGGCTGGTATGTGAATGGCACGGAAGACGTTTCCGTGATGCATACGGCTCAGCGTGATTATGTGGTTTATCAGGGCAAGCCAATGGAGCTTGATCTGCTGCAAATCACAGACCAGACGGATGCAGCATTCTACGCTATGACGGCGTTCGGAACCGATGATGCCGCAGCAGAGACGGTTGCTCAGGTATTACAGGGCTCCGTGCAGGCAACGGCAGGCGAAGTGCTGCAGGTCTCTTTGCTGCAGCAAGAGTCTATCGGCATAACGGTATCCGGCACAGCCAACCCGGATGAAACACTGCTGCTTTTCGCAGATGACTCTTCCGACTGTTGGCTGACGGTATCCGATGCAGATGGCAATTTTGCATTTGACCATGTGCTTGCTCAGGGCGAGACGCTGATGCTTCGCTACCTGAACGATTTCGAACGCTTTGGATGGCTGACCGTTGACACGGCGGATGCGGCGGAAGCGGTGGACATGCGCATTGCAGACCCGGAAGAAGAAGCAACCGAAGAACCGGAAGAGGAAGTAACGCTGGCTCCTGTGGAGGAAGTGACCCCCACGCCTACCGTTATTCCTACCGCTACCCCTACGGCAACCCCCATTCCTACCGAGGCACCCACGGAAATTCCTCAGGCGTCGACCTTGAAAGGAAACTCTTCCCTGAGCGTTACGGTGTTTATTGATGCAAACAACAACGGTGAACGTGGCAAGTATGAGCGGCTGCTGGCCGGCACAGTAGTCAGCGTGATGTACAAAATGCCCGGTGGCTATCTTTCCGAAGCGGCGCAGGCAACTACGGATGATGCCGGCATGGTGTCCTTCACTGATCTGCCTGCCGGTGAATATGTACTGGATGTTACCCTGCCCGGTGGTTACGGCTTCACCAAGCATGGCAAAACGGACAAGGCCACTTCCAACATGATGGAAGAAAACAGCGACTGCCATGCCACCAGCGAGACCTTTACCTTGGCTGCCGGTGAAGAAAAGAACGTGGGCATCGGTGCCAAGGAGATGGCAGCACTCAGCGGTATCGTCTGGCTGGATGCTAACGCTGACGGTATCATGAACAACGGGGAAGGAGGTCAGGCAGGCGTTCAGATTCAGCTGGAGGGAACCAAGAATGGCCTGCTGTATGAAACTGTTTCCGAGAGTGACGGTTTCTATTCCTTCCCGCAGGTGAAACCCGGCGTATACAAGCTCCGTGTTCTTGTGCCTGACGGTATGGGCTTTACCAAGTACAGCGAAACCGGCAGAGAAAACCGCTCCGTCATCACGGCAGAAGGTAAATCTGTGGGCGTAAAGCAATATGAGCTGAAGAGCGGCGAAGTCAAGACGCTGCAGCATATCGGCTTGATCCAAGGTGCAACCCTGCAGGGCGTTTGCTTCCTGGATGCCAACTACAACGGCCTGCTTGATGAAGACGAAGAAGCTCTTCCGGGCGTGAAGCTGGAGCTTATCAAGGATACCACCGGCAAGTCTGTTGCTACGATCACCACCGGGGATGATGGTGTCTTCTCCTTCACGGGTCTCCGCGGCGGCCAGTATCGGCTCCGCGCGGTTGTGCCGGAGGGTACGACCTACACTTGTGTAGTAGATGGAGGCAATCAGTTCAAGGCTCGTGTGGGCAGACGTGAGTACACGGTGGACAATATTCAGGTAGATGACGGCGCAACGGTGGACATGATTGTGGGCGCCATTCGTCCTGCCACCATTACCGGCACGGCTTATCTGGATAACAACTTCTCCGGCACCAAGGACAACAAGGAGTCCGTTGTATCCGGCATCGTGCTGCATCTGATTGATGAAGATGGCAATGATGTTGATACGGAACGCACCAACGCCAAGGGTGTCTACAAATTCGAAAACGTTGTTCCCGGCCGTTATCGCATTACGGCCACAGCCAAGAAAGGATACGCGTTCACCAAGACAGACGGCGGCAGTGTGCTGCTGAACCTGTCTGACGGAGAAGGGGAAAGCGACTGGTTCGATGTGGAGCTGGGTGCTTCCCTGACAGGCATGGATGCAGGCATGATTCTCCCCGGCACGGTGGAAGGTACCGTGTTTGCCGACGCAAACGATAACGGCCTGATGGATGCAGGCGAGACGGGGCTTGTAGGCACGGTCGTCCGCCTGATGAGTGAAGAAGGCGAGCAGTTCTCCGCCACCATTGGTGAGGACGGAACCTTCACCTTCGATGCGGTCATGCCTGGAAAGTATTATCTCCGCTATGAGCTGCCTGAGCACGGCATTATGGCGCAGGTGGTGAAGAACGGCAATACCATCACCGGCGATAACGTGGGCGCATCCGACTGGTTCGACTTTGCAACAGGAGATGAATATCACGCCTCGCTTGCAGGCGGGTTGATTCTCGGCTCGATCAACGGCCAGACCTTTGAGGATCATGACGGAACCGGGGAAAAGACGGATAGCAAGGCTTCCCTCAGCGGCGTAACGCTGACGCTGAAGCCCAGCCGCAGCGACCTTGAAACTGCAACCATCGTAACAGAGGCAGACGGCAGTTTCACCTTTGACAACCTCCACCCCGATTCCTATCAGCTGACGGTACTTTGGCCGGAAAGCATGGCCATGTCCCGTGTCAGCAAGCTGGAACTGCCTCTGCAGCCCGGCTACGGTGAACAGACCATTGTTGTGGACATTGCCATGGGCGACCGCTATGACGATCAGATGCTGGGCGGTGTTGTTCCTGCCTCCCTCAGCGGCACGGCATGGCTGGATGAAGACAACAACGGCGTCAGAAGCACCTCCGAGGCCGCTGCTGCCGGCATCAAGATTACGGTTGTTGACGAAACTACCGGCAAAACCTATGCAACCCTGACCACGAAGGATGATGGTTCTTTTGCACTCAGCGGCATCATTCCCGGCAGCTATCGAGTGGAATGCCCGCTGGTAGACGGACTCATTGCAACCAAGAGCGGTGACAGCACCTTTACTGAAAGCAGCGGGACGCTGGTGCAGCATGTGCAGCTGACGGAAGGCGGTTCAAAGAGCGACCTGTCCCTTGGCCTTGTAAGGCTGAACAGCATCAGCGGTCAGGTTTGGGTTGATCAGGGCGGCGTATACGGTGCTCTTGCTGAAGCCGTTGTTTCTCTGACGGATGTGCAAGGGAATGCTTACGGCAGCGTAACCACAGCGGAGGACGGAAACTATCAGTTCGACGGTCTCCTGCCCGGTGACTATTATGTATCTGTCCAGCTGCCGGAAGGATACTTGGTGGTAGAACCCACAGATACACGTCTGGAGAACAACGAACATACCAGCGTTGTTGCGCAATGCAGCGGACGCACCGGTCAAAGCGATGTGATCACCGTCAAGATGACCGAAACCTACCAAGGCATGGACATTGGCAGCGTATTGCCCGGCAAATTAGGCGACCTGTGCTGGCTGGACGAAAACGGAAATGGTTTGTGGGACTACGATGAAAAGGGTCTCGCTGGCGTGAAAATCGAGCTGATGCGCGGCGATCAGGTGATGCAGGAGGTTACATCGGATCAGTATGGTTACTGGCAGATGGAAAATGTTTATCCTGCCACCTACACATTGCGTGTTACGCCTCCGGCTGAGGTAAAGCCCACCAAGCCCAATACGGCTGTTCCCGGTCTCACCTCCGTGCTTGAGGAAACAGAGGATACGGTATGTCTGTCCTCCTTGGTGACGGTGACCAGTGCAAAGAACAACTATCAGGCAGACATGGGCTTTGTCCTGAGGACAAGCGGCGTGTATCCCGAAGGGTTCGGCGAAGCCGCAACACAGGATTGGACAAAGACGGTTCTCGGCGAGTAATGAAATTATGCATGGAGAGGGGAGCAGAGTTTCTCCTCTCCTGCGTTTTTCAGTAATCTTTCGGGAAGAAAATGAAGGCTTCTCTCGTTGTATGGATGTAGGGCATTGTGGGGAAGCGATGCCGCAAAGGAGCGATGACGATGGCAAGGTGTAAGCGGATTCTGGGCGTATGGTTGGCAGCAGCACTGCTGCTGATCGGTGTGCCTGCAAAACAGGCCAAGGCTTACACGACAACCTTCGGCGTGGTGTATCAAAATGACACGGTGAATTTGCGCCAGCAGGCCACCCAATACTCTACCAAACTGGGAACTTATGCCCGAGGCACATGGGTAACCATTACCGGTGAGAGCGGAAACTGGTATTTTGTCACAGGGCCTGACGGAAAAACAGGCTACATGAGTAAGAACTACGTTGAAGTGATCACGCCCAGCGAAGGTGCTGTAGCGAAGGTAACCAATCCCAAGTCCGATGCCTTCCTGAATCTTCGCTCTGCGCCGAGCTATTCTGCCACCGTCCTAGGTATTTATTACAACACCACCCCTGTTGTGCTGCTGAACCTGTCCGATGGATGGTACTGTGTACAGGTAGATGGCAAGGTCGGTTACTTAAGAGAAGAGTATGTAACGGTTGTGGGAGCTGACGTCGCTTATAGCCAAACATACGCTACCATCGTAACGCCCAACAATTCCGGTCTTAACCTGCGTACGGGTCCCGGCATGAGCTATGCCAGTGCCGGCATGCATTACGGCGGCGAATATGTTATGGTGCTGCAGCAAGGCACGGGCTGGGCGATGGTTTCTGTAGACGGCCAAGTTGGTTACATGAATACCACCTACTTGAAGAGCGGCCTTCTATCGCCCAGTGAGGTGAAAAAAGCCAGCAAGACCAGCAACTCCTCCAATTCTTCCACCGCAAGCGGATATGCTTTGGTCACCAATCCCAGGTCGACACAGCTGCTGAATTTGCGGGAAAGCCCCGCCAAAACGGCTCGGGTAGTGGGTCAGTTCTGCAACGGAACGAAGGTTACCGTGCTCCATCAGGGTACGGAATGGTGCAAGGTGCAGGTGGTCAAAACCGGTGCGGTCGGGTACATGATGACCTCTTATTTGACCCTCTTCAACCTACCGGCTACCCCTGTAAAAACGGTGAATCATCCGCAGAGAACCTATGTGAATCTGCGCAGTCTGCCGTCTCAAACCACCGGCAGCGTACTGACTCGGATTCCTCATGGGGCAACGGTTACGGTGCTGATTCCGGGAGACAGCTGGGTCAAGGTTCGCTACAATGGCTATGAAGGCTATGCTATGGCGATTTTCCTGAAATGAACAACAGCGGCAGATTGCTACCAAGCGCTGCCGCTGTATGCATGATGACCAAATTAAACATTCCGTGAACCTGCTTTGGCTTTTGCTTGACGAGATACCTTGTTGCGCTTATAATTTATACAGTACCATTTTGCCTTTTTGGGAGGCGGAAGAATGGGAGGGTTTTTATGTTTACCATCGGCAATGAACGTATTGCATTGGTGACAGATACGTCCTGTGACCTGAGTGATCAGCAGTTGGCGGAGTATGACATTCGCCTCGTCTCCCTGCGTGTGGCGACCAGCCAAGGAGAATTTCGGGACCGGAGGGAAATCAGTCAGGATCAGCTTTATGAGGTGCTGAAGACCGAGCTGCCCAAGACCTCGCTGCCTCTTCCCGAAGATGTTTCTGCGCTTTACCGTCAGCTGCAGGAAGAAGGATGCACCCGCATTCTGCATGTGTCCATGAGCTCCGGCCTGAGCGGCACGTATAACATGGTTCGCATCATGGCAGAAGACTTTACCAATATCAAAATCGACATTTATGATTCTCATACCCTGTCCTGCGGTCTCGGCTTGCTGGTGCTTACCGCGGCAGAGGATCTGTCAAAGGGCATGGCTGTAGAAGACATCATGACCCATTTGGATCATGTACGCGGAACGCAGCTCGGTACGTTTGTGATTCGCACCCTGGAATTCCTCCGCAAAGGCGGACGGATCGGCATGGTGGAAGGCGTGGTGGGTACGCTGCTGCAACTGAAGCCGGTTATCTTTGTCAATGATGACGGCGTTTATCAAACGCTTACCAAAGCCAGGGGATTCAATAATGCGCTGAACGCTATGTGCGATGAATTCAGCAAGCGGTATGCCAATGCAAAAGTCCGCATGGCAGTGGTGCATGGAGCAGCCTATGAGGATGCCATTAAGCTGCAAGACCGGCTGTGCGGACAGCTGGACGTGGTATCCTCCTTCATCAGCCCGGTGAGTCCGGCACTTGCCATTCACACAGGTCCGGGATTACTGGGTGCTATTGTCCAGCGTGCAGAGTAAAGAAGAAGACAATGGCGGCAAAGATTCTTTGTGTGACGGGTGTTCTTTCTCTCAAAGCTATGGTATAATACCGTGATGTGCGCAAGCGGAAAGATCTTGCGGCAGTCAATGGAGGCGAAGTAATGTCCCTCATGGAATTCCCGGCATCATCCCCGGAGGAAGCACGGCTTCGAAGCCCGCTGCAGCTGGCGCATCTGGGAGATGCTGTATGGACATTGCTGATTCGCACCCGATTGATTGCCAAAGGGCGAAACGCCCACCACATGCATCAGGATGCTGTGGCCGGGGTGAATGCTCATGCCCAATCCGTTGCCATGGATAAGATCGAACCCTTGCTTACGGATGAGGAGCGGGATGTTGTCCGCAGGGGACGCAATGCGCACGCAAGGCACGCAGCACCAAAGCACCAGGATCCGGCAGACTATGCCAGGTCAACGGCACTGGAGGCACTGTGCGGCTATCTATATCTGACAGGGCAGGAGGATCGCCTGCTTTACCTGTTTGCTGTCAGTCAGGAGGAAAATGAATGCCTGCAGTAAAGCAGCATGTGGAATTGATTCGGCATACCCTCTCCCCGGAAGAAGTTGTTGCGCTGGGCGCAAGACTCTGTTATTCCCGTGCGACGGTCAATGACCTGATGGAACGGGTTACGGCGAAGGATCAGACAGACTTTTGCAATCGAATTCTGAGCATGGGACATGAATCGGTCATGGAGCACGCAACCTTCACCTTCGCCGTGGAGGGCGTCAGTCGTGTGCTTCTGGCACAGCTGACGAGGCATCGTTTGGCTTCCTTCTCCGTACAGAGCCAGCGGTACGTATCCTACGAAAAGGGATTCGGCTACATTGTGCCGCCAAAGATTGAGGCCTTGGGTGCGGAAGCCGTAGCGGCTTATCAAGCTCAAATGGCGCAGATGCATGAGTGGTATGTTGTCTGGCAGGAGAAGCTTGGCGCCTGCGGTGAGGGAGCCAATGAAGATGCGCGGTTTGTGCTGCCCGGAGCCTGTGAAACACGGCTCATGGTGACCATGAACGTTCGGGAGCTGCGGCATTTCTTCAGCCTGCGGATGTGCAACCGGGCTCAATGGGAGATTCGTGCTTTGGCAGTAGAAATGCACCGACTGTGCATGGAAGTGGCACCGGCACTGTTTGCGGATGCAGGCCCCAGCTGCCTGAAGGGCACATGCTCGGAAGGTGAAAAATGCTGCGGTCATCAGAAAGAAATTCGTCAGGCTCGGGCAGCAATGATGGAACAGCTGAGGGAAACGCAGCAGTAAAGAAGGATAAGGAGAAGAAACATGGCTTTTTATAAAGACGCACCTAATCATCATCCCCACAAGACCAACTATGCGGCACAGGGTTCCTGGGATGATGAGGGAACCCACTATCGTGATAACAGCGGCAGCCGCCGCTTTGGCCCGGATCAGGACAGGCGGGGGCAGGGCAGCGACCAGTACCGCAGCGGCTACAAGGCAAATCACTATCGGGACGGACGTGCTGACTTCAGCGGCAGCAATGACCGCCGCAGCCAGTATGGCGCAAAGGACAACCGGCATGGGGATCGTCCGGCAAAGAACGGATATCGCCCTGCACGTCAGCCTCAGGATGGCGCAAGAACTTATCGTGATTTCGAACACCGCACTCAGGAAGCACCTCGCATGGCTCCCGCACCGGTGAAGCCTGCTCCTGTGAAGGCTGTGCCGGTGGCTGTTGTTCCCGCTGTTCCGGAAAATCTGCTGAGCGGACGGAATCCCATCCGTGAGGCGATTCGCAGCGGACGGGACATCGAAAAGCTGCTGGTGCAGCGTGGAGAACTGTCCGGCTCTGCCCGTGAAATTGTGCAGATGGCACGGGAGCATCACATCATCGTGCAGGAAGTGGAGAAGAGCCGCCTGGACGAAATCACGCCCCATCATCAAGGCATGCTGGCCTTTGCCTCCGCTTATCAGTATGCTACCGTTGAATCGATGCTGGATACAGCCCAGCAGCGTGGGGAAGATCCTTTCCTGATTTTACTGGACGGGGTAACGGATCCTCACAACTTGGGCGCCATCATTCGTACGGCTGAGTGCGTAGGGGCTCATGGCGTGATTGTGCCGGAGCGCCGCAGCGTTGGTCTGACGCCGGCTGCTGTGAAAGCCTCCGCAGGCGCAGTGGAGCATATGAAGGTTGCCCGGGTGACCAATCTGAACCGCACCATGGAAGAACTGAAGAGGCAGGGCATCTGGACCTATGCTGTCACCATGGACGGTGAAGATTACCAGAAGGTAGACTTCCACGGCGGTGTTGCCCTTGTGATCGGTGCGGAAGGTGATGGCATTTCTCGCCTGACATTAGAAAACTGTGACTATCGTGTTTCCCTGCCCTTGGAAGGCAGCATTGACAGCCTGAACGCATCCGTGGCCGCCGGCGTCATGATGTACCGCGTGCTGGCCTCCCGCAAGGCATGAAACCGCTGCTGATTGTTGATGGCTACAATGTCATCGGCGCGTGGCGGGAAGCGGAGAGACACAACTGGACCCTGGATGAAAGCCGGGATCAGCTGCAGCGCCGTCTGGAGGAGTACAGCGGCTACTCGGGAGAAGAGATCGTTCTCGTCTTTGACGGCTACCGCTCCGACCGAAAGACCGCCACAGAGGAAACTTACGGTGTGTTGAAGCTTGTGTTTACCAAGCAAGGGGAAACGGCGGACAGTTACATTGAGCGGCTTGTGGCGCAGGTGCCTCGATACCGTCAGGTGCGTGTTGCCACCAGCGACGGGCTGGAACAGTCTCAGGTTTTGTCAACGGGTGCCACCCGACTTACGTCCCGTGAGCTGCTGCTGGAAATGCAGCAGGCTCACATGAGCGGCATGAAAGCACATCAGCAGCAATCAGCACGGCGGAAAAGTTCCATTGCCAGCCGTGTAGGGGATCAAACACTGGAAGCCCTTGAAAGAATGCGAAGAGGATAAATTGCTTGCAAGGCAGGAACTGAAACGATGGAAGACCATGACATGAGCTTTACAGAAGAAGAACTGGAAGCTATGAATGCCATAGAAAAAGCCCGCAGCGCCCATGATGAAAAAGAGGCGGCCATGGTGCTCCCGGAATTAAAGGAGCAGGATGACGGTGCTTGCCCCGCCCATCTGATGGATAAAACAGATGAGGAAATCGTGGCGCTTTGTCAGGCCGGAGATTCTGTGGCAACGGAATATTTGCTGAGCAGGTACAAGAATTTTGTCCGTTCCAAGGCTCGCAGCTACTTTCTCATTGGTGCCGACCATGAGGACATTGTGCAGGAGGGCATGATTGGCCTGTACAAGGCCATCCGTGACTATCGGCTGGATAAGCTGAGCTCATTCCGTGCCTTTGCGGAGCTCTGCATTACAAGGCAAATCATTACAGCTATCAAGACGGCGACCCGGCAGAAACACATTCCGCTGAACAGCTACGTATCCCTGAACAAACCCCTGTATGATGAGGAGTCCGACCGCACCTTGCTGGATGTTATCATCGAAGGCCGTGCAACCAACCCGGAAGACCTGATCATCAGCCAGGAAGATTTGAAGAATATTCACCACAAAATCGGCGAAGTGCTTTCTCCTCTGGAACAGGAAGTGCTGAATGCTTATCTAGACGGAAAGAGCTATCAGGAGATTGCAGAAAACCTGGGACGGCATGTGAAATCCATTGATAATGCGCTTCAGCGGGTGAAACGAAAGCTGGAGAAGTATCTGGAAGAAAACAGTGCTGGGTAAAAACCGAAGAATATGAACACGCCACCGCATAGCAGGCAGGAGTATCTGCCTTAGGGTGCGGTGGCGTGTTGTTTTGTCTTTACCAGATGGTTATGCAAGGAAACGACCTGCTTCGCTCAGGTTGTTCCGCGGCGTACGAGAGTAGGACTTGTAATGTACGTCTGAATTTGGGTTGACGGGTGTTTCATCTTCTGCAGCACCAGGCGGCCTGCTTCCTGACCCATTTCATACATGTTGATGTCAACCACCGTCATAGGCGGATCAGTAAACATGGAAAACGGATAGGAGTCGAAGGTGATCAGTGCTATGTCTTCCGGAATACGGATGCTTTTTGCCTGTAAGGCCTGCATTAAGCCAAGGGCAATCGGATTATTGGCGCAAATCACAGCTTTGGGTCTCGGCTTCATGCGAAGCAGCTTTTTCATTGCCCGCGCACCGTCTGCTAAGGTCGATTGGCTTTGCAAAACACGCTCGTGGGGAAGGTTGAGTCCAAGCTCCTGCAAGGCTTGCCGTACGCCTTGCAGTCTTCGCCAGGAAATCATATCGTCTGCACGGCCGCCCACAAAGCAAAGGTCAGTATAACCCATTTCCACAAGATGACGTGCTGCCAATTCGCCGGAAAGACAGTTGTCTGTATCAATCCAGCACAGACGATTGTCGAAATTCGGCTTGCCGATGACTATGTGGGGTATGTTTTCCCGGCTGAGGTAGGCAGATAGCTTTTTCGTCACTACCGACATATGCAGCACGAAACCATCCACCATGCGCTGTGACCAGGCCTGCTCCACATAGGCAACGGCATCCTTGCTGCTGTGATGCTTCATGACCATGGCGTATCCTTTTTTGTCCAGCGTGTGCTGTACGCCGCGCATGATCTCAAACAAATGTGGATTCACGAATGCTGCATCGTAGGGAAACTCGGCAAGGAAAGCAACCTGATAGGTAGCCCGGGTGGCAAAGTTCCGTGCACGGGCGTTCGGTCGATAGTCCAATGCATGGGCTGCCTGCAAGACTTTCTGCCGTGTTTCTTCAGCAATGGCGCCTGAATCATTCATGGCTTTCGACACCGTGGACGGAGAAACGCCTGCTTTGAGCGCGACATCACGAATCGTGGCTGGCATAAAGGAACCTCCTGCCGTCTCTTCGTTATTGGCGATAAATGATAAATCCGTATGCACCGAGTATATCACATTTCAGTTGCTCTTGCCACAGAATTTCTCCCGGAACATCGACATGCAGCGACGTTTCGGAACGATTAAGCATTACGCCGATGGTTTCCTCTTCGGTTTCACGCTTATAATGATAAAGTCCGCCCCTCGGCTGCGCATCGATAGCCCGGAAGGTTCCGCGGCACAGGGCTGTATGCTGACGCCTGAGTAAAATGGCCTTGTGGTAGAAGTCCTCCATCTCACCCTCCGGTGCCGCCCAAGGCATCGGGTGCCGGTACTCTTCCTCCAGTACGCCTGTCATACCTTTTTCATCACCATAGAAGACGCAAGGCATACCGACAAAGGTCATTTGGAACAGCACCGCCAGTTTCATGCGCTGCATGTTGCCGTCGCAGAGGGAAAGAAACCGACTGACATCGTGACTGTCCAGCAAATTAAGCTGTGCATAGGCCACGGGACGCCGATAGCGCATCAGCATATCGGTGACACGGCTGTTAAAGGCCTGAGCATCGATGTTTTCCAGTGCGAAGAATTGGCGGCAATGGCGGCGAAAATCGTAATTCATGGTGCTGTCAAACATGCTGCCGTCCAGCCAATGAGACGCCGTTTCCCAGACTTCGCCGATGAGGGCGCAATCCGGCTTTGCGGCTTTCACGGCATGACGGAAGGCACGCCAGAAGCCATCATTGATTTCGCTGGCCACATCCAGCCGCCAGCCGTCGATGTCAAATTCCTTCACCCAGTGGACACCCACACGGCAAAAATAGTCCTGAACAGCCGGATGATCCGTTGCGGTTTTCGGCATCATACGCTCGTAGCCGAAGCATTCATAGTTCGGGTAATCATCCATGTTATCAGGGACGACCACCGGCTCTTCCAAATGATAGAACCAGTCCCAATAGGCCGAGGCACGACCCTTCTCCACCACATCACGGAAGGGTGGAAACTTCCATCCCACATGATTGAATACCCCGTCAATCATGACCCGCATTGCCATTGCATGAGCAGTCTGCACAAGCTGCTTGAAGTCTTCGTCCGATCCGAAGGCCGGGTCAATGTGAAAATAATCAATCAGGTCATACTTATGATACTCTCCGGCTACAAAGATGGGATTCATGTAGATGCAGTTGAAACCCAGCGACTTGATGTAGGGGAGGTTTTCCGTAATGCCTCGAATGGTACCGCCCAGTTTGCCATGAACGCTTTCGCCGTGCCATACTTTTTCCGTAGGCTTTGATGAAATGAAGCCCTTGCCGGTAGCAAAACTATCCGGAAAGATGTTATAGACGATGGCATCCTGCATCCATGCCGGTACATCAGCACGGTCAGCACGGTGATTATAAGGCAGCTGGAAATACTCGGAGCGGTCGTCTGTCAGCGCTGCATTAAACTGATCGCCGTAATACAGGGTGCTTTGGCCTGATGTGTCGGTCAATCGAAAGCCGTAACAAAGCCGCTTGAATGTGGTTTCCAGCGTTATTTCCCACCAGTCAAACAATTGATCTTGGCAAACAATTTCCATCTTTGCATAGAAATAATCCACCGGTGTACGCCTGCAGGCGCGATCACCGTAAATGAGTGTGCAGGATTGCAGGTCGTTCCGTGCTGCTCGCAGACGGAACACCACGTGGGTGTCATCCAGTCCGAAGGCGTACTGCGACATGGGGATATGCAGGATCGCATTGTATTGCATGAGCTGTCATCCTTTCACTCCGCCTGAGGTCAGGCCGGAGACCATGTTTTTCTGTGACAGGAAGAAAATAATCAGCACCGGGAAGCTGACAACCAGCGACGCAGCCGCAAACACAGGCCATGAGCCGCTGGTTTCCGTAGCCTGCAGGGAGTAGAGCCCCGAGGCTAGCGTCATTCTGTCGGATCCGGTCAGAAAATTGATGGAGAAAATGTACTCATTCCATACGAAGTTGACAATCATCACGCCGGTAACAATCAACGTGGGACGAGCCAGCGGCAAAACGATCTTTGTAACAATGGCCAGGTCATTGCATCCGTCGATTCGTCCGGCTTCCTCGATCTCTACTGGGATAGCGTCAAAATAGCCTTTCATGTTCAGTAGCGCAAAGACCGACATGGTGCCGGCATAGATGACGATGAGTCCGATGTGGGTGTTCACGAGGCTGAGGGTACTCATCAGCTTGTAAATGGCAAACATGGACAGAATGGACGGAAAGGAATAGAGCAGCAGCAGAATTCTCAGTACCAGCCTTCGTCCGGCGAAACGTTTGCGGGAAAAAACATAGGCCGCAGGGACTGCCGTTGCCATCGCCAGCACCACGGTAGCGACAGTGAGCAGCAACGTGTTTTTTAGCCACAGCAGGACAGGCTCATCCGTAAAGACACGAACGTAGTGGGTAAAGGTCAGCTCCTTGGGAATGAAGGAAAAATTGGAGGAAAGCAAGCTGCCCTTTGCATCCAGGGAGACAGACAGGGCGTACAGAATGGGCAGCAAGGCCAGAAAACAGCAGACCACAAAGAATAGATTGATCACCGTGCCGGATGCAATCCGCTTGATTGTTTTGCGTTTCATGCGTTTGCCTCCTTGCTGTGCCGATTGCTCAACTGCGCAAATACAATCAGCAGGATGAAAATCATGATGGAAATAGCCGAGGAATACCCATAGTTGTTGGTGATGAAGGCGTTCTCATAGGCATAGGTGATAATGGTATGAATGTGCGCACCTGTTTGTGAGCCCACCTGCTGGGTCATGAGGTAGATGACATCGAACTGCTTAAAGGTGGTGAACAAAGTAATCATCACGGACGGGCCGATGATCGGCTTCAGGCAAGGAAGCGTAATGGAAACAGCCTGACGCACGGGACCCGCTCCATCCAGCGTTGCTGACTCATAGTAGCTTCTGTCGATGGATTTCAGTCCGCCATCCATGATCATGATCATAAACGGCAGGGCAAGCCAAAGATTCACGACCGTGCAGCAGATGAAAGCACTGACGTCATTTTGCAGCCAGCGAACCGTCACCCCGGAAAGATCCTTCATCCATTGGGTCAGCAGGCCGAACTCGCTGTTGAACATGCCGGTTTTCCATAGCAGAATGCTGACGTAGCCGGGCATTGCCCAGGGGAACATCAGGATCGTCTTGTACACATTCCGCAGAGGCAGATGACGTACGTTCAGCAGGTTGGCAATCAGAAAGGCGATCATCAGCTGCAATACCATGTTGACGAATGTCCACAGCACCGTCATCAACAATGCGGACAGAAAACCGGAATCGAATACCAACAGCGCCCGTTCGTAGTTCTTTAATCCGATGAAGTCGAAATTGAACCAGTGATAGGTGTTCATGTTGGTGAGTGATATGTATCCGGTGTAAAGAATCGGAAACACCACAATGAGGGCAATCAAGGCAAAGGACGGTGCTGAAACCAGATAGGCCCTGACAGTTCGCCGGACGTTTTTCTTTATACTCGGCTGCTTCATCACTTCATCGCCTCAATCAATTCCAGCGCTTTCTTCTGGGCATCCGCACAGGCTGTATCAATGTCCTGCCCGCTCATGTTCACATTGGTCAGCAGATTGCCGGTCACCGTCCACATCACGTCCATTTCCGGAATGTTCGGCATGGGAATGGCGGTTTCCGCAGTCTGCTTCATAGCCATGATCAGCGAATCGCTTGTTACTTCCTCCATGGTGTAGCAGCTTTCCAATGCCGGTGC
The DNA here is from genome assembly GCA_030529995.1 of Clostridia bacterium. GTDB lineage: Bacteria > Bacillota > Clostridia > Christensenellales > Aristaeellaceae > CAKUFA01. Next base: position 24,995 of record JAUMVT010000035.1, read on the forward strand.
GCAGCCGCTGACTTTCGCCAGCTTTACACTGACTTCCGGCTGCATCAGTACGCCGAGAACCTTCACGATGGCATCTTTCTTCTCTGCCACATGAGCCTTCAGCACGTGGAGGCCCTGAATGCCGGAGTAAGGCGCCAAGGACAGCCCTGTTTCATCAACTACCGGCATGGGTGCTATGCCGACATCAATACCGGCAGCACGAACGGTGGGGACAAACCAAGGTCCTGCAATGGTGGCGTGCGCCATGCCTTCCGTAAAGAGGGTGTTTACGGTGGCATACTCGGTTTCACCGGGCATGTATTCGACAAATTTCTTGTGATAGGCCAGCGCAGCTTTGACTTCATTGCTGTCCAGGCAGGGGACACCGTCTGCCGTAATCAGGCTGCCGCCAAAGCCGTGGATCCAACCGGCCGCATAGTAGGGGGTGGAATGCTGCTCCACAAAGCCGTAATGGCCATACTTGGTTTTGCGCTGCATATATTGATACAGCTCTTCGGTGGTGGCGGGCGCATCCTCATCCGCCATGTACTTTCGGTTGTACATAAACAGCAAGGTTTCAAAGTACAGGGGTACTTGGTAAATCTGCCCCTTGTAGGTAGCGCCCTCCACGGTCAGCGGAACATAGCCGCTTAAAGCGTCATTGCCCAGCAACTCTGTAATGGGGGTCAGAATGCCCATCTCGGCGTACACACCAATTTTGTCATGGGCAAACAAGTACATGTCCGGCGCAGCATTGACATCATTGCCTACAAGCTTGAGGGATTCTGTCATGCCGGTTTTCTTCTCAAACACCACATGAATGTCCGGTTCCAGTGCCTTCACAGCCTCTTCCAGTACGGCAATGACAGAGTCTTCTTTATCATGCCAGATGGTGATTGTGACAGCACCGGTTTTCTTGGATTGCGTCTCATCGCTGTTATTGGCCGCACACCCGGAAAGCAGCACAAGCATGCAGGCCAACAGCAGACACAGGATCTTACGCATAGGCGGCACCTCCTGAACAAATGGGAAAAATCATGAAAAGCAGGAGAGGGGTGTGCTCCTCCTCTCCTGCAAGCATTGACTGATTACTCGGCGGGCTTTTCGTAGGCAACCGTTGCTTCTTCCGCACTAACGACGGTTACGTACAGATCCTTGCCGGCGTCCACACGAAGATCAGAGGTCTGCACAGCACCTTCATTGGCATTGATGATCACGCTGTTAATCCATCCGGGAACGGTAATGGCGTACCAGCCATCCTCACCGGCGGTCAATGCTTCGCCCGGCCAGCTGGCAAAGGCGTTGGTTCCGGAGGGATGCTCCCATGCCCACAGGCACGGATTGCTCCAGTCATCAGATACCTTGGCATATACGGTGATGTCCTCCGCCTTCAGTGCGTTAGGATCTTCATAGGTGACTTCTGTTGTGCCGTCAACTGCAACCGTAATCCAAAGTTCTGCAGGATCCAGGTCTTTCAAATCGGCAGTCTGCGCAGCACCGTCATTGGCATTGATGATCACGCTGTTGCACCATGTAGGCACCATGGCGGAATACCAACCATCATCGTCGGCTTTCATGGCACGTCCGGGCCAAGCAGCAAAAGCATTCTTGCCGGAAGGATCTTCCCAAGCCCAGATGCTGGGATTTGCCCAGGAAGCATCCACCTGTGCATGCACCGTAAACCGTTCCGTATAGGCAGGAGCATCACCGGTTGTCTGCGCCTCAAAGGAAACCGCAGCGGTCAGATCGGCGGAGACGGTAACCCAAGCAGACTGCTTATCAATCTTCACTTCATCCGTCTGTACGCTGCCATCGTTGGCATTGATGATGACGCTTTCCATACCGGCAGGCAGATAGATGTAATACCACCCGTCATTAGCAGGATCAGGCTCCATCTGATCGCCGGGCCAGGATGCAAATGCGTTGGTGCCGTCGGCACTCCATGCCCACACGCAAGGCCATGACCAGTCATCAGGAACCTGTGCATACACAACCAGCATGTCGGTCTCTTCTGCCATGGCAGGCAAAAGAGGAAGCATCATGAGGCAAAGGAACAGAGCAACCAATCGTTTCATCTTCGTGTCCTCCTTGTTATATGTGGTAACAGGAACTCTGTGGCTTCAGTATATCGCACCGGCATGGAAGGTCAACAAGGAAAGAGGAAACCGATTTCCTTAGAAAAATACTTGTATAGCAACGGTTTTAGTTGACGCTGATGTAAGAGACTGTGCGAAATTTCTCTCAGTTTTCCTGTTCGGAATGCCTTGGCTGCAGTGATGGCTCTTCGTGATCCCTTAGGGGAGAGAAACGAAAAGAGAGTATCGATGACAGCCTCTTTGCAATCAACACTAACAAGAAGGCAGTCAAGCTATACTTCAGAAAACAGAGGTTGATTGTAAAATGAAGTTGGACACTTAAAAAGAAAAATCCATAGTGAT
>JAUMVT010000092.1 GCA_030529995.1 Clostridia bacterium
AACAGCTCCTGAATCCCTTTTTCGATGCTGTCGGTGATCTCTTTGAGTCTGTCCTTATTGGACTGTTTTTCTGCCATAACGCTCCTTTCCGGGATTCAAACCCCTGCAAGTGTCTCGCCCCTGCGAGAACATAGGAATCTGTAGGAAAATTAGGATTCGTAAATCACATCTTCTTCGGGGTCAAAATCTTCTGGGCAGAGATCAGTCAGATGTTCCAGGAAATCGAACAGATCAGGAGCGGCCTCCGTGGACGGCCACTGGCTGCCCTTGTACTCCCGGTACTCTGTGGTGTAGTCACCGTCACCGCCGTCGTAGTCTACCTGGAAGCAGGAAGTGACTGCCAGGGTCATATCCTCCAGCAGCCACATTTCCAGATACCGGGTCGTGTCCAGCTCATCATCTTCTTCAGCGTGGGTAGGCTCACGCCACAGCAGTGTTGCGTTGCAGTCAAAGAGCTTTTGACCACGGTACTTGAGCGCATCGGAGAGCAGGCCGTTTGCGTCAAAAGCATAGATAGGCTCGGCTCGGTCACGAATTTCGTGGAACAGATTTTCCCAGCAGACCTGTTCGGTAAGGGAAGCGACAGCAGCTCCCGTATAGCTGCCCCGGACAGCCAGTTCCGCGCAGATTTCAGCGAATGTAGAAAGCATGGTTTCGTGAATAGTCATAGTTCATTTTCCTCCTTAATCATGGTTGGATGTTTTGTTTTTTCTACGTTTTCTATCGTCAACGAGATACCCGTTGATTACGTTTGCGTGGTGCAGGATGCGCACCTTGTCCGCAGCGGCCCAGAGGCGAATGGTTCTGTACTCTGCGTCGGTCAGGAACAGCCGCACCCGGTAGGGCATATCCCGATACGGAATGGGCAGTTCCAAGCGAAATTCTTCCAGCTCCGGCAAATCATGCGCCGCCTCAAAGATAACCACGTGCCGTGTTCCATCCTCAAATCGGATGTTGGAATACTCCGTGTGTCCGCAGGAAACGCCAAAGTCAGCTGTCATTAGCGTCGTCCCCCTTTGTCAGCTTCATAACGGTCAAGCCATATCTGGCAATGAGCATGGCGTTGATGATGAGACGGAAAACTTCATCCCCGATAAGCTCGGTATCGTCCAGCTCGGATACAGTTACGCCCTGCCGGTCTGTGGTCAGAGCCAGAGCGGCGCGGTACAGCGCGTAATTGTAGGTGCTGATACCCCTGAGAATGGCGTACCGGAAATCAATGCCGTCATGGCAGAAGCAGTTTGCCATGCGCCAGTAGATAATCTCATTGGCGGTCAGCAGGTACATGGCGGCATAGTAGGCAGGCGTATTGCGGCCCGGAACGTAGCCCAGCTGGGTGTTCAGAAGCTCCATGCGGGAGCGGTGACGATCATCCAGAAAAAAGGTTCCGGGGTATTCGGCGGCCAGCTTTGGCAGGCGGCTGGCAAAACGGTACTGCGGCGAGATCATGGCGTTGACGGCATCCCAATAAGTGACGGCACCGGCTTCAATGCGTTCTGCAATGAACGGACACACATCATGGGGACAGGGGTGCTTTTTGCCCCGATACTCCGTACAGAGCTTGCAGTCAACGTCCTCCTTTTTGTAAGTGAGTTTGCGAATGTACATAAGTCCTCCTATAAAAAGAACCGGGCAAGCAGGGGCTTGTCCGGCGAGTGTTGGGGATATTCAGTTTTAGCGGCTTTGTTCCCGCTGCCGTTTGCGCTGCCACGCTTCCAACAGCTTGAAGATCACCTCCTCCATCTGGATGGGAGAGTAAGAGCGGGGGAAGTATTTGCGCAGCCGTTCACCGGAGAGGGTGATATTGGCCTGCACCGGCTTTTTCTGCTCCATCATAATGGAGAGCATGGTATCCTCGTTCAGCTCACCGGACTGGCTCAGCTTCTTCATACGCTGGGCCTGGGAAAGAGATGGGGTGGACTGTTCGCTTCCGATGGTTTCCACCAGAAGTTCCTGCTCCTTCTCCGTGAGAGAAGCCAGTTGGTAGGCAGGGGAGAGGGCGATTTTTCCATCGTCCACCATCTGCATGAGCGGCGGCGTTAGATTGGTCAGAGAAATGTAATTGCGGATTGTATCACCGCTGATGCCCTCCTGGTCTCCGATGGAATCGTCGCTCCGAAACTTCGCCGAAATTTTCGGCGAAGTTAAATCTGAACGCATACCCTGACGCTTCATAGCTTCCATCTTCAGTTTGTAGGCTCTGGCACGTTCTGAGGGAAGAATGTTTTCCCGCTGGATATTGCTGTCGATCATCCGAATGATGGCATCATCGTCCTTCAGGTTGAGAACCATGACTGGCATGGTATCTTGCCCTAGCTGCTCGCAGGCGTACTTTCTGCGATGGCCAGAAATCAATTCATATCCACCTTCCTTTCTGGGGCGGGCAATAGCCGGAATAAGTACCCCGTTTTCTTTGACGCTTCCCATCAACTCCCGCATGGCTGAATCGTCCTGAACGCCGTAGGGGTTCAGCGGGTGCGGGTGCAGATCTTCCAGGGGCATACGGTAGATGATGCCCAGGGTTTCAGGCGGTTTCTTTGGCATAAAAGTGGCCTCCTCTGTTTATTTTTAAGTATGAAAAAGGCCCCCATCACTGGAAGCCTTTTAGGATTACATTATTCGATATTGTTGAATGAAACTTAAGCAAGCTGGAGGTCGTTGACTTTTCTGACAGCTTGAGGGCAATCGTCGCCGGATACCCCCGTCATCAGTAGAATTAAACTTGCACCCTAAGTTTCAAACGGTACTTTGCATAGTCAGCACTTAGAATATAGTCAATTACCCACTCCTTGGGAATATAAAAAGTAGTTCGGATGTAGTAGTGTTTTACCCGGTTTTCGCGCAAGAGCTTCCGGGCGGTTTTATCACTGATACCTCCGAGCATCTCGCAGAACTGGGGAATTGTTACCACATCGGGATACTTGGCAAAACGCTTACGGTAATATTTCCGGTTTTTCATAAGATCAGCCCTCTCGAAAATTTCTTGTCAATGACGGGAAAGGCTGCTATTATAAAATTGTTTACAGACAGTTTTACATTGCATTGAATCGTGTAGCATCCCTCCAATATCCCTCCTAGGCGCGAAAATCTTCCGCAAAATGGTTTGTATTGGAGAATGCGATAACGGCATCATTTTCACTTGATTCTTTAAGAAAAAATGACTTTTTCTGGAATAAAACAATGGATTTTGTGTACTTCGTCAGGCAGAAAATTCTACTTAACTCCACCTAATTCCGCTGACTTCCTGTTGGTCTTTCACCCTCAAAATCCACCGCTGGCGACAGCGTACCGGTTCGAGTCCGGTCACCGGCACCATTGCGAGTGTTCTTATAGGATTTGACATCCTATGGGAACACTCGCTTTTTACTACTCATTTTGAGCAGGCTCGTAGGTAACATACACGCCTCTGCAGGTATTAACTGTCACCTCTGGGGCGGGCAGTGCTTCTGTGTCAGGGACAAACAATGCTCCGGTGCAGTTGTAATGAATGGTCAATTTCTGAACCCACTCACCATCGATTTTTTTGGCCTGGTGAACTTCAATGTGGTTGACCAGCTCATTCAGCATCCGGGGTGCCAGCTTCTTGGTACGGGTGTATTTGCGGACAATGGAGAGAAACATATCCGTGGAAACAGATTCGCTTGTCAGTTTATCTATTTCCGTGCGGAGGGTTTTCATGCGCTCCTTGGGTTCCAATTGTTCCGCCTCGTAGCGCTGGGACATTTTGGAAAAGTGTTCATCTGGCAGCTTGCCGGAAAGATTGTCCTCATAGATCCGCTCAAAAAGGCCGTCCAGTTCATCGTCTCGGGCCCTAGCAGCAGAAAGTTCCTTTTGCTTCCGCGTACACTCGAATTCAGCGGTTTTCTGGGCGCTACCCATAACCACCTTCAAAAATTCGTCCTCATAGCGGATGGCATACTTGGTAAGGTGCTTGATTTCTCCGAGAACGACCTGTTCCAGCTGGGCCGCGATCTGCTCCGTGCCCATACCATCCAGGGTCATACTGAAAAAACTCCGGACAGCACTAGCCGCTTCCTCCTCGATGATCTAATGCTTCGGGTTATCCGGGTTCTTGATGTACCCGTAAGGGGGTAGTCCCATGGGTTCCCAGCGTTGCCTTTGATTTTATCGCTAATACGGCGCTTCTTGCTGATGTCCCGGGCGTACCACTCATTGAACAGGTTACGGATAGGGGCCAACCCATTTTCGCCTTCGGCAGTATCAATGTTGTCTGAAACGGCCACCAGGCGGATATCGTGTTCCAGGAAGAGCTCCTCCATGAGCCGTCCCACTTCAATGTAGTTACGGTCCAACTGGGAAAGGTCTTCTTGTGTCAAGTAGGGACTAAAAAATTTTTGAGAATTTACAAGCCGTTCATAGGCGGACAACCACCCGTGAACGGCTTGCGTTTTCTCTATGCTCTTTTGCCGCTCTGTGTGTGACGTTTCTTATACGCCGTCTCAAACGCCTCCATCATTGGAGTGACCGGAAGCTCGTTGTCAGGCTTGGACAGGTACTCAAACCGGATGCCGTTTTCTCTGAACTTTCGCTCAAACCTCATGAAAGAGGAAACGTCCCGGCTGATCCGTGAGGTGTCACGGGTGAGGATCGTACCGATGCCTTGACGCTTGGCTTCGTTCAACAGGAAGTTCATGATACCTTCCGTATGGACGCCGGAGATGCCGTCTGCCGCAACCGCAGCAGCTACCTCAT
>JAUMVT010000036.1 GCA_030529995.1 Clostridia bacterium
TTTGGGTTCTCTTTTCTTTACCTTTGTGTTACCTATGTATTGTACCTTAACATGTTTTCGTTGCTTAAAAAGGCAAATTCACTATTGACATGTCATCTCACCCTGATTATAATGACAGTCGTTACTCAGTAAAATGAAAGGAGGGTCGCAAAGTGTTCGTATTGTATGCATTGGGAATGGTTAACCTGTGTTTGCGACCCGACCTGTTCTGAGGCAGGAGCATCTTTGCGTGTGCCTGCGTGGATAGATAACAGAAGCATCGGTCGCAGCAATTGCGTCCGGTGCTTTTTTGTGCATATGGGTGGGGAGAAAGGAAGTCGTTTATGAAGAAACAAAAGCCGGTTGCCGCCATGTGGGCACTGATCCGGGAAAACATGGGCAGCTTTATCGGCGCCATGGTTTCTACGGTGATGATTGTCATCATCGGATTTATTACGCCGTTGATGCTGGCGGAAATTATTGACAGCGTGTTGGGCACTGCACCCTCCACCCTGCCGAGCTGGATCTTGGCGCCGATTGAGGCACTTGGCGGACGGGATTTTCTGGTGAGTAATTTGTGGATTGTGGCGGTGGCGTTGGTGGCGCTGAACCTGATCAACGGTTTGTTTACCTATTTGAAAGGGCGGCTGACGGCTGTCGCCAGCGAGAACATTGCCTATAAGCTGCGCACCAGCCTGTATGAGCACCTGCAGCGGCTGCCATTCGCCTATCATGTGAAGGCGGAAACAGGCGACCTGATTCAGCGCTGCACCAGCGATGTGGATACCATTCGCCGATTCCTGTCCGTGCAGGTCATGCAGGTGGTGAACACGGTGCTCATGGTGGTGATTGCCCTGACCATTATGCTGGGGCGGAATGTAACGCTGACCGTGTATTCCATGATTCTGGTACCCCTGCTGTTCTGCTTTGCCATGTGGTTCTTCCGCAAGGTGCACAAGGGCTTCCGCTTCGCCGATGAGGCGGAAGGCAAGATGAGCGCCGTGCTGCAGGAGAACCTTTCCGGCGTGCGGGTGGTGCGTGCCTTTGGTCAGCAGGAACGGGAAGTGGAAAAGTTCGAGAAGGTCAATCATGATTATTACACGAAATCCAAGCATCTGAATGACTTGCTGGCGGTGTACTGGAGCGGCGGCGATATGCTGAGCATGACCCAGTCCTTTATCACCCTGCTGGTCTGCATTCTCTTCGCCTGCCGGGGAGAAATCACGGTAGGCACGCTAGTGGTGTTCACCAACTATGTGAGCCAGCTGCTGTTTCCCATCCGTCAGCTGGGACGTACCCTCAGCGATGCAGGCAAAAGCCTGGTGGCCATGGAGCGCATTCAGGCCATTCTGCACGAGGAAGCGGAGCCGGAGGAGCCTGATGCGAAGAAGCCTCCGCTGAACGGGGACATTGTGTTCAATCATGTGTCCTTCCACTATGCGGATGACGATACGCCTGTGCTCAATGACATTACCTGCACCATTCCTGCGGGGAAGACGGTGGCCATTCTGGGCGGTACCGGCAGCGGCAAAAGCACCATGATGTATCTGCTTCAGCGGCTGTACGAGCCTACCGGCGGCGAAATCACCATCGGCGGCGTACCCCTTCGGGAGATTGACCGGGAATACCTTCGCAGTCACGTGGGACTGATTTTGCAGGAGCCTTTCCTGTACAGCAAAACCATCCGGGACAACGTGGGCATTGCCCTGCGGGATGCCTCCATGGATGATATCAACGGCGCGGCGGAAATTGCCAGCGCACGGAACTTCATCGAGCGTGCGGATAAGGGCTACGACACCATCGTAGGCGAGCGTGGCGTGACCCTGTCCGGCGGGCAAAAGCAGCGCATTGCCATTGCAAGAACCCTGCTGAAGGAAAATGACATCCTGATTTTCGATGATTCTCTTTCCGCCGTGGATACGGAGACCGATGCCCAGATCCGTGCCGCCCTGCAAAAGCGGTCCTCCGGCATGACGACGCTGATCATCAGCCACCGCATCACCACCCTGAGTCAGGCGGATCTGATTCTGGTGCTAGAGAACGGCACCATTACCCAGCAAGGCACCCATGAGGAACTGTGCCGGAAGCCGGGCTTGTACCAGCGCATCAACAATATTCAAAATGCCTTGGAGGAAGAGCTGAACCAGGCAAAGGCAGAGGAGGTGACGGCATAATGCAGGCCTTTCAGGAACAGGAATATACCAAACGGATTGATTTTTCCCTGTGGAAAAAAATCTTCCACATTGCCAAGGACTATCACAAGAACCTTGCCTTGATCGTCCTCTTCATGACGGTGTCTGCCATTATTGACGTGGCCTTGCCCCTCATGAATTCCTATGCCATCGATACCATCATTGGTCAGCAGCAGACAGAGCAGTTAACCGGCTTCTGTGTGCTGTACGTGAGCCTGCTGTTGATTCAGGTGGCAATGATCTTCCTCTTCATCTACCAAAGCGGCAAGGTGGAAACCGGCGTGTGCTATACCATCCGCAAGCAGGGCTTTCACAAGCTGCAGGAGCTGCCCTTTTCCTACTATGATCGGATGCCTGTGGGCTACCTGATGAGCCGCCTGACCACGGATACCCAGCGCATGGGGGATACCATCGGTTGGTCGCTGGTAGACCTTTGCTGGGGCGCTGTGTTCCTGGTGGCCTGCTCCATTCAGATGCTGGTGCTGAATTGGAAGCTGGCACTGGTGGTCATGCTGGTGCTGCCGCCTTTGGCGGTGATCAGCTGGAAGTTCCAGCGGGAAATCCTCAGTGCTTACCGCAGCGTGCGGAAGCGCTCCAGCCAAATCACCGCAGGGTTTAACGAGGGAATCAACGGCGCCAAAACCACCAAGACCCTTGTCCGGGAAGAAATGAACATTGAGGAGTTCAACGAAGTGGCGCAGGATATGCGCAAGTCCTCTGTTCGGGCCGCTACCCTGTCCGCACTGTTCATGCCCATCGTTGTGTCTCTTGGTTCACTGGCGACCGCCTATGCCCTGTGGAAGGGCGGCTATGACGTGCTCAGCGGCGTGATGACCCTGGGCATGATGCAGGTGTTCATCAATTACACCGTCCAGTTTTTCCAGCCCGTTCGGGATATTGCCCAAATCTTTGCCGAGCTGCAATCCTCTCAGGCAGCGGCGGAACGGGTGGTTTCCCTGCTGGAAACGGAGCCTGACATTGTAGATACCCCCGAGGTGGAGGCTGTGTTCGGTGATAACTTCCATCCTAAGAAGGAAAACTGGCCTGCCTTGGTGGGGGACATTGAGTTTAAGGACGTGTCCTTCCGTTACAAGGATGGGGAAAAGGTACTGGAGCATTTCAACCTGAAGGTACAGCACGGCCAGACCATTGCCTTGGTAGGAGAAACAGGCAGCGGCAAGAGCACCATCGTGAACCTGATCTGCCGCTTCTATGAGCCTACAGAGGGGCAGATCCTGATTGACGGGGCGGATTACCGGACTCGCAGTCAGCTGTGGCTGCAATCCAATCTGGGCTATGTGCTGCAATCTCCCCATCTGTTCAGCGGCACGGTGGCGGATAACATTCGCTACGGCCGCCCAGAGGCCACCGATGAAGAGGTGCAGTTGGCGGCTCGGCTGGTTGGAGCGGAAAGCTTCATTCTGAAAATGCCGGATGGCTTCAAGGCCAACGTGGGCGAAGGCGGCAATCGCCTGTCTACCGGGCAGAAGCAGCTGATTTCCTTTGCCAGAGCTATTCTGTGCAACCCGGCCATCTTCGTGCTGGATGAAGCCACGTCTTCTGTGGATACGGAAACTGAGCAGCTGATTCAGAATGCTATTCAAAAGGTACTCAGCGGACGGACAAGTTTCATCATTGCTCATCGGCTTTCCACCATCCGCTCAGCGGATCGGATTCTGGTGATTCAGCACGGCAAGATCACCGAGGAAGGCACCCATAAGCAGCTGATTGCCAAGCAGGGTTACTATTATCAGCTGTACACCAATCAGTTCCAGGAAGAGCAAGGCATGAATATCCTTGCCGGAGAACAATAATCGCATAGGAACACAAGAGGCGGAACCGCAATGCAGATGGTTCCGTCTCTCGTTTTCAAACAAAAAGAGCTGATGCCCGCCGTTTCTGTGCGTAGCATCAGCTCTTTCGTTGACTTTGAAGATTAGAACATCAGCAGGAAGCTGGTCTCAATGGACAGCACTTCGCAGTCGATGGTGTAGGAGGACAGCTTGCTGTCAGAGCCGGAATAGTGGTGATCAAACTCGCCGGCTTCATAAGCTTCGTCGCTGTACACCTGCTCATCGGAGTTCAGCACCTTCAGGTGCACAATGTACCAGGTGCCGTCCACACCCACCAGCAGGGTGCCGCGGGCACCGTCTTCGGACAGGTTCAGGGCGTTCTGGCCATAGGTCAGCTCCAGGGTCACGGTAGCGGCAGCACCGTCAGCGGCGGGGGTCAGCTTCCACTCGGAAATGGTGGACAGGCCAACGCTGCCATCGGGATTCACGGACATAATCTGGGCATTCAGGGCATCAGCAGGGGCAGTGTAGCCTTCAGCAGAGGCCTCAGCCTTGGTGGCCAGGTCAGAGCTGTGGGAGGCCAGCAGAGCTTCAGCGGCAGTCAGGTCGTCGCCGCTCAGCAGGGTCTTGGTGGTGGAAGCGGAGGTATAAGCGTCCACAGTTTCGGCAGATGCGCAGGCAACAGCCAGCAGCATCATCAGGGCAGTCAGGGTACAAAGGAACTTTTTCATAGGATAAATCCGCATTTCTTTGCATTGAAAAAGCGAGTGTCATAAGTCTCGCCTTTTCATGGAGGTATTTTCTCATAGATGATAAAGGTTTGTCAATGCAAAATGCCGCCGTCTGCACCCGAGCAAACGGCGGTTTGGGACACCTATGGAATTTTGTCACTCTGCTTTGGTGAGCCGAATCACGTTCCAGCTCAGGGCAGGGAGCTTCACGGTCAGATGACCGCCGTCCATCACGCCGCCGGGGCCGGCCACAGGCTTCACCTGGTCAGGGTCAGCTTCCGTGTTTACAGCGTGCACGTCGTCATGGTGGAGCAGGATGTGCTCGCTGATTTTCATCTTGCCGAAGGCGCGCAGGTCAGCGGTCAGTTCCACGTCCTCCTTCAGGTCACGGTTAACCGCAAACAGGGTCACGCTGCCGTCTTCCGCCATGGTTGCGGCGGAGGACACAACCGGCACTTCCTCAAAGTCCTTGGTGTCATACACCGGGCTGTGCACAATGGGACGCAGCGCTGTGCCTCGGCCGTAACGGGAGGCATGCATCAGGGGATAGAAGATGGTCTGCACCCATGCGCCGCCGTTGTCATTGGTCATGATGGGGGCAATCACGTTCACCAGCTGTGCCATGCAGGCAATCTTTACTCTGTCCGCATTGTTCAGGAAGGTGATGAGCATCGCACCCACCAGCAGGGCATCCTCGAAATTGTACACATCCTCCAGCAGGGGAAGGGCACGGTTCCATTTGCCCCGCTTCCAAACTTCCTGATCCTGCTCGGCAGAGTGGTACCACACGTTCCATTCGTCAAAGGACAGATGGAGCTTCTTCTTGGCACGCTTCTTGCTGCCCACCGCATCGCACACGGACACCACAGCCTTGATGAAGGCATCCAAATCCATGGTGCTGGCAAGGAAATTGGCCGTATCCCCGGTGGGATTTTTGTAATAACGGTGGAGGCTGACGTAGTCGATTTCGTTGTAGCACTCGGAAAGCATTTCGTACTCCCAAGAGCCGAAGGTGGGCATATCGCTGCCGGAGGAGCCGCAGGCGACCAGCTCAATGGAGGGATCCGTCCACTTCATCAGCTTGCCGGCTTCGCAGGCGACACGGCCGTATTCCGTGGCGGTGCGGTGACCCATCTGCCAAGGGCCGTCCATTTCGTTGCCCAGGCACCACAGCTTAATGTTGAAGGGATCCTTTGCACCGTTGCGGATGCGTAGGTCGCTCCAGTAGCTGCCGGAGGGATGGTTCGCATACTCCACCACATTCCGGGCAGCGTCCGGTCCGCGGGTGCCCAGGTTAACGGCATACATGACCTGTGTATCCGTGGCCTTTGCCCACCGGTCGAATTCGTGAAGGCCTACTTCATTGGTTTCCGTGGTGAACCAGGCCAGATCCAGTTTCTTCGGCCGCTGATCCACAGGACCGATGCTGTCCTCCCAGTTGAAGCCGGACACAAAGTTGCCGCCGGGATAGCGGACAACGGAAATGCCCAGCTTGCGAACCAGGTCAATTACATCCTTGCGGAAACCGTCGGCGTTGGCGGTGGGATGACCGGGCTGATAAATGCCGCCGTAAACTGCCCGTCCCAGATGTTCAATAAAGGAACCGTAGACCCGGGGATCCACCTGACCGATCACATAGTCCCGATCCATAATCAGGGTAGCCTGCTTCATGCAATCCATACTCCTTCCGCAGCTGAAAAGATAGAATGCGCCTTTGCCGGGCGGTGATTTCTGCCGCGGCATGCACATCATTTATTATGGCTTCATCATAGCACAAAGCAGGACGTTACACAAGGCAGGGACTGCACAAAAAAAGTCAGACAGGCATGCGAGCACATGTCTGTCTGACGGAGTTTACTGTTTCGCTTTTTTCGGCTTTTTCGTTTTCCCTTCCAGGCGAACGAAGCGCTTCAGCTGGAACTGAACCTTCTTCGGCAGGGGCAGACCGTTGAAGAGAATCTGCCACGAGGTACGAACCTGCTCGATTTCAGCCTCGTTGGGGATAATCTTTCCGTAATATACGTTGGCCATCAGCACGCCTACCGGTGCCAGCTTGGCAGGCAGCAGGTGCGCATCGTCCAGCCGACGGGTGTAGGCCATGGGGGATTCACCGGTGCGGATGGGCAGCTTCTGCACGTCCAGAATATCACGGATCGCCTGAATCCAGAGATCAAATTTTTGCCAGGGGTCGGCAGCCTTGGCGGTCATCCGCTCCGGCTGTACAGACAGGAAACGGTAAGCTGCTCCGCCGGCCAGCGCCAGCACAAGCAGCAGCCACAGCCACCATAGGGAAGGAGTGCTTGGCGGATCCTGATCAACGGAAGGATCTTCATTGTCCGGGGGCGGTGTAGGCTCATCGTCCTGATCCGATTGATTTTCCGTATCCTCCGGGGGCGGCGTGGCATCGTCTTCCGTGCTCTGATCCTCTTCCGGCTCCGGCGTAGGGGTGGGCTCCGTGGCGTCGTTGCTGTCGTTTTCGGAGGAAAGGGAGGAAGGAGGCGTAACCAGATTGTTCTGCGCTGGGGTAGCGTCGAAGGTCAGCCAGCCGAAGCCCTCAAAGTACACTTCCGTCCACGCGTGCCCCTGCAGGCCGGTTACGTAAGCCAGACCGTTCTCGTCCGGGGTGGCAAGGTAGCCTTCCACATACCGGGCAGGCAGACCCACCATGCGGCACAGCACGGTCATGGCAGAGGCAAAGTAGGTGCAGTAGCCCTTTTTGGTGTTCATCAGGAAGTTGGTGACAAAGTCCAGATTGGAGGGCTGGTCTTCCACTGTCAGGGAATAGCGGAAATTGCGGCTCAGGTAGTTCTGAATGGCAAAGGCCTGCTCATAGGGCGTGTCCGAGCCGGCAATGATCTGCCGTGCCAGGTCATACACCATCTGCTGCAAATGGTCAGGCAGCTTGGTGTACTCGGTCAGGATGTTGGCGTAATTCGGGTCATCCGTCAGGGCGCATGCGTCAATCAAGGTGCCAAGTCCGGCGTCTCCTGCCACAAAGAGAGGGGCACTGACGGAATAGGTGTCTCCGGCCTGCAAGTCATGGGTGGCAAAAATTTCACTGGCGTTGTTGAAATAGGGGACGAGAGCACCGCCGGGGTTTAAGGAGCGAACCCGTTGGGGAACAAACAGGCTGGAGGCGTTTTCGCTCAGCAGCTGAACGGTAATGACCTGTTCCTCCATCAGGCTGCCGGAGGAGCCGAGAACCCCGTCCGGCAAGTCCATGTCAAATAAGGTAGTACGTTGGCTTGTCCACCGGGAGGATTGCCATTGATAACGTCTGCCGCCGGTGGTGTTCAGCCATGTTCGGCCGGTGTATTCGTTCTTCGTGATGCCCCGCAGATACACTTTCTTCGGCGTGGACACAATCATTACGGGATGATCCGTAGGCTCCGCCGTGCCGCCCAGCTGGTTCTGCCCCTGGGGATAGTATCCCTCGGAGGCCAGAGAGAACACGTCACGCTGTTCGGTGAAGAAAAAATAGTCGAAGATCCGCTGCCGAAGGCTGTCGGCAGCTTCCTTCAGGGGACTGATGGTGACGCCGCCTGCAGGCGTCAGGAAAAAGGCCAGCAGTACGGCCGCAACAGTTACCGGCAGGATCCGCTTCAGAGGAAGCTCGTCATGATTGGTCATCACTGCCAGGGCGATCACGGAAGCCACGGCAGGCAGCAGTCCCCACAGCAAATCTTCGTGACTGCTGAGCCACAGCATCAGGGCACTGAGCAGCACAAGCGCAATGGCAGGGTAGCATCCCATGGCACGGCAGGTAAGCCCCCAGGAAGCAAATGCCACCAGCACGGCGGCGGTTAAGGCAATTTCCCGTGCATACAGGGGCAGGGCAGCGCTTTGCCCGGATACCTGCATCACCATGGCACGGAAGGTTTCCACCAAGGAACCGTTTGCCAGCAGGGCAAGCAGAAAAACGAGGGCGGAGACGCCCAGTACACCATAAAGAATCAGCCGAACCGGCTTTTTAAGCATACCGGCAGCCGTAAATCCGGCGATAACCGCCAGCAGGATACAGCAGCATGGCAGAACCCACTGCATCAGATCCAGCATGCCGAGAATGGGCAGCATGAGCCCGGCTGCCATGAAAAGGGCCACAATGCCGTGGGTGATCGATTCCTGTTTTTCAGGGGACACGGTGGCACCTCCTTTGTGATTGATCATCTTTTACACCGGGGCAGGGGTAACAAACCGCACTTGAATAGCGGCCTGCTGCAGCTTGCTGATCAGCGGCACCAGCTTGGGGTCATCCGGCGTAAAGGTAATAAGATACAGGCGGACATAAGGACCCATGCGGCGCATGCGGATCATCATATCCACCATGTTGCTGTTGAGCCTTGCGGAAACAATAACGGTGGAGCCCACCTTCCGCAGTCGGCGGGTTTCCAGCAGCAGCACCCGTTCAAATCGGTCGGTTTCGGAAAAATCCAGCCGCGCCAGATCTTCCAGCAGCAGGGGCAGACCCATGGATTTTTCAAACTCTACCGGGTGAGCACCCTGCAGGGGCAGACGAACCCCGTGGTCGGAGTGAAGCTGATGAGCAACGACGGATGCGGCAGTTTCCAGCAGGCTGTCCCGTACGTCCGCTTCCGCGCCCGGGTGTCCCCAGGTCGGTGGCTGGGAGCAGTCCATCAGTACCAGCACCTCAGGCAATACAGGCTCTTCGAAGCGGCGCACCATCAGCTCGCCCTTCCGCAAGGAGAGCTTCCAGTGAATTTTCTTCAGTGCGTCCCCCTGCTGATAGGTGCGGACATCGCTGGGGTTGGTCACGTCCTCCGTGGCTCTTGCCAGGGTTTCAAAGCCGGAATCTCCGGGGGCAAACAGCAAATCTTCCACAGGAAACACAACCGGCAGCACCAGCAAGTCTCCCTGAGAAGCCTCCGGGCAGCGGCGAACGGAGAAAAATCCAAACAGATCCTCCACCGTGTAGGCCTTAACACCCGGGGCACACACGCCTACGTGGGAGGCGTGAAAAGGCAGTGTCAGCCGCTGATGCTTGCCCGGGGCGTCCTTCAGCCGCACCTTGGTTTCCGGCATGTCCGGCGTAGCGGACAATTCCAGCAGAATCGGGGCAATGGGCAGCAGACCGTGATGATGCACCACCACGTTCAGGATCACGTTGTCCCCACGCTGAACGGTTTTGCCGCTGAGATCACTCTGGATGGTCAGCGTTCGGGAAGCCTGCCAGACGCTGATGAAACCGAAAACAATCAGCAGTACCAGCAGCAGCGCCGTCATGAAAAACAGGGGGCTTCCCGTGGAAAATGCGGCCAGCAGCAGGGCGAAAATCACCACTGCCGGCAGGGTCAGATGCATTTTCATAGTTTTACGGGTACCGTCACATTCTTGAGGATATTCATGAGCACGTCTTCGGCAGCAATGCCCTTCATCCGGGCTTCCGGGTTCAGCACCAGCCGGTGAGCAATGACGGGCAGCACCATGTGCTGTACATCCTCCGGCAGGATAAAGTCACGGCCGTCCAGCAGGGCGCAGGCCTGTGCACCGTGGAGCAGGGCGATGGCGGCACGGGTGGAAGCACCCAGAGACAGGGCAGGCTCCTGCCGGGTGGCGGCAACCAGCGTTGCCACGTAGGAGCGCACCTCGGGGGAGCAGTAAACCTGGGTCACCTGCTCCTGCAGGTTGATCACGTCCTCGGCGGTGCACACAGGCTCAATGGTGGCCATGGGTTTCACCGAGCCGGAGTACCGATCCAGCACGTCCATTTCCTGCTCAATGGTGGGATAGCCGATGGAGATGCGCAGGAAGAAGCGGTCCATCTGGGCTTCCGGCAGGGGATAAGTACCCACGAACTCGCCGGGGTTCTGGGTGGCCAGCACACAGAAGGGCTTGGGCAGGGGATGGGTCACACCGTCCACCGTTACCTGATGCTCTTCCATAACCTCCAGCAGAGCGGACTGAGTCTTGGGGCTGGTACGGTTGATTTCGTCTGCCAGCACGATCTGGCTCATAACGGAGCCGGGCTTAAATTCCATTTCGCCGGTTTTGAAGTTCACCAGCGTAAAGCCGGTTACGTCGGAGGGCATCAGGTCAGGGGTAAACTGAATGCGCTTGAAGGAGCAGTCCAGGGATTTGGCCAGGGCGCTGGCCAGGGTGGTTTTGCCCACGCCGGGCACGTCCTCAATCAATACATGACCCTTGCACAGCAGGGCAATCAACGCATACTCAATAGCTTCCTCTTTGCCCACAATGGCTTTGGCAATATTCTGCTGCAGGGCATAAATCATCTGTCCGGGTTCCTGCATCACGCCGTACCTCCTTGAAAATAGGACGATGTTCAAAAGAAAATGGTTCCCCGGTGAAGGACAGGGAACGTACTTGTTTCATGACATACATTATTTTGCAACAAGGTTGTCACAAATTAAGTACCCTAACAGTATAATCGTTTTATGCTGACAAATCAAGGTTTTTTCCTTGCATCCGGCAGGGGAATGCGCTACAATATGGCTGGAACGGCAGTTCCGGAGTATGATAGAATTGTAACAGTTTTGAAATAAACGAGGAGAGCCATGCGCAGCATTCTTGAAATTTTATCGGACGGGCAGTATGTTTCCGGGGAAGAGATCAGCCGGGAGATGGGCATCAGCCGAGCCGCTGTATGGAAGCGGATCGGCGTGCTGAAGGAGCAGGGATGGCAGATTGAAAGCGGCGGCAAGCGGGGCTATCGGCTGGAGAGCGGCGACAGCCTTGCGCCGGAGCTGTGGAAGGGCAAACTGACCACCCGGTACATGGGGCAGGGAGAAAACCGTTATCTGGAAGAAACGGACTCCACCAATGTGCAGGTGAAGCAGATGGCCATTGCCGGTGCGCCCGGCGGCAGTCTGTGCGTGGCGGAATGCCAAACGGCAGGCAAAGGCCGGCTGGGGCGGCAGTGGATCAGCCCTGCCGGACAGGGATTGTGGATTTCTCTGCTTCTTCGTCCGCGTCTGACGCCATCCCATGCGCCGCTGATTACCCTGTGCACCGCCATGGCCATGAGCCGTGCCGTGCAGGAGGTTACCGGGGCGGACTGCGCCATTAAGTGGCCCAACGACCTGGTACACAACGGCAGGAAGATTTGCGGCATTCTGCTGGAGATGGGGGCGGATCCGGATGCCATTGAATACGTGGTGGTGGGCACGGGATTGAACGTAAAGAAAGGCGCCTATCCGCCGGAACTGGCGGAGCGTGCCATTGCCATTGAGGAATTTGCTCCTGTGCCCAAACGCCGGGATCTGATCGTGCACTACCTGACAGCCATGGAGGACTTGATGGATCGGCTGGAAGAGGGCGGCTTCGAGGCAATCATGGATACCTACAAGGCCAACAGCTGCACGCTGGGCAGCCGGGTGCATGTATCCGGCAGTGTGGACTTTGTGGGCGTGGCGGAAAGCATTGATGAAACCGGTGCACTGCTTGTGCGGGATGACGATGGTCAGCTCCGCCGGGTGCTCAGCGGCGATGTGTCCGTGCGCGGGGTCATGGGCTATGTGTAAGGCACGAGGCGTAGGTCTGGATCTGTGTGCAGTCACCCGCATGGAAGCCTTGACGGAACACGAATCCTTCCTGCAAAAATATTTCAATGAGGAAGAACGGCAGTACATCCGCAGCAGAGGCAAAGCGGCAGGGGAAACCATGGCAGGCATCTATGCTGCAAAGGAAGCATTCCTGAAGGCAGTCGGTGTTGGCATTGTGCTGCCGCTGAAGGATGTGGGCGTTATCCACACGGAGCAGGGACAGCCCTGCTACTGCCTGCAGGGGAAAGCGGCAGCTTTCGGCAGGAACGAAGATTTTCTGCTGAGCATCTCCCATGACGGGGGCGTTGCCGCAGCTGTGTGTATTTGGAATCCATAAGCAAAGGGTGTGCGATCTGCTTGATCGCACACCCTTTATTTTTACCATTCCAGCGGATATTCATCCACCACATATTCCAGCTTTTTGCCGTTGGCCTTCAAGGTGGTCAGCACGCTGTCAATAGCGGTTTCCTTGGTCAGTACCGTGGGCGTAAAATCGTTCCGATCCGTCCGGCTGGAAATGCGGATGGGAATAATGCGGAAGCCCTCGTTGGTGATGGTATCGTTCCGCATGCGGAAACGTGTCTGGAAAATGAAGCTGCTCATGTCGCTGGGTTTGCTGTTGCCGGAGAAGCAGAAGTTTCCCAGCGAGTAGCAGATGTACACCCCGTTATAGTACTCAATGGGATTGATCCGGTGGCTGTGGTGCCCCAGCACCAGGTCGGCACCGCTGTCAACCGCCAGGTGTCCCATTTTGATCTGATTGTTGGTGGGGGAGTAATCCTTTTCGTTGCCCCAGTGGAAGCTGACAATCACGATAGGATACTTCTCCTTGGCGGCGGCAATATCTGCAGGCACCTTATCCCACAGAGATTCGTACCGGTCAATGCACAGGTAGGAAAGCATGCAGATTTCCACACCCTTCACATTGATGACACCCTCCTCCGTGGAGTTGGAGTACACAATGCCTGCATCCCGCAGGGCTTGCTTGGTGTCCTCGTAGGCCTCTTCACCGTGATCCATCACGTGGTTGTTTTCCAGGGACACGGCTTCAATGCCGTTGTCGGACAGCATGCTGACGTAGCTGGGGGGAGCGCTGAAAAGAAATTGATTTTCTTTCTTGTTGCTGGGTACATAGGTGGAGTTGGTCAGCGTGCCTTCGAAGTTCACAATGGTCAGGTCATCTGCCATGAGAATGTCCCGCACATTGCGCATGGTGAAGTTGATATCGCCGCCCTGCTTTTTCAGTTCATCAGCAAAAATGTCAGTGCTCTTTCGGCTGTCACCGCCGATGGTAAAGTCGCCGGTGGCGGAAATGGTAATGAGCACGGAGCCGTCACTTTCGTAGATGCTTTCTTCTTCCTCTTCCTCAACGGTGACGTCATCTGTGCCGTCACTGGGCTTGATCACCGTATCGGTAACCACGTCCGGGTTGGCCTTGTCCAGAATATCATCCATGGACAGGTCATCCTCTTCTTCGGCCATCACGGGAAGACAGATCAGCATCAGCGCAAGAAAAAGCGCTGCAAATCTTTGCATTGGATACCTCCTTGAAGCGTTCCGGAATGGCATGAAACACGCTTCGGTTCATAAACGAAACAGAAGTCGATTTTCATCCCAAAGGGCAACGTCAGCAGTTCTCTTGCAGGAATTCGCCCATCCGATCCAGCGCGGTGGTCAGCTTTTCAATGCCGGTGGCATAGCTGCAGCGGATGTGTCCTTCACCGCAGGGACCGAAGGCTGTGCCGGGGACGCAGGCAACATGCTTGTCCCGCAGTAGTTTTTCACAGAAATCCTCGCTGCTCATGCCGGTGGAGGTGATGGACGGGAACACATAGAAGGCGCCCAAAGGTTCAAAGCATTCCAGCCCCATGGCACGGAAGCTTTCCACCATGAGCCGGCGGCGGCGATCGTAGCTGTCCCGCATGCGCAGCACGTCTTCATAGCCGTTTTCACGGCCGGAGCGGAGCGCCTCCAGGGCAGCAGCCTGACCCTGACGGGGAGCGCAGAGAATGCCGTACTGATGAATCTTGTTCATCACGTTAATCAGCTCTTCAGGGCCGCAGATGTACCCCACACGCCAGCCGGTCATGGCAAAGGACTTGCTGAAGCCGTTAATGGTCAGGGTATAGTCCGCCATGCCGGGCAGGGAAGCAAAACTGACATGATGCCGATCCCCATAGGTCAGCTCGGAATAGATTTCGTCGGAAATGACAAGAATCTTCTTTTCCCGAACCACATCGGCCAGGGCTTCCAAGTCCTGCTTTTCCATAATGGCACCGGTAGGATTGTTGGGGTAGGGCAGAATCAAAGCCTTGGTTCTGGGGGTGATGGCCTTGCGGACAGCTTCCGCACTCAGGCGGAAGTCCGTCTCTGCCGTGGTAACAACGCCTACAGGGGTGCCCCCTGCAAAGATGACGCTGGGACTGTAGCTGACATAGCTGGGCTCCGGCACCAATACTTCGTCTCCGGCGGAGACAATGGCACGGAGCGCCACATCAATGGATTCACTTGCCCCTACGGTAACCAGCACCTGGGTTTCCGGGTTGTACGTAAGATGATACCGGTGCTCCAGATACCAGGCAATCTCCTGCCGCAGAGGGAGCAATCCACGGTTGGCCGTATACTGGGTTTCACCGTCAACAATGCTGTTAATGGCGGCGTTGCGGATGTGATAAGGAGTGATGAAGTCCGGCTCGCCGACGCCCAGGGAAATGGTATCCTTCATGGTGGCAGCCAGGTCAAAGAAACGGCGGATGCCGCTGGGGGGAACGGCCGCTACCCGGGGATTCAAATACTGCTCGTACGTCACGGGGAGATCACCAGCCGCTGATCAGACTTGTCCCCCTCAAAGATGACGCCTTCCTCCTTGTACCGCTTCAGCACAAAGCTGGTAGCCGTACCGGTGACCATCTCCAGGGTAGACAGCTTTTCGGACACAAACAGTGCCAGATCCTTCAGCGTGCGTGCTTCCACCAGCACAAGCAGGTCGTAGCTGCCGCTCATCAGGTAGACACTCTTCACTTCCTCAAAGCGATAGATCCGCTTGGCGACTGCATCAAAGCCCATGTCCCGCTGAGGGGTTACACGAACCTCAATCATGGCCTCCACACGTTCCCGATCCGTCTTGTCCCAGTTGATGGTAGGGGCATAACGGAGGATCACCCGCTCCTCTTCCAGCTGATGGATGGTTTCGCTCACTTCTTCCGGTGTGGCGCCGGTCATCACGGCCAGCTTGTCCACACTCAGTCGGCAATCTTCCTTCAACAGTTCCAGAAGATCACTTTCCAGTTTCTTCAAAGGAAACACTCCTTTCATTGATACATTTGATGTTTGTCTCCAAACCTCGGTTGGCCAACGGATCAAACCGCCTATTTTACAGCAGCTTGATGAGCATGGTCTTCTGCTCATCCATTTCCACCACCAGCAGACCGTCTTTCTCCAGCTGCTTCAGCATATCGGAGAACCGCTTGAAGCCGATGGCACGCTCGGTGAAGTCGGGGTAGGTGGTCAGAATGTCAGCCTTCAGGATGGAAGGATTCACCCGGTCAAAGCCGCCGTCCTTGTAGGCCTGCAGCTGGGCGGCGAAAGCATCCTTCCAGTTATCCTTGGTAAGCTGGGGGTGACTTTCCGCCTCGGCGGGGCTGTTCAGGCTGACCATCACGTTGAAGTTGTCGTTCTTCACGTGCAGGTCGCCGAACTTTGCGGCCAGCTTCAGCAGCAGCTTATAGAAGGTGGCGCAGCCGTAGGCCTTTTCGTTAAAGTCAGGCCGCAGCCGGAGCAGAACCCCCTTCAGCTCGCTGGCGTACATTTCGTCTGTGTCGGAGGACTCTTCAAAGACGCTGCACAGCAGCTTGTTCAGCTCGGCTTCGTCCATCATTTCCTCGTTGCTGGCCGCAACCTTGTGCTTCTTGGAGGGGGTGTTGTTGACTTTGCGGCTGCCCACGCTCTCCAGAAACTGAAACTCGTTGCAGGCGTTGATGAAAATGGTGCTAGCAGCCTCGCTTCGGCTGATGCCCAGCACAAACTTGCCCATGGATTTCAGCCGGCCGACCAGGGGTGTATAGTCACTGTCGCCGGAAACGATGCAGAAGGAGTCAATCAGGTCGTTGGTGTAGGCTACTTCCAGTGCATCGATGACCAGCAGAATGTCGGCGTTGTTCTTCTGGGCAATGCCATAGCGCAGGGAGGGAACCACGGAGAAGGTGTTGCTCAGCAGCACTTCCTTCAGGTCGCTGAACCGATCCGTGTAGCCGTACACCTTGCCAAGCAGAATGTCGCCGCGGATTTTCACCTTTTCCAGGATGCTGTTCAGGGTTTCCACCTTGGCACCGCAGTTTTCCAAATCTACAAAAAGTGCAAACTTGCTCATAATGAATGAAACAGTCCCTTCGGATTAAATACGGAAGGTGAACCGGTCGCCTCGAATCACCTGATGAGAAATGTGCAGCGGCTGACCGTGCTGATCGAACACCACCTCGTGGAGGCACAGCAAGGCATCTCCGGCGGAAACGTCCAGCAGCTTGGCCTGGGCAGGGGTGGCATAGCACAGGGAAATATCATGGATGCCCTGGGCAGCCTCGATGTGCTGCTCCTGCAAAAGGGCATACAGGGATCCGGTCAGGTCGGCACTGAGCAGACTTTGAAAGGAAGGGGCAAAGTGGTTGGTTTCCAGCATGACCGGCATCCCGTCGGCCAGGCGGAGACGAACGATTTCTACCACTTCATCTTCCGGGGCAAGCATCAACTCCTGCACGTCCTCTTCGCTGGCATGCACCATGGCGGCATGCACCAGCCGGGTGCCTGCTTCACAGCCCATCATGCGGCAGGCTTCATGGAAGCTGTTCATGCCCCGGAGATCTTTGCGAATGCGGGGCATGCCCACAAAGGTGCCTTTTCCCTGATGACGCTTCAGCAGGCCTTCCTGGGTCAGCTCATGCAGCGCCTTGCGCACGGTGACGCGGCTGACCCCATAGGTGGCGCAAAGCTCCTGCTCGGAAGGAATGCGGCTGTGCACGGGGTATACGCCGGCGGTAATGTCGCTGCGCAGTTTCTTAATGAGCTGCTTGTACAGGGGGCTGTAGCTTTCGGAATCCAGAATCTGCTTGTTTTTCATACGCGGCACCTCTGCATTGTCTGCTTGTGTACAGTTGTGTGCCCACCGCTTACGACGCAGGAACAATACATCTTCATGCTGGGCGGCATGGCATACAAAGGCGAACAATCACAGTATAGCATTATTTCATGGAAAAACCAACACCTTGCGGAAGAAAAAATGCATTTGCATACAGGTTGGCTTCTGACAATTTCTGTGAAGCACTGGACAAATCAGGCCGGGAAAGGTACAATGACAGACAGACGTTTCGCATAAGGGAGGGGTTGGCTGTGCCAAAGGCGAGAATCTCTGCCTGCATGGTGCTCTACCACGCAGGGGATGAAGCACTTCGGGCGGTGGATTGTCTGGATGCGTCCGACGAAACGGTGGACGTGTATCTGGTGGACAACACGCCGGAAGATGACACGGCACAGCGCATCCGCTGGGCGCATCCCGGGGTGCAGGTGCGGCCGCAGACGAGAAACCTGGGCTTCGGTCGGGGCAACAACGTGGTGCTGAACGAGCTGGAAAGCGACTATCACATCTTAGTCAACCCGGATGTTACCTTTGAGCCGGATGTGATTGGCCGCATGGTGCGGTACATGGATGAGCATCCCAATGTGGTGATTCTGACCCCTCATGTGCTGAATGCGGATGGTACGGATCAGCTCCTGCCTAAGAAACAGCCCACCGTTCATTATCTGTTGGGCGGCTTTCTGGAAAAGCTGGGCGGACCCTTTGTCCGCTGGCGGCGGGAATACACCATGGCGGATGATGATCTGAACCATCCTCTGAAGGTGAAGTTTGCCACCGGCTGCTTTCTCATGATTCGCACAAAGACCTTCAAGGAGCTGAAGGGGTTTGACGAGCGGTTCTTCCTCTATCAGGAGGATTCCGACCTGAGCCGTCGGGCTGCGCAGCTAGGGCCGATTATCTATCACCCGGATATGTGCGTGACCCATAACTGGGCTCGGGAAAATACCCGAAGCGTTAAAGGCGTGCTCCGGCAGATTCGGTCGGTGTGCCAATTTTTCATGAAATGGGGCGTCGAGTGGTGAAGAAGATCGATGTGCTGCTGGCTGCCTACAACGGCGCCCGGTATCTGCCGGAGCAGCTGGTCAGCCTGCGGGGACAGGATGATCCTTCGTTTCGCGTGCTCCTGCAGGATGACGGCTCTCAGGATGATACCTACATGACTCTTTTGCAGATCTGCACAGCGGACAGCCGGTTCACCATGGGTGCTCAGCAGGGCGCAGGCTTGGGAGCCGTGGGAAATTTCTGGAGCTTGCTGGAGCAGAGCAGCGCTCCCTATATCGCTCTGTGCGACCAGGATGATTTCTGGCACCCGGATCGGCTCAGCCGGTGCAGGCAGACCATGGAGCGGGCGGAAAAACAATATGGGGAAGAGACGCCGCTGCTTGTGCACAGCGATTGCCGGGTTATCAATGCGGACGGAAAAGTACTTCATGACAGCTTCTTTGATCATCAGGGGTGGGACAGAAGCGCAACATCCTTCCGCCGTCTGCTGGTGCAGAACAATGTGACCGGCTGCACCATCTTGATGAACGAAGCCTTGAAGAAGCTGGCGGTCAACTACGGGGATCCGGCAAAGATGGTCATGCATGACTGGTTTCTGGCCCTGTCGGCTGCTGCCTTCGGGCATGTGATTATGGTGGATGCCCCCCTTGTGGACTATCGCCAGCACGGGGACAACGTGAAGGGCGCCAGCCGGCAGGGACAGATTCAGCGTGGGGTCAAGGCGCTGGGTGC
This sequence comes from Clostridia bacterium, assembly GCA_030529995.1. Taxonomy (GTDB): domain Bacteria; phylum Bacillota; class Clostridia; order Christensenellales; family Aristaeellaceae; genus CAKUFA01. The sequence continues at coordinate 19,075 of JAUMVT010000036.1, forward strand.
GTGGCAGAAGGGGAAGAATCGCATCCAACTGACTTACGACCATGCCAAAGCCTTCGGGGATCTGTACGGTGCCGTGCTGCCGGAGCAGGGACGGAAGGACATTGCCGCCTACCTAGCAACCAAGAAAATGAAGAAACTGCAGCGGGTGATTGCCGTGCAGCAGCAAGGGTTCACCATGCAGAGCGTGGTAACAAGAGCCGGACAGATTGTCTTTGGATGATCAAGCAAAGTGAAGGAGTGCAGGACGCCATGTTTACCCATTTGCATTTACACACGGAATACAGCCTGCTGGATGGCGCCTGCCGCATTCCGAAGCTGGTGGAGCGCATCAAAGCATTGGGCATGGATAGCTGCGCCATTACGGATCACGGCGTGATGTACGGTGTGATCGATTTTTACAATGCCATGAAGGACGCCGGCATCAAGCCCATTATCGGCTGCGAGGTTTATGTGTGCCGCAACCGGCTGGATAAGAGTGCTGCCGCAAGAGACTACAGCCACCTGATTCTGCTGTGCGAAAACAATACAGGCTATCAGAACCTGATGTATCTGGTCAGCGAGGGCTTTCTGACCGGCTATTACTATAAGCCCCGCATGGATTATGACCTGATTCGCCAGCATCACGAAGGGCTGATTGCCCTTTCCGCCTGCATTTCCGGCGACTTGCCCAAGCTGCTGCTGTCCGAGCAGTATCAGGGGGCAAGGGACTACATCCGGGAGATGCAGGAGATTTTCGGCAAGGATCATTTCTTTGTGGAGATTATGGATCACGGCATCCGGGATGAGAAGATTGTTCTGCCTCGGCTGATTCAAATCGCCCGTGAGATGGATGTGCCGCTGGTAGCCACCAATGACTGCCACTATCTGGAGGAAAAGGATGCTGACGCACAGGAAGTGCTGATGTGCATCCAGACGGGCAAAACCCTGGAAGATCAAAGCCGTATGCGGATGGAAACCCGGCAACTGTATGTGAAAAGCGAAGCGGAAATGCGGCGGCTTTTCGCGGCCGTGCCGGATGCGGTGGATCGTACCCATGAGATTGCGGAAAGATGCAATGTTTCCTTCGAATTCGGCGTTACCCGCCTGCCCCATTATCCCGTGCCGGAAGGGGAAACCGCCTACCAGATGCTGAACCGCATCTGCCGGGAAGGCATGAAGCGGCTGTATCCGGAGGCAACAGAGCAGGATGAACCCTATAAGCGGCTGGAGTACGAGCTGGGCGTAATCTCCGGCATGGGGTACGTGGATTACTTCCTGATCGTGTGGGATTTCATTCACTATGCCAAGTCCCAAGGCATTATGGTCGGTCCGGGACGGGGCAGCGGTGCAGGATCCATTGTGGCCTACTCCATGGGCATTACCATGCTGGATCCGCTGAAATATCAGCTGCTGTTCGAGCGGTTCCTGAATCCGGAGCGGGTCAGCATGCCGGATATTGACGTGGACTTCTGCTACGAACGCCGTCAGGAAGTTATCGATTATGTAGCACGAAAATACGGGGCAGATCACGTCAGCCAGATCATTACCTTCGGTACCATGGCAGCCAGAGGCGTGATTCGTGACGTGGGCAGAGTGCTGGGCATGAGCTATCAGGAAACCGATACGGTGGCCAAGGCGGTGCCCATGGAGCTGGGTATTACCCTGGAAAAGGCACTGCAAATTTCTCCTCAGCTGCACCGCATGTATGAAGAACAGCCGGAAGTGAAGCGGCTGATTGATACGGCCATGACCTTGGAAGGCATGCCCCGCAATACATCTACCCACGCCGCCGGTGTGCTTATTACCGGCAAGCCTGTCATCGAATATGTGCCCCTTCAGCGGAATGACGAGGTGATCACCACCCAATTCCCTATGGGCACCATTGAACGGCTTGGCTTGCTGAAGATGGACTTCCTTGGCCTGCGCACCCTGACGGTAATTCGGGATACCCTGGACATGATGAAGCAGGAAGGCGTGAACATGAAGCCGGAGGATATTCCTCTGGATGATGCCAGCGTATACGACATGATCTCCAAGGGTGACACGGATGGCGTGTTCCAGCTGGAGGGCAACGGCATGCGTTCCTTTCTGATGAACATGAAGCCTGCCTGCTTTGAAGACATTATCGCTGCCATTTCCCTGTACCGTCCGGGTCCTATGGAATCCATTCCCCGATACATTGCCGGCAAGCAGGATCCCAGCAGTGTCCATTATGAAACGGAGAAGCTCCGTCCCATTCTGGAAGTGACCTATGGCTGCATGGTGTATCAGGAGCAGGTCATGCAGATTGTGCGGGATCTGGCCGGGTACAGCTACGGCCGAAGCGACTTGGTTCGCCGTGCCATGGCCAAGAAGAAGCACAAGGTCATGGAGCAGGAGCGGGAATACTTTGTCCACGGCATGGTGGATGAGCAGGGGAAGGTTGTCATTCCCGGCTGTGTCCGCAACGGAGTGGATGAAAAAGTAGCCGACCAGATCTATGACGAAATGATCTCCTTTGCTTCCTATGCCTTCAATAAATCCCATGCTGCTGCTTATGGCGTGGTGTGTATGGAAACCGGCTGGCTGAAGCGGCACTATCCGGTGCAGTTTATGGCAGCTATCATGAACAGCGTCTTCGGCAACGCAGGCAAAATTGCCGGGTACATTCAATACTGCCGCAGCCGCAATGTGCCGATTCTTCCCCCGGACGTGAATGCCTCCGGCTGGAAGTTTACCGTGGAAAAGACCGGAGACGGTGTCTTGGGCATTCTTTTCGGCTTCGGCGCAGTGAAAAATGTGGGCGAGGGAGCAGCGGAGGCCATCATTCAGGAGCGGAAAAAAGGTGCCTTCCGGGATATTTTTGATTTCTGCCGCCGCATCGATACCGGCCTTGTGAACAAACGGGTGGTGGAGAGCCTGATCCGTGCCGGTGCCTTTGACAGTATGCACGCTACCCGTCCTCAAATGCTGGCAGTCTATGAACGTGCCATGGATGCCAACATGGCACAGCGGAAGCAAAACGTAAGCGGTCAGCTGAGCCTGTTTGACATGGCCTTTGCCGGACAGAACACAGGCATCGAAAGCAGGGATGAGCTGCCCCAGGTGCCGGACTATCCTGCCGGAACACGCCTGGCCATGGAGAAGGAAATGACGGGGGTGTACATCACCGGCCATCCCTTGGACGACTATCGGGAAAAGCTGAGCAAGCTGACCTTTTCCACAGCGGACTTGCTGGGGCTGGAGGAGCGGGAAGATCAGGGCTTGAGCTTGGACGGCATGAATGTTGCCATGGGCGGCATCTTGGTGGAGGCCAAGGGAAAGGCAACCAAGAAGGGTGCCTACATGGGCTTTGTTACTCTGGAAGACCTGACGGGGCAGATTGAGTGTCTGGTGTTCCCCAAGGTGTACGATCTGTACCAAGCCATGCTGACGGTGGATGCTACGGTGGTGCTGACCGGCAAACTTTCCATTCGGGAGGAAGAAGCACCGAAGCTGCTTGTGGACAGCGTCACCAAGCTGACAGAGTGGCAGGGCGTGCAGTCTGTTCGTCCCCGTGCCGCCTATACCCCGGCACGGCATCAAACACCCCGTGTTCAGCCTGTTACGGATGCTCAGCTGGCCAAGTCAGCTGCTCAAAAGCTATACCTGAAATTGCCTCGCAGGCAGATGGACGGAGCACTGGCGGCACTGGCGCTGCATCCCGGCAGCGTGCCGGTATATCTGCATATTCCGGAGGAGAAAATCACCTTGCTTGCGCCGAAGCTGAACTGGTGTGACGCTACGGAGGCTTGCCTGACCCGCATGACCCAGCAGCTGGGAAAAGAAAACGTGAAACTGGTGGAGGCTCGCTCCTGAGGAGGAAAACTGTGAAACCTGTTATCTTTATGGACTGGGACGGCACCATTGCCGACAGTATGAGACTATGCATTGAGGAAGTGCGCTACGCATTGGTGCACATGGGATTGCCGGACAGGCCGGATCGGGAACTGATGCAGTGCAACGGCCCCACCAATGTGGAGTCCATTGCCTTGATGAACGTGCCCGAGGAGCGGGGCGATGAGTACCTTGCCCTCAGGGAAAAGGCGGAGCTTGAATTGCTTTCGGCGTATCAGCGCATTTTCCCGGGCATGAAGGAAATGCTGCATCGGGTGCAGTCCTGTGCCCGGCTGGTGATTGTCAGCAACGGGAATGCTGCCTATCTGAATGCGTCCATGGACTTCCTTGGCGTGCAGGAGTGCTTTGAAAGAGCGCAGGGATACCGGGACGGTCACACCAAAGCGGAGAACCTTGCCATGCTGCTGGAAGAAATGCACCCAACGAAAGCAGTGATGGTGGGGGACAGAGCCGGCGACATGCTGGCAGGCAAGGCCAATCACCTGCCTACCATTGCGGCGTGCTACGGCTACGGTTCTCCGGAGGAATGGGCCATGGCAGATGAACAGGCCTATTCCGTAGCCCAGTTGGAACAGATGATCCTTCACTTGGCAGAGGAATAAGAAGCAAGAGACGGAACTGCATGGTTTCCGTCTTTTTTTGCGCCCCGGTTGTGGAAAAAGAGGATTTTGCAGGACAAATGTTGTATACATTCATCATCACTTGCAGAAAGGCAGGGAGGAAGCATGACCATCCGGGAAGAGCTTGAGGCGGAAGAGCAGCGGCGCTTGTCGCCCTTGGCGATGAAAAACGTCGAAAGCCGGGGACGGGAAAAGCCGGTTACTCCCTGTACCCTGCGGACGGATTTCCAGCGGGATCGGGATCGCATTATTCACTGCAAGGCGTTCCGGCGGCTGAAGTTTAAGACCCAGGTCTTTCTGGCGCCGGAAGGGGATCATTACCGCACCCGCCTGACCCACACACTGGAAGTGGCACAGGTGGCACGCACCATTGCCCGGGCGCTTCGGCTGAATGAAGATCTGACAGAGGCCATTGCCCTGGGGCACGATTTGGGGCATACCCCTTTCGGTCATATCGGGGAGCGTTCCTTGGATGAGCTGCTGCCGGAAGGCTTTCGCCACAATGAACAAAGCAAGCGTGTGGTGGAGGTACTGGAAAACGACGGCAACGGGCTGAACCTGACCTGGGAGGTGCGGGACGGCATCCTGTGCCACAGCGGCAAGCAGTTCCCTTCTACCTTGGAGGGCCAGTGCGTTCGCCGGGCGGATCGCATCGCTTACCTGAACCATGACCTGGATGATGCCCTTCGGGGAGGCATCCTCCAGCCCTTTGAGCTGCCGGCGGATTGCCTGCGAGTCTTGGGCAAGACCCACGGAGAGAGAATCAACACCATGATTCTGGACGTGGTGGAAAACAGCAAAGATCAGCCCATGCTGGCCATGAGCCCCTTGGTGCAGGAAGCCATGGACGGGCTGCGTGAGTTTATGTTTGAAAAGGTGTATCGGGATGAATGGCGTGCCAAGGAGGAAGCAAAGTGCGACCATGTGATGAAAGCACTCTTTGCCCATTATGCCGAGCACGCAAGCGAAATGCCGGAGGAATTCCTGCTCATTGGCTACCGGGACGGCATGGATCGGGCAGTGGCGGATTATCTCAGCTGCATGACGGATCGGTTTGCCATTCGCACCTATGAGAGACTTTTTATTCCCAACGGCTTCTCAGCAGGCAATTGACGGAAAGCAACAGGCATGGCTGTGTTTTGTGCGCTTTTCTGCGGACTTGGACGGATTTTGCTGAAAGAAGCAGGAAAAACATCGGCTTTGGCGAAAGAATAGGACAGGTGGAGCAAAGATGGCATCACGCTTTCCTGCTGCGTGGCTGGATGAACTCCGGGCACGGGCTGATATTGTGCAGATTGTATCCGGCTATGTCCCTCTGAAGAAGAACGGACATCGCTATTGGGGCTTGTGCCCTTTTCACGGGGAAAAGACCGCTTCCTTTTCCGTGGATGCGGAACAGCAGCTGTACTACTGCTTCGGCTGTAAGGCCGGCGGCAGTGTAATTCAGTTCATCATGGAAATTGAGCGGCTGGATTTTCCGGAGGCGGTGCGTTTTCTGGCGGATCAGCTGCATATGCCGCTGCCCCAGATGGAGAATGACCCGGATTGGCAGCGCAAGCGGGATCAGCGGGATCGGCTGCTGTCGGCCAACCGGGAGGCGGCAAGAATCTTCCATCAGACCCTGTATACCAAGGAAGGGGAGGCAAGCCTCAACTACCTGAAGCAGCGGGGACTGACGGACAATGTGATTCGGAAGTTCGGCTTGGGGGCTGCGCCGGAAAAGTGGGATTTTCTGACCCAACAGCTGCTGCAGAAGGGCTTCACCCTGGAGGAGCTCCGGCAAGTGGGACTGACGGTGGTGAAGGATGAGGAGACGCTGCCGGACGGTACCAAGCGTCCGAAGCGAGCTTTTGATATGTTTCGCAACCGAGCCATTTTTCCCATCATTGACCAGTATGGCAATGTGCTGGCTTTCGGCGGCCGTATTTTAGGCGAGGGACAGCCCAAGTACCTGAATACATCGGACACCCCGGTGTTCAACAAACGATTGGGGGTCTATGCGGCCAATCTGCTGCGGAAGGAGCGGCATCTGGAACGTGTGGTGCTGGTGGAGGGCTACATGGATGTGGTGTCCCTGACCCAGTTCGGCGTGACCGGCGTGTGCGCTACCCTCGGCACGGCATTGACCAACGAGCAGGCTCGACTGCTTAAGCGGTTTGCTCCAAAGGTGTACCTGAGCTATGACGGAGACAGCGCCGGGCAGCATGCTATCCTCCGGGGCTTGGACATTCTGGAGGCGGAAGGCATTCCGGCCAGAGTGCTGGATTTCCCGGACGGGCTGGATCCGGATGAGTTCATCCGCCGGGACGGGCTGGAGGGCTTCGAGAAGCTTCCTGCGCTTTCACCGGCTACCTACCGTATGCGGCGGCTGAAGGATCAATATGATCTTTCCACCCAAGAGGGAAGAACCGAGTACGCCAAGGCTTGCGCTCAGATCCTGAAAGGGCTTGAGCCGGTGGAAATGGAGAATCATCTGCAGCAGCTGATGGTGCAGACGGGCTTCAGCCGGGAAGTGCTGATGGCGCAGATCGGGCAGACGGTTCCCCGAGTGAATGAAGCGGTGCAGAAGCCTGCCGCCGCTGCATCCGTTCGGCGAACCCCTGCAGCGGATAGTACCGATGATGAACTGCGAGCCCAGGAAATGCTGATTTCTCTTCTGGGCACAAGAAGATTGCCTTCAGATATCATTTCTGAGCAGGATTTTGATGACCCTTTGCTGAAATCTCTTTATACAAGGCTGAAGGAGGGAGACTCTCCTGCAGCCTTGGTGGATGCATTTCAGGATCGGGAGGACATCCGGGCTCGTGTGGGTCGCCTCCTTCTGACACCGCCGTCGGAGGATACGGATCAGCTGATCCGCATGGCAGAGGATTGCCTTTCTTCTTTGCGCCGCAAGCGCATTGAGCGACAGATTAAGACCATTATGCAAAACGTTAACGGTATGACCGGCGAGGAGAAACGGGAAGCAATGATGCAGGTGCAGCAGCTTAGCGCACAGTTGAATCAGCTGAAAGCTCGCAGGTCAACGCAGCTATAACGTGCAGACAGAGTAATAGGAGTGAGGATTCCCGTGACACTTTCAACGGACGTTCGCCAAGAGAAACTGAACGATCTTTATGAACTGGGACGTGAACAGGGCAAACTGACCTGTCAGGAAATTGCCGATCAGCTGGAAGGCCTTGGCATGGATGCGGAGCAAATGGACGCTGTATTGGATACGCTCCAGTCCATGAAAATCGAAGTGGTGGATGAAGCAGCGGCAGAACCGGCGAAGAATGACAGCACTGCCACCTATACGGATACTTACGACGACAGCCTGTCTGACCCGGTGCGGATGTATTTGCGGGAGATTGGCGCTACGCCTCTGCTGACGGCAGAAGAAGAAGTGGAACTGGCCAAGCGGATTGAGGCAGGGGATGCGGACGCGAAGAAGCAGCTGATTTCCGCCAACCTGCGTCTGGTGGTTTCCCTGGCACGGCACTATGTGGGCC
>JAUMVT010000002.1 GCA_030529995.1 Clostridia bacterium
CCCTTGACTTCTCTCCGCTGCCCTATGTGTAACCTATGCTTGACACTCCTACAAGTCCGGCGGTAAAAACAACAAAAAACACCTTGCCAAATCGGCGGCATTCTGGTATAATCCCTAATTGGCACATCCTTGCGCTACACATGGATGTAGCGCCAAAGTCCGTGAGGAGGTGAAAGATATGAATAGGTATGAACTGACCTACATCATCGACACTGCACTGGAGGAAACTGCTCGCAAGGAGCTGATTGAAAAGGTTTCTGCCCTGATCGCAGCCAACGGTGGTGAAGTCGAAAAGGTCGACGAGACTTGGGGCAAGCGCCGCCTGGCGTATGCCATCAACTACAAGACCGAGGGTTGGTACGTGCTGGTGACCTTCAAGGCACCTGCTGAGTTCCCCCGCGAGCTTGAGCGTAACTTGGAGATCTATGACAGCGTAATCCGCTACCTGGTGGTGAAGCTGGTCGAAAAGCGCAGCAATGTGAAGCCCCGTTCGGTGCGCACCGCACCCGTGGCAGCACCTGTGGCTGAGGCCGCTGCTGAAGCAGCTCCCGCCGAGGAAGCTCCCGCTGCTGCTGATGCTGAGTAAGGCATCCGTGAGGGTAAAAGCATGAACAAGATCATTTTGATCGGTAATTTGACCCGTGACCCTGAACTGCGCACTGTCTCCAACGGCATCAGCGTGTGCGATTTCACCATTGCGGTGAATGACCGCCGTGGCCGGAACCAGAACAGCGACCAGCAGGATCCCGCACAGTTCTTCCGCATTACCGCTTGGCGTCAGCTGGGCGAAAATTGCGCCAAGTATCTGGCCAAGGGTCGCAAGGTGTTCGTGTCCGGGCCGATCACCGCTCGCACCTATCAGGCGAACGACGGTACGACCCGTGTATCTCTGGATGTCACTGCTGAAGATGTCGAGTTCCTGTCCAGCCGGAATGATAGCGAAGGCGCAGGCTACACTCCTGCCGCCCCTGCTGCTCCTACCAGCAGCAGCGTAACCGCTCAGAATGACGGCTTTACCCAGGTAGCCGACGATGATTTGCCATTTTAACGCTTAAGTAAGCTTGAGAGGAGGCCATCCGAATGTCTGAAGAACGTGGTGAAAGAAGGCCGCGTCCCCGGGGAGGACGTCGTCCCCGCCGGAAGGTATGCAGCTTCTGTGTGGATAAGGTCGAATACATCGACTACAAGGATATCAACCGTCTGCGTCGTTTCATCAACGAGCGCGGCAAGATCCTGCCCCGCCGTATGTCCGGCAACTGCGCCAAGCATCAGCGTCAGCTGAGCGAGGCCATCAAGCGCGCACGTGCCATCGCGCTGCTGCCCTTCACGGTGGACTAATCGTCCGCATACAATCCCTCGGCGAGAGCCGGGGGATTTTTTCGTTTTTGGGCAAAGGTTGACAAGGCAGAGAGCACAAGGTACAATGACGGGGATTGTTTCTGCATTGAAACAGTAGGGAAAGTAAGGAGTGATAGCGTGGATCAGCCCTTGGTGAGCGTGGTGATCCCCGTGTGGAATGGAGAGAAGACCATTGTCCGGTGCCTGCGAAGCGTACAGCGGCAGACCTGGCAGCGGCTGGAGATTATTGTGGTGGATGACGGCAGCAAGGATGGCACTGCCGCCATACTGGATCAGGAAGCAGCCAAGGATGACAGGATCCGCGTTGTGCATCAGGCGAATGCCGGGGTTTCGGAAGCTCGCAACCACGGCATGACCTTTTGCAAAGGGAAGTATACCCGCTTTGTGGACGGGGATGATGCGCTACCGGAGGATTCCGTGGAGCATCTTGTCCGCCGGGCGGAGGAGACAAAGGCGGATCTGGTCATTGCCGGCTACACGGATGTGGTGGGGCCGGTGCGCCGTGTGCGTGCATTGGTGCAGGAAGAGAAAACAGTGGAAGGCAATGGGTTCCTGCCTCACCTGAATCAAAAGAGCAACAGCTTCTACTATGGTGTGCTGTGGAATAAGCTGTTCCGCACGGACATGATTCAGAAGCATCAGCTGCGTTTCATTTCCGGACTGAGCTACGGGGAGGATATGGTGTTCGTCTGCGCCTATCTGGCGCATGTGAATCGCCTGACCTTCAGCGCAAAGCCGGTTTACGACTATATTCGCAATCCCAAGGGCATGACGGCGCATCAAATGCTGGACAGCGTGTATCATCCCGTGCGGAATATCAAGGTCAAGTTCCGCATCTATGCTGCCCTGAAGGAACTGTACCATGCCCGTGGGGCTTATGAACAGTACAGGCGAACTTTGTGGATTTATCTGCTGCGCATTACCGTGGATGAATAAAGCGGCAGCATGCCAATGATAGGAAGAAAGAGCCTTGGTGCGCATGCGTGCGCCAAGGCTGAGGACACTGAAATGACAGAGCCGATGGAGCTGCTGGAGCTTGCAGGGCAGATCATTATGGAAAACGGCGGCGAAACCTTTCGCGTAGAGGAGACGGTCACCCGAATGGGACGTGCCTTCGGCCTAAAAAATGTGGAGAGCTTCGCCATACCCAGCGGCGTGTTTGTCAGCTATCGCCGGGAGGATGGCACCACGGAAACCGGGGTGGTGCGCATCCGCCGCAAAGGCACCAACCTGACCAGCGTGGATGCGGTGAATGCCATTTCCCGTCAGGTGGAGGCAGGAGAATTGTCACCGGAGGAAACATTAGCCAAGCTGAAACAGCTGGAGCAGTGCCGGCCTGAGCTGCCCGGGTGGTTGATTGTCCTTGGCGCATCGGTAACGGGCTCCGGGTTTTCTCTTATGTTTGGCGGCACGGTGCTGGACTGTGTATCCGCATTTCTGGCTGCCGGCCTTGTGCAGCTGATGTGCAATGCCCTGGATCGCCAGCACGTGAACGGCCTTTTCACCAGCTTGCTGGGCAGCTTTGTGTGTACCTTGCTGCCCACCTTGCTGTATGTTTTGACAGGCCTTGGTCATGTGGATTTGATCGTAGGCGGCGCTCTGATGCCCCTGCTGCCAGGACTCAGCATGACCAATGCCGTGCAGGATACCCTGCGGGGGGATATGGTTTCCGGCAGTTCCCATTTGCTGCAGGCCACGTTGACAGCGGCTTTGGTGGCAGGGGGCGCACTGGTGGCTACCAGCCTGTGCCGTTTGCTGGGAGGGATCAAGCTATGGTGATCGCCTTGCTGCAGACCTTCATCGGCGCCTTTTTTGCCACCTTGGGTTTCGCTTTTATCCTGCGGACGCCGCGCCGCTGTTGGCTGCCGGCTGGTGTTATCGGCGGTTTTGGCTACACGCTGTATACGGTGCTGCTGTCCCTTGGATGCAGCGACCCTGTGGCCATGTTTATCGGCATGCTTATCGGTGCACTGATTGCTCAGTACGCAGCCAGAAAAATGCGGATGATCGCCACTGCCTTCACTACCCTGGCGGTGATTCCGGCCGTGCCCGGACTGGGGCTGTACCGCTTCATGTCCCTGATGGCTCAGGGAAACACAAACGAGGCTGTCAGCGTGGGGGTCAGCGCCATGACGAACATTGTCATGATTGCCTTGGCCTTGGGTGTCAGCACGTTTATCACTCGGCGGATCCCGCATCGGAAGGCTGCACCTGCTTCTGTAATGGCAAAAAAGGAAGAAAATCCTCCTTCTTCAAGGTGATACAGGCTGAAGTTTTACAATGTTTTCACGGAAAAGCTTGTTTATGGCAGTGGAATCAGGTATAATGGATAAGAGGTACAAGAAAAAATATCGCAAAGGAGTAAAGAGCTTTGAGCGATTTTCGTCGTGATGAACAAGGAACGCAAAATACCGGGGATCTGGATCAGCAGGCGACCCGGATCATGGAGCCGGTAAGCGGGGAGGCGACTGCCCGTCCCCATCGCCGTCGTTCCGCCCGATATGATCAGCCGGCAGAAGAGACGCAGGCAGAAAGCACCCAAGAGGTGAAGCCTGTTGCGCCGGCGGTGCCGGAAGCGGAGGACGAGCCCAGACCTCAGGCGAGAACGACCAGGGTCACGACTCGGCCTGTGGCACGCACGGCGGACGGGGAAGCACCCCGGGGGGTACCCCGGCCGGCCAGTCTGGATCGGACTCGCACCCAGCGTCCTCAAACCGAGCGGGAGGAGGGTGTGCGCCGTCCGGTGAATGCGCCGGGCTATGATCGCCGCCCGCCTGTCAATGCCAATTACGCCAGAGGAGAACAGGCCGGAGAAACGGCGGCTCGCCGTCCCCAAATGAAGCGTGCCGAAGCCCCTGCCCCTGTGGAGGAAGAACCACAGCGCAAGCGTCACGGCGGCTTGATCGCCCTTATTGTGATCATTCTGGTGCTGGCCTTGGCCGTGGTGGGCATTATGCTCATTCCGGATGATGCCACCGGTGCCTTGGGCAGCATCAAGAGCACGGTCACCGGGGCTGTGTCCGGCGTGGTGGACAGCGTGGGAAGCCTCTTCGGCAAGGAAACGGCTGTGCCTGCCGAAGCACTGGACTTCTCTGCCGTGAACACGGAAGGCACGGCACCTATGGACGTGATTTTCTCCCTGACCACCAACAAGACCACGAACGAAGTGCGCTTGGTGGATGAAGCAGGAGAAGTATTGAAAACGGAAACGTCCATGGTCACGGATAACGTGGATACCCGGCTGTGGATGATGATCTTTACCGTAGAGGACGGCTATGAAGGCACAGTATCCGCTCAGGTCGGCGATGGCGAAAACTGGAGCGATACGGGCAGAAGCCAGGAACTGCAGATTGCAGCCGCTCCCGTGGCAACGGAAGCCCCGGTGGTGACCGCAACGCCTGTGGTAACCCAGACCCCTGTGCCTGTAACGGAAGCACCTGCTACCGCTACCCCCACCTTGGAGCCTACCACCGAACCTACGCTGGAGCCTACGGCAACCCTTGCACCTACGGCAACGCCTACGATTGCGCCGACCGCAACACCTACGGCTAAACCTACGGCAACGCCCACGCCTACGGCTGTACCCACGGCCGAGCCGACCGCTGTGCCGGAGCTGACCGCCGCAGCGGATGCCAGTGCACTGCCTTCCAAGTTGATTGCGGAAGAGATTGCTTACTCCAATACCAAGCGGCTGACCAGCTATACCCGGGCAGAAAAGGAAATCCTGAACATGCCTGCCGGGGATAACTACACCACCATGCCCTATGGCGTGATGACCTACCGCGGCAATGCCTTCCGCCAGAATGCGGCTGTGGGCAATGTGGGCAGCCTTACCGGCATGAGCCTGAAGTGGAAGGCTGAGGCCGGCAGTGTGAAGGGCTCGTCCGCTACCTATTACGGCATCGGCTGGACGGGTCAGCCTGCCATTATCAAGTGGAGCCGTGAGGTTCGTTCCTTCACGAACATTGTGGAAGAAAAGAAGAACACAACGGCACTGAAGGAAGTCATTGTGGCCGGCCTGGACGGCAAGATTTACTTCCTTGACCTGGCTGACGGACAGCCTACCCGGGATGCCATCAATGTAGGCTATCCCATGAAGGGTTCTGTCAGCCTGCATCCCCTGGGCTATCCTGTGATGACGGTCGGTCAGTACGCTCGCAAGATGAAGAGCGGCACCGGCGATATCGGCCTCCGGTTCTACAATCTGCTGAACCAGGAGCAGATTTACATGATTGACGGCTTGGACGGCAAGCTGAAGCGGCCGTACAACGAGGTTGGTTCCTTCGAAACCTCTGCCCTGATTGATCCCACCTCCGACACCTTGGTCACCGCCGGCACCAACGGCATGCTGTATGTGACCAAGCTGGGCACGGAGTTCGATTACAACGTGGGCTCCATCAAGCTGGATCCTTCCACGGTGGTGCTCAAGTCCAAGGCAACCGGCGAGAAGAACAAGAATACGGCTGTGGAATCTTCCATCGCTATGTATCAGAGCTATGCCTTCTATGCGGATGTGAAGGGTATCCTCCGCTGTGTGGATACCACCACCATGTCCACGGTGTGGGCTGTGAATACCGAGGATGAAGTGGATGCCGCCATTTCCCTGGACTTTGACGACAACGGTACCTTGTGGCTCTATACCGCTAACACGCTGACCAACCGTTCCAAGGGCAGCTGCCAGATTCGCCGGTACAATGCCATGACCGGTGAACTGGACTGGACCAGCGAGGTTGCGGTGAAGAAGAACACCAAGAACACCGTTACCCCCGGCGCCAAGGCCAGTGCTGTGATCGGCGAAGACGACATTGATGATCTGGTGATTTACACCCTGTCCAGTCTGCAGACGGATGCAGGCGTAACCATTACCGGTGCGGAAGGTGCGGCTGCCGGTGCAGTGATTGCGCTGAACAAGAAGGACGGCTCCGTGGCCTGGACCAGAGCATTGGATGATTACAGCTATTCCTCTCCCGTGGCTGTGTACAGCGAGGACGGAGAAAGCTGGATCGTGCAGGCCAGTGCCAGCGGCATGCTGTACCTGCTGAAGGGCACCACCGGCGAGGTGGTTTCCACCCTGCAGCTGGAAGGCACCATCGAGGGTTCTCCTGCCGTGTACGGCAGCACCTTGGTGATCGGCACCACGGGCAAGAATACCGCCTTCATTTACGGCATTACATTGGAATAGTCAATCGGGGTTCGACCCCACCCACAAAGGCTCAGGGGCAAGTCTCCTGAGCCTTTGCGCATTCTGTGGGCGAGTACTCATCAAGACGTTGATTTCCCGACGTGGGTTCGGGTTTTATTGGAGGTAGATATGGCACAGAAGGTATTGGTAGCACTGGATCAGGGGACGACCAGCTCCCGAGCGGTTGTGTTTGACACGGCGGGGCATATGCTGGCGGCCAAGGGCGTGGAATTTCCGCAGCACTATCCCAAGCCGGGCTGGGTGGAGCATGATCCCAATGACATTCTGACCACCCAGATCACAGCACTTCGTGAAGCAGTGAAGCTGAGCGGCGTGGATGTGGCGGACATAGCGGCCATCGGCATTACCAACCAAAGGGAGACTACCCTGCTGTGGGACCGGGAAACCGGCACCTGCGTTCACAACGCCATTGTGTGGCAATGCCGCCGCACTGCCCACAATGTGGAATGGCTGCTGAAGGAAGGCTATGGGGATATGATCCGCCGGAAGACGGGACTGATTCCCGATGCCTATTTTTCCGGTACCAAGCTGGCCTGGCTGCTGGATCATCTGGATCTGCACGAAAGGGCGGAAGCCGGTGAGCTGTGCTTCGGCACGGTGGACAGCTTCCTTGCCTGGCATCTGGTGACAGGCCGTCCCCATGTGACGGATGCTACCAACGCAGGCCGTACCATGATGTTCAATCTGGAGACTCAGGACTGGGATGATGAACTGCTGAAAATCCTGGATGTTCCCCGGGCTTGCCTGCCCAAGGTAGTGGATTCCAGCCAGGTCATCGGCATGCTGGACACGTCCATTCTGGGCAGACCCATTCCGGTGGCGTCCATGGCAGGGGATCAGCATGCGTCCCTGTTTGGTCAGGCTTGCCTGAAGACAGGCATGGTGAAGAACACCTACGGCACAGGCTGCTTCATGCTGATGAACACGGGAGAAAAGCGGATTCACAGCGAGCATGGCCTGCTGTCCACCATGGCATGGCGGATTAACGGCAAGCCCACCTATGCGCTGGAGGGCAGCGTGTTTATGGGCGGCGCCACCATCCAGTGGTTGCGGGACGAAATGAAGCTGATTTCCACCGCGGCAGAAAGCGAAGGAGTGGCCACCTCTGTGAAGGATACGGGCGGCGTGTATCTGGTGCCTGCCTTTACCGGGCTGGGAGCTCCTTGGTGGGATATGTACAGCCGGGGCACGCTGGTGGGCATGACCCGGGGGACGGGCCGAGCCCACGTGGTGCGTGCCGCGCTGGAAGCCATTGCCTATCAGTCCGCAGACCTGATGCAGGCCATGGCACAGGATTGCGGTGCAACCCCTGCACAGCTGCAGGTGGATGGGGGTGCCAGTGCCAATGCGTTCCTGATGCAGTTCCAGGCGGACATCATGAATGTGCCGGTTGTGCGGCCTCAGGTCATGGAAACAACGGCACTTGGCGCGGCTCTGCTGGCAGGCTTGGCTGTGGGGCTGTATCAGAACGTGGAGGATACAGCCGCCGTATGGCAGCGGGATCTAACCTTTGAACCCACCATGCCGGAGCACGAACGGGAGCATTTGCTCCGTGGCTGGCACCGGGCAGTGGAACGCTCCCTGAATTGGCTGGAGAAATAAAGGAATTTCTCCGTATGAAAGAGAATGAAAGAAATAGGGGACGGATATTTTCACCCCTGCAAAACAAGGAGGCTTTGGTATGATTCTGGATTTTCCGGGGATGGAAGAACAGGAAGTAGAGCATTTTAAGGGCGGAGACGGCAACGTATTTGTGAAGATGACCTTTGACGGCATGAACCGTATTGGCATCGGCCGCCTGCCTGCCGGCTCCAGCATTGGGATGCATACTCATGAAACCAACAGTGAAATCTTTTACGTATCTTCCGGCAAGGCTCGTGTAGTGTATGACGGCAAGGAGGAAACTGTGCTCCCCGGGCAGATGCACTACTGCCCTAAGGGACACGCTCATGCCACCTACAATGACGGTCCGGAAGATTTGGTCATCTTTATGGTGGTACCGGAACAGTAAGGGATATGTTTGGAAATGTGGGAGGGCGGCTTTTGTGCCAAAAGCCCCCTCCCACACCCACCACGAAAACCGATTCATGAAAATACATCATCATACACTTTTCCCATTCCACCAAATCTGAACGCAAACGGCTTGACCGTGTCAAACAATCGTTTCCTCAGACCATGATGTCATTCTTGAGACTGAAAAGGAGGCAAGGCAGTATGGCAAGAGAATCGGCTGTGGATCAGTTCCTTACTGAGCTGCCCTGCCTTGCGGAGCCTTATCGGGCAAGGCTTCAGGGAATCAACAAAACCATTCGCCTGGAGTGGGGCTCTCATGTTGCGTTTATCCATCTGGAAGACGGCAGCGTTCGGGTCACGAAAAGCTATGACGAATATCCTTCCTGCATTATCCATACCAAGGAAGGGGTGCTGCTGGGCGTGATTCGGGGCAAGACTACCCCCATGGAGGCGCTGCTGTTCGGCAATGTGCGGGTGTACGGGGATGTGAATCTGCTGCTGAACCTTTGCAGCATGCAGTAAAACGAACGTTTGCACAATCTGGCCTAAAAATGTCCATATGGTACAAGATGCATAAATGTTCCTGAAAAGTGCATGAAAAAAACAGAATTACCCTTGACGCATGTTTTTGACAGGCGTAAGATAGAGCGCAAGAATCTTCTGCTGAGGCAGTGGTTCTCGCATCTATTTTCTTTTAGGA
The DNA here is from genome assembly GCA_030529995.1 of Clostridia bacterium. Classification (GTDB taxonomy): domain Bacteria; phylum Bacillota; class Clostridia; order Christensenellales; family Aristaeellaceae; genus CAKUFA01. The sequence continues at coordinate 9,276 of JAUMVT010000002.1, forward strand.
GGAATGACCATGAAGTTCCGCAAATTGGTTGCAGCTGTTCTGGCACTTGCCATGGCGATGAGCCTGTGCGCTTTCGCATCTGCCGAGGACACCATTAAGATTGGTATGAGCGGCCCCCTGACCGGCGGTGCTGCTGTTTATGGCCTGGCTGTTGAGCGCGGCGCACAGATCGCCGTTGACGAAATCAACGCACTGGGCGGCGTACAGCTTGAGCTGCTGGCAGAAGACGATGAGAACGACGCCGAAAAGGGCATCAACGCTTTCAACACCCTGCTGGACAAGGGCGCACAGATGATGCTGGGCACCGTGACCACCACCCCCTGCATCGCTGTTTCTGCTGAAGCTTATGCTGAGCGCGTGTTCATGCTGACCCCCTCCGCTTCCTCCACCAAGGTCATCGAGGGCAAGGACAACATGTATCAGGTGTGCTTCACCGACCCTGCTCAGGGCTCTGCTTCCGCACAGTACATTGTGGACAATGCTCTGGCCACCAAGGTTGGCATCATCTACAACAGCGGCTCTGACTACTCCACCGGCATCACCCAGACCTTCGAAGAGAAGGCTGCTGAGCTGGGTCTGGAAATCGTAGCCAAGCAGGCTTTCACCTCCGATGACAACAGCGACTTCTCCGTGCAGGTTGCTGCCATGAAGGATGCCGGTGCTGAGCTGGTGTTCCTGCCCATCTACTACACCCCCGCTTCCATGATCCTCAAGCAGGCTGCTTCCGTTGGCTATGAGCCCACCTTCTTCGGTGTGGACGGCATGGACGGCATCCTGAGCCTGGAAGGCTTCGACACCTCTCTGGCTGAGGGCGTTATGCTGCTGACCCCCTTCTCTGCTGACGCTGAGGATGAGAAGACCCAGAAGTTCGTAAGCACCTATCAGAACCTGTACGGCGAAGTGCCGAACCAGTTCGCTGCTGATGCTTATGACGGCATCTATGCCCTGTACACCGCGATCCAGGCTGCCGGCATCACTGCTGAAACCTCTTATGCTGATGCTTGCGATCTGCTGATTGCCGCTTTCCAGGAAATCACGGTGGAAGGCCTGACCGGCACCATGACCTGGGTCTCTACCGGCGAAGTAACCAAGACTCCTATGGCTGTCGTTATCAAGAACGGCGTGTACGTTAGCGCAACCAAGTAAGCCTAAGCGCTCGAAGAGAATCGGATTCTTTTCAGCCGTCTGCCCTGCCGGTAAGGCAGGGCAGACGGAACGGCACACCGCATGGCATAAGGTAACCGGCATAAGGCACGTCCAACGTGGGGCGCTTTATGCTGATTACCTTATGCGCACTTTTGGCTGGTATCTGCACTGGATGAAAAAGAGATAGGAGAGGGTGCGGCAAATGATTACATTCCTTTCCCACTTGGTCAATGGACTGAGCCTGGGCAGCGTTTATGCCATTATTGCCTTGGGATACTCCATGGTGTATGGCATTGCAAAAATGCTGAACTTCGCCCACGGCGATGTTATCATGGTCGGTGGCTATATTTGCTTCTGCGCGACCCAGTATTGGGGCATGTCACCTTTGCTGGGTGTGCTGCTGTCCATTGTGGTCTGCACGGTGCTTGGCGTGGTGATTGAGGGATTGGCCTACAAGCCCCTTCGCCAGGCAACCTCTCTGGCTGTGCTGATTACCGCCATTGGTGTCAGCTACTTCCTGCAAAACATTGCACAGATCATCTGGGGCGCGAATCCCAAGAGCTTCCCTTCCGTGGTTTCCATTCCTTCCATTTTCCTGTTTGACGGGCAGATGGTTATTTCCGGCGAAACCATGGTGACGGTGCTTGCGAACATTGTGATCATGATTGCCCTGACCCTGTTCACCAACAAGACGAAGATGGGCAAGGCCATGCGGGTGGTTTCTGAGGACAGAGGCGCGGCAGAGCTCATGGGCATTAACGTGAACTTCACCATTTCCCTGACCTTTGCCATCGGCAGTGCCCTGGCTGCTGTAGCCGGCGTGCTGCTGTGCTCTTCTTATCCCGTGCTGCAGCCTACCACCGGTTCCATGCCCGGTATTAAGGCCTTTACTGCTGCTGTGTTCGGCGGCATCGGCTCCATTCCCGGCGCCCTCATCGGCGGATTGCTGCTGGGCGTGATTGAAATCCTTGGCAAGGCATACGTCTCTACCGAGCTGAGCGATGCACTGGTGTTCGCTGTGCTGATTGTGGTGCTGCTGGTAAAGCCGACCGGTCTGCTTGGCAAAGCAGTGCACGAGAAAGTGTGAGGTGAGCGGCATGAAACAGAGCAAGAAACGATTCCTCAACAATCTCATTACCTATGGCATGGTGGTGATTGCCTTTATCATCTGCCAGGTCATGGTGCAGAACGGCAGCATGAGCCGCTCCTTCAAGGGACAGCTGGTGCCCATTTGCGTGTACATCGTCATGGCTGTGTCCCTGAACCTGACGGTGGGTATATCCGGCGAATTGAGCCTTGGTCATGCCGGATTTATGAGCATCGGCGCATTCTCCGGTATTGTGGCATCCACCTGGCTGCTGAATTCCTTTAACATGGAAAACACCGTGGTGCGGCTGATCCTGTCCATGGTGTTTGGCGGCGTTATGGCCGGTGTGGCAGGCGTGCTGATCGGCATTCCCGTCCTTCGCCTTCGGGGCGACTATCTGGCCATTGTGACTCTGGCCTTTGGCGAAATTATCCGCAACGTGCTGAACTGTCTGTACTTCTCCGTTGACGGCAGGAAGATCTATGTGTCCTTCAACGATCCCGACCTGCCGGGCAAGATTTTCGTCAACGGCCCTGCAGGCGCTACGGGCATTGCAAAGATTGCTACCTTCACCATGGGCTTTGTGCTGGTGCTGTTTGCCCTCTTTGTGGTGCTGAATCTGATCAACAGCCGCACGGGTCGTGCCATTATGGCTACCCGTGACAACCGAATCGCAGCCGAGTCTGTGGGCATTGCCGTAACCAAGTATAAGATGATCGCCTTTGTGGTGGCGGCTGTGCTGGCTGGTATGGCCGGTGCCCTGTACGGCTTAAATGCTTCCACTACCGTGGCCAGCAAGTTCAAGTTTGATACGTCCATTCTGGTGCTGGTGTTTGTGGTGCTGGGCGGTATCGGCAACATCCGCGGCTCTGTCATTGCGGCAACGCTGCTGACTGTGCTGCCCGAAATGCTCCGTGCCTTTGCCGACTACCGGATGCTGGTGTACGCCGTGGTGCTGATTCTGGTCATGCTGGCCACCAACAATCCCTTCCTGAAGAACTTGGCCAACAGCATTTTCCACCGTGAAAAGCAGCAGAAGAAGGAGGGCGAAGCGGCATGACGCAGTTGAAGCGGAAGTCTAACACCAAGATGGTGCCCGTTCCTAGCGAATCCATTGTGCCTGAGCGGGATATTAACAAATCCCCTGTACTGGAAGCCCGCCACCTGGGCATCGAATTTGGCGGCCTGAAGGCTGTGGAAGACTTTAACCTGACCATCGGCAAAACGGAAATCGCCGGTTTGATCGGCCCTAACGGTGCTGGTAAAACCACGGTTTTCAACCTGCTGACCAAGGTGTACCAGCCCACTACCGGCACGGTGCTGATTAACGGCCGGGACACCGCCGGTATGAACACGGTGCAGGCCAACAAGCTGGGCATTGCCCGTACCTTCCAGAATATTCGCCTGTTCAGCCAAATGTCCGTGGAGGACAATGTGCGTATCGGTCTGCACAATCAGGTGAAGTACGGCATGTTCACCGGCATTTTCCGCCTGCCTGCTTTCTGGAAACAGGAACGGGTGCAGCATGAAAAGGCCATGGATCTGCTGAGCATCTTTGACATGCAGGACATGGCGGAGATGAAGGCAGGCTCCCTGCCCTACGGCGCACAGCGTCGGTTGGAGATTGTTCGTGCCCTGGCCACCAATCCTTCCCTGCTGCTGTTGGATGAGCCGGCTGCCGGCATGAACCCTCATGAAACGGAAGAATTGATGGACAACATCATCAAGATCCGGGATAAGTTCCAGATTGCCGTCATGCTGATTGAGCATGATATGAATCTGGTCATGGGCATCTGCGAAGGCATCTGCGTGCTGAACTACGGCAAGGTCATTGCCAAGGGCACGGCAGAAGAAATTCAGCAGAACCCTGTGGTCATCGAAGCCTACCTGGGCAAGCAGAAGGAGGGAGCCTAATGAGTGAGAACCGTAAGCCCCTGCTGAAGGTTGAGGATATCCACGTATATTACGGCGCCATCCATGCCATCAAGGGCATCAGCTTTGAAGTGTATGAGGATGAGGTGGTGACGCTGATCGGTGCCAACGGCGCAGGCAAGTCCACCACCCTGAACACGGTAGCAGGCCTGCTCCACCCCCGCAGCGGCTCCATCACCTTCGACGGCAAGAGCCTGCTGGCCATGCCTTCCTTCAAGGTGGTGTCTCAGGGCATTGCCCTTTGCCCGGAGGGACGGCGGATCTTCCAGCAGATGACTGTTCGGGAGAACTTGGAAATGGGCGGCTACACCCGTCCTGCAGGGGAGATCGAAGCCTCCATTGATGAGATGTACACCCTGTATCCCCGGCTGAAGGAAAGAGAAAAGCAGATTGCCGGCACCCTTTCCGGTGGTGAACAGCAGATGCTGGCCATGGCTCGGGCACTCATGAGCAAGCCAAAGCTGCTCATGCTGGATGAGCCCTCCATGGGCTTGGCGCCCATTCTGGTGGAGCAGATCTTCGATATTGTGAAGACCTTGCACAAGGCCGGCACCACCATCCTGCTAGTGGAACAGAACGCTCAAATGGCACTGTCCGTTGCGGATCGTGCTTATGTGCTGGAAACCGGCAACATCAGCATGGAAGGCCCTGCCGATGACCTGCTGCATAATGATGCAGTGAAAAAGGCCTACCTGGGCAGCTGATCAATCGAAAAAAACAAGGAGCTGTGAGGATGACGTCTTCACAGCTCCTTGCTTTATGGAGGCAATTAGGATTCATTTTCAAGCTGCTCAATGGCGGCAGGCACCTTGGCAGCATCGGCACTGTTCAGGGCAGGATACCGGGGATCCATGTCTTTCAGGGTTTCCAGGAGAATTTCGCTGGTCAGGTAACGGGTGTACCATTTATTGTCCGCAGGGATGACATACCAGGGGCTCTCCGGCGTGCCGGTGGCGTTGATGGCATCCTCGAAGGCTTCATCATAAGCATCCCACAGGTTCCGCTCCACCATATCCGCTAGGGAAAGCTTCCAGTGCTTGTCCTCCCGCTCCAGCCGGTCAAGGAAACGCTCCTTTTGCTCCTCCTTGCTCACATGCAGGAAGAGCTTCACCATCCGGTAACCGTTTTCATACAGGTACTGTTCCCAGTTCATCAGCTGGGCATAACGACGAGGGAAGAAATCCTCCGTCAGGCAGCGGGGCGCCAGAGCATAATTTTTCTCCATATGATGCACCCGCACCACCAGCACATCTTCATACTGGGAGCGGTTGAATACGCCGATGGTGCCCCGGGGCGGCAGTGCCTGATTGATGCGCCACAGATAATCATGGGCCAGCTCCGTTTTGCTGGGGGACTTGAAAGAGTGAATTTCCAACGCTGCCGGGTTCAGGCCGGAGAACACATGCTTGATCAGGCTGTCCTTGCCGGCGGCATCTCGGGCCTGAATGGCAATGACGAGGCCTTCCTGCCCGGCGGCATACAGCTTCTCCTGCAAAAGGGCGGCTTCCCGCAAATTCTCGGCAGTCTTGGCCACAAGCTCTGCCTTATGGCTGCGTGCCTCTCCGGCACCGGTATCGAAATCCTTCAGGTTCAGCGTTTTGCTTCCGTCAAAGCGGAAGGGTTTCAGCGACATGGTACGGCCTCCTCCACAATTGGAACTGACAGTTATTGTATCATACAGGCGCTTTTCCTGACAAGCGCTGCGGAGCCTTCTTTTTGCAAGAACAGGGAAAAAACTTGCACCCCTATGCCGAATGTGCTACATTGGTACAGGATCTCACAGACGAAGATCGGAGATGGATGTATGCCTAATTTTTCCTTATCGGATGAAGTTTTCGAAGGGGCGGCGGCCAAGTACCCCACCCCTTTTCATCTTTATGACGAGCACGGCATTCGGGAGAATGCCCGGGCACTGAACAAAGCCTTTTCCTGGTGTCAGGATTTTCAGGAATATTTTGCTGTTAAAGCTTTACCCAATCCCACCATTCTCCGCATTCTCAAGGAGGAAGGCTGCGGTGTGGACTGCTCCAGCGACACGGAGCTGACCTTGGCGGATGCCTGCGGCTTCCGTGGCCGGAATATCATGTTTTCGGCCAATGCCATGCCGGATGAGGAGTTTGACCACGCCCGGGCACTGGGGGCTTATGTAAATCTTGACGATATTACCCATATTGACATTCTGGAGAAGCACGGCGGCATTCCGGAGTGCGTCTGTTGCCGGTATAATCCGGGCGGAGACTTCCAGATCAGCGGCACCATTATGGGTAATCCCGGGGAAGCAAAGTACGGCTTCACCTATCCCCAATTGCAGGAAGGATTGAAAAGGCTGAAGGCTTTGGGAGCGAAGCGGTTCGGTCTCCATGCGTTCCTGTCCTCCAATACCATTGACAATGCTTATTATCCGGCACTGGCGAAGATTCTCTTCACCTGCGGCAAGAAGCTGGCAGCGGAAACCGGGCTGACCTTCGCCTTTGCCAACCTTTCCGGCGGCGTAGGCATTCCTTATCGGCCGGAGCAGAAAAAGACGGACATTGCCCTGGTGGGGGAAGGGGTTCGCAAGGCTTACGAGGAGGTTTTCCCGGAGGGCGGCGTAGCCATTAAGACCGAACTTGGCCGCTGGATGACCGGCCCCAACGGCTGGCTGGTTGCCCGTGCCACCCATCACAAGGACACCTATAAGCACTATGTGGGGCTGGATGCCTGCGCCGCCAACCTGATGCGGCCGGCCATGTACGGGGCGTATCATCATATCACGGTGTGCGGGAAAAGAAATGCTCCCTGCGATCACGTCTATGACGTAACCGGCTCCCTTTGCGAAAATAACGATAAGTTCGCTATTGACCGGGCATTGCCGGAAATCAAGGACGGGGATCTGGTGGTCATCCACGACACCGGCGCCCACGGCTTTTCCATGGGATACAACTACAATGGCCGCCTGCGCTCCGCAGAGATTCTTTACTGCGAGGATGGAACCTATCGCATGATCCGTCGGGCGGAAACCCCGCAGGATTATTTCGCTACCTTGGACATGGATGAAGCGGCGGAGAAACTGGGCGTTAAGCGGGGATGAATAAAGAACCATAATAAAAAGGGATAGGCAAATCGCCTGTCCCCATTTTGTTTGCAATGAATTTCAGGTATCCGTGTGATCTTGGGATGTTTGACTTTCCGTGTCCGGCACGTCTTCCAGCTTCTGCTTCAGCAGCGTATAGCATACGGCGCACAGGGGCACGGCAATCAGAATGCCGAACATGCCCATCAAGCCTTGACCGATGATAATGGCCGCCATCACCAGCAGTCCCGGCAGGCCGATGGTGGAGCCTACCACCCTGGGATAGACCACACTGCCGGAGAATTGCTGCAGCACCACCAGGAAGATTACCAGCATCAGTCCCTTGAAGGGGTCGATGGCCGCCACAAGGATGGCCGCAATGCCGCCGCCGATCCATGCGCCCAGGAAGGGAATCAGGGAGGTGACACCGATGAGCAGGGACACCACCGCCGCATAGGGGAAGCCGAAGAGAAGCATGCCCAGGAAGCACATAACCCCCAGAATCAAGGCCTGCAGCAGCTGTCCCCGCACGAAATTCGCAAAGGTGGTAAAGGACAGCCTGGCTACACGGATGATTTTCTTTGTGGTCTTCTCCGGCAGGAAGCGAAGCATCAGCTTGCGGACGAAGGCACCGTTTTTCTCCTTGCCGTAGAGCACATAAATGGCCACAATCACGGCAAACACAATGTTCATGATGGTGCTGAAGGCGGATACCACCGTGCTCAGCACATAGTTGGCAATGGTGCCGGTGGATTCCTTGATCATGTTCACCACCTGCTGTGCCAGGCCGCTGATGTAGGCACTGATGCTCTGCATGGTTTCATCCGGCACGCGGAAGCGCTGGAGGAAGCTCTGCAGGGCATTGCTCAAGTCTGCCGCAGACTGGGGAAGCACGTTGACGAACAGGCTGACCGTTTCCCCAAGACGGGGAACAATCACCAGCACCATCAGCGTCACCAAGGCGGCGGCACCTAAAAGGGTCAGCACCAAGGCAAGTACCCGGGTGGTTCTGGTCTGCTCCTTCAGGAAAGGGATCCGCTTCAGGAGCTGCTCCAAGGGGCTCATCAGCACATTGAACACAAAGGCCAGCGCCAAGCCCAGCAGCAGGGGATAGAAAATGGTGTGGAGCCGTCCCATGAAGGAGGCGACTTCGCCAATGTTTTGCAGCAGGCAATACAGACACACACCAAAGGCGATCAGGAACATGCCTGTATGCAGCCGATCCCGTTTTTCACGCATTCTGCCTGTATGCTCCTTTATCGCTTTTCCGCACTCCGAAAATGCTTGGCGATTTCGTCTGCAATGTGTTCATGCTCCTTGGAAATCGTGCACACATGGGGAACGTCGTCCAGCCACAGAATTTCCTTCCTGGTGCTGGATACCCCGTTCACAATGACCTCCGCACTGTCTGCCGAAATGGTCTCATCTCCATGGGACTGCACGGCCAGCACGGGGCAGATCACCTTGTCCAGATTCCGCCGAGCCATTTTGATCAGGTGGGAGAGATCCACCGCACACCTGGTGGGAAATCCGGTATAGCCATGGTCGTATTGCTGAATGAGCATGTTCTGCCGTTCCGGGTCGCTGCTCCAGCTGACGGTTTTCATAAACAGGGAAGCCGGCCCTGCAAAGGCCATGGCTTTGTTCTGCACCGCCATGGGGGCGGAAATGGGGGCGGCTGCCGTCAGATCCGCCTGCTCTGCCAGAATCAGCGTCAGCACGCCGCCCATGCTCAGGCCGGACACGCTGACGTATTTGCATTTGCTGCGCAGTTCCTTGTATGCGCCGATGGAGGCCTTCAGCCAATCCTTCCAGCCATAGTTGGCCATGTTCTCCACCGAGGTGGCATGGCCGGGAAGGTTGATGCCCATGACGGTAAAGCCCTGATCGTGCAGGTGCTCGCCCAGCAGGCGCATATGACTGACGGAGCCGGTAAAGCCATGAATCAGCAGTACACCGTGCTCATCCCCTTCAAAGAAGAAGGGCTGTGCCTCCGGTGCCAGAAAGTTTTGCGGTCGATCCGCCACAGTGGATTCCTCCCATGCTGTTTTGTTGAATCACTGGTTTCATTATACGCTAAGCCGTGCAGATTGTCCAGTCAGCAATCTGCACGGCTCATTGCAATAGGGATATGGATTTTACGCATCCTCCAGCAGGAACTGCAGTGCCTTGTTGTACTTCTCCTGCCGCTTAACGTCCTTCATGGTCACATGGGGCAGCCGGGAAAGATTGCTGTTATCAATCAGGTCGGAAATCTTCACTGCCCGGGCGATGGGATTGGCCTTGACCCGCATCAGGTACGCCTGCCAATCTTCGCCTTCCCGGCGGGTGACCGCATTCAGGGCGGCTGCCGTCTCTGCGCCGAAAAGAACCTCGATGTCGGCAAGGGTTTCCGCCGTGTCCTCCACCACGTCGTGCAGCCAGCCGACTACCTGCTCTTCCGAGGTGTGAAGCCGACTTGCCACACGTTCGGGATGATGAATGTAGGCAGCACCTGCCTTGTCCACGGCGCCTTCATGCATCTTCTCGGCAAGCTTGCGTGCGGTGACAACATCTGTACTGTAGGCCATGGGAAAAACCTTCTTTCCTGCAAGTATTTCGAGGAGTAACCTTATTCATTCAGGTCGGTGCCTGTGGCAAGGGAGGCGTAAACTTCCCGAACCGCATGAACGCTGCTGCCAATGCCCCGCACCGGCAGGTTTACGGCATCGGCCTCGTCCACCGTGGTGAGAAATTCGGACAGGATGTAGCACCGCAGATTTTCCACTTCGATTTCTGTCCACTTTTCTCCGGGGGCAATGACGGTAACCCGCTGTCCGCAGGGGAATTCGTCCAGAATACGCCCGTTGGAGGAAGCTTTCTGCCGCACCTTCACGGTGTTGTTACTGCTGGTCTTCCCTTTGTAGGCAATGTAGGCAAAGGTGGCCTCGCCGCTGTCGGCATCCAGGAAGGTCAGGGAGGAGCGCTTGACGTAACCAACCGCATCCTTGTACTGCACCAGAGCAAAATTTTTCGTAACGGCCAGCACCGGCACGATACGGCCTGTCTGGCACTTCATGATGATGGCGGACTTGCCGGAAGCCTTCTTGAACATGCTTGCCTGACCGCTCTTCGGGGCGGTAATGATGGCCAGCTGCTTGCCTGCCTCCACATCCTCCGCAAAGCGGAGGGTATCGGTGTAGACTTCCTCTCGGGCACCGTTCCGCTGAATGATGCTGACCCGTGTACCCACCGCCAGCACTTCCACAGTTTCGTCGCCCAGGGTTGCGGTTAAGGTTTGGGATTCATAGACCCATTTTTGATTGCTGCTGTCATCCGTGTCCGTATCCCCATCGGTGTCGCTGCCCTCATCCGGGGTCAAATCTTCTTCCGCATCCTCTTCCGTACTTTCCTCCGGGATGATCACGGTATCGGTAGTGCTTGAACTTGAGCTGCTGCTGTCCGGGCCGCTGATGATGTTGCCGTTACCATCCACCCAGATGGGACTGTCACTGGCGAAGGAAACGGAGCTGAACAGCATCAGTCCGGAAACAAGCAGGGGGAAAAGACGAATCTTCTGCATGATGCCTCCCAATAAGTAAAATTCCAATCAATCAATCAATCAGGGTAAAATCCTGCTCCATGCCGCCGGCAGAAACAAAACGGTCATAGAGAAGCTTCATATCCTCGCTGGGCAGGGTCAAGGCGGCGGTGATGCAGTCGTTGTCCCCTTCCAAGGTGAGGGTCAGGGGAAGGTCCTTCTTGGCAAGGACTTTCATCATGGCCATACCATCCGTTCCCAGCAAAGCGGCATAGTCCTCATAGTACATATCGTCGTATTCACTGACTTCTCTGCTGGTATCGAAGATCCAGCTGCCGGAGGATGCATCGATTCGCAGGGTGTCAATGTCGGTCATGCTGCCGGAGACCAGGGAGCAGGTAAGCCGGAGGAACGTACCGTTTAGGTTCGGCATTTCCACAAAGTCCACATAGACGATCATTTCGTGACTTGCATCCTCACAGACGGCCACATAGGGCTGATTGTCCGGGCGGATGACCGTGTCAATACCGTTGGTATCCGGCTGCACGGTGCAGGCAAGCCCGTCCATCAGCGTGTTTTCATCCAATTCCGCATGGGCTGTTGCGCACGCCAGCAGGGCAATGAGGAAAAACGGCAGTACCCGTTGCCAAAGTTTCATGTGCATCCCCTCCGTTTCTATTGTATCACAAAAATTGTCGCAAAGCTGTAACAATTTCGAAAACATTTGGCATGAAAAATCCCCGCCGTGGCGGGGAAGAAAGGTTAATACGGTCTTATTCCAGGACAAGGTGAAGGGTCATGGCGCCGAAGTAATCCATGTCCAGTCCGCTTTCGGTGATCACCACCTGAACGGTTTGACCGTAGTAGTCAACCGCAATGCCTGTTTCATTGCTGTGCCAGGGCAGCCCGGGCACAGCTGTGCCGGACATGACGAAGTCCGCCGTGCCGTCCTCGTGGAAGAGGATGGAGTATTCATAGCCCCCAAGCTGCTGAGCGGACAGATTGTAGCCATTTACCTCTGCATCGGTCATGACATACTTGTGCTCGGTCACAACAGGGGAATCGCTTGCTGCATGGGAGGGCTGTGCCGTTTCGGCAGGCAGGTCGCCGGTGTGCTTATACCAAAGGGTCAAATCACCGCACGTCAGGGAAAGCATTCCGTCCGTGTGCAGGGTCGTAGGTGCTGTGCCGTCCATGATTTCAACGGAGAGGGTATACCCTTCCATGGTGCAGGGAAGCTGATCCAGTGCGGAGCCCAGATAGGTCATGTCGCAGGTGCTACCGTAGATGGTGAGGCAATCGGTTTCAAGCCCTGCCGCTTCAGCGGACATGGCCATACCCTCAACGGAAACATAGGCGATCGTCCACTGACCGAGAAAATCATCGAGAGTGGCACTTTCGTTCACCGGCGCAGGCACGAAGGCGGGAGAAGGCTGCTCACGGCTGAATACCATGTCCGTGCTGCCGTCAGACATGACCAGTTTTTCTCCTTCCAGCATGCCGGAAAGATCCTCCATGATCAGCAGATTATCTGCCATGGTGCAGGTGTAGGATTCGGTTTCATCGCCGGAAACCACTTGAGCCTGACCGTCAGCGGAAATGGTCAGCGTCATTTCATAGCCGATGTCACTGAGGGACAGGGTTGTGCCTTCCACCGTGATACTTTCACAGTACCAGATACCGGTATAGGCATCCAGGATGGAATCGCCGGCGGCAGCGGCAGGCGCTGCTGACGATTCGCCGCTTTCCGCAGCTGCCAAAGTGACCGATGCTGCTGTTGATTCAGCAGCACTTGCATTCATGCCGTCATCCAGTGTCAGATGGGGCAGCAGGGAAGGAATGTCCGGCCGTTCGGGAGGCGTGTGGGTGCAGCCATCCGCAACCACCGTAACGTCTGTGGAGGCATCACTCCAACTGACGCAGTTCTGCGCACGGGTCAGGTTCGCTTCATCCCAGTCCGCCGGTACGTGAACTGTTAGAGCCGCAGCAGGCTTGAAGAGAATGCCGGAGGGCGAACCGGTAAGGTCGCAGCCATCAAAGCAAACCTCGGTCAGTGCGCCGCAGGAAACCACGCTGTTTTCCGCAAAGGATTTTACTTTGGCGGAGAAGTGCAGGCTGGTTAATCCATCGCAATAGGAGAACGCACCATACCGGATTTCTTCCGCATCCGCATAGAAGAAAGTCTGCTTGGTATTGTTGAAGGCCTGCTCACCGATGGATACCAGGGAAGAACCGAAGTAAGTGCGGCTTAACGTGCCTGCACCGTCAAAGGCGTAATTGTCGATCATGAGGACACCATTGACAAAAATGACCGTATCCAGGCTGCGGCAAAGGCTGAAAGTGCTGCGGCCGGTGGATTCCAAGGGAGCGTAGCAGATGAAGGTCTCCAGCTGCTGGCAGTAGGCAAGAAGGCTGTCAGGCAGGGAAGCGATGGTTTCGGGAAGCACCAGGGTGCGGAGATGCACCCAGTCGGTGACGTTGGTGTCCATGTCGGTATCCGTGTAATCCTGACAGGAAGCAAAGGCGTTGTAGTTCTTGAAGCCCACAACGGTAACGCCGCCGATTTCCCGGGGAACAACCACATCCACATCTGCACCGGTATAGGCTTCAATCAGGCCGGTTTCCGGGTCGAAGTCGAAGAATTCCGCAGGGGTGGGGGTGAAGGGCATTTTCACAAACTGGCTGGTTTCCCCATCCCGGAGCAGGGGATCATACCAAGGCCTGTTCAGCACTGCGCTCATGGCAGCGACTTGTTCGTCCGTTGCGTCGGCGGCTATGCGAAGATCCACATCGATGCCATCAACGGCGGTGGCGTCAATGCTGGCGGAAGCAGGGACGACCAAATGGGTCAGTGCCGTACGGGCAAAAGCGTAAGCACCCACAACTGACACATGAGTCAGGTCGACGCTGGTCAGCAAGGTACCTGCAAAGGCACTTTCGCCGATTTCCGTTACACCTTCTCCCAAGGTCAGGGAAGAAACGCTGCTGTTTTCAAACAGGCGAGCCGGGATCTTGCCCTGTGCAAGGGTGACTTCGCTCAGGTTGCTCAGCCCTGCAAAGGATCCGGCAGGAAGAAGAGAAGCATCACAGAGAATCGTCAGCTTCTTCAGCCCGGTCAGCCCATTGAAAGCACCTTCTCCGATGCTAGTGACGGAATCGGGAATGGTCAGTTCCTCCAGATTGGTACAGTTGGCAAAGGCTCTTGCACCGATGGACGTTACGGAGTCAAACAGATCTACGCCTTGAATGGCACTGTTCATGAAGGCCTCATCACCGATGGTGAAGGGCTCATCGTTATGATTGACCGCAAAGTATGCCAGGGTTGTATTGCCCTTGAATACACCATCCGCCAGGCCGGTGACGGTGATTGCTTCTCCGTTGAGCATATAGCTGCCAAAGGGACGAATATGGGTTTCCTGACCGGTGTAAGCTACCATCAGACCGTTTTCGTAAACATCCAGATGATCACTGGGGGTGGCGGTCAGCGTGTTCTGGTTGCGCCATACCCGGCAGGCAGTCAGCCCCATGCCGTCAACGACTGCCTGCATATCCAGCATTTGCTGCTTGGTGCAGTGCTCGTTCAGGTCTATATCGGTTAGAGAGGCACAGTCGGCGAAGGCATTCTCTCCGAGAGCAGGGGGTGTCAAGCCGTCCATATAGACGTAGGCCAGAGAGGAATCGCCGCTGAAGGCCTCCTTGCCGATGCTTTCCAGGGAGGCGGGCAGGTACAGCTCTTCAAGGCTGTGATTGTCGGCAAAGGCACCATCTCCAATGGCAACAAGCCCCTCTGGCAGGGTTACCGTGCCGGAAAGCCGGGCATACCGGAAGGCTTCCTCGCCGATGGCAACGACTTGCTTCAGATCTATGCTGTCGGCAAAATAACTGTTGTAAAAAGCACGGGCTTCAATGGTCTTTAGCGTTGAAGGGAAAGAAACACAGCCCAGGGTCTGGCAGTTATAGAAGGCGTTTTCGCCAATGGTTTCCAAGCCTTCCGGCAGCTCCAGTACAGCCAGGTAGTAGTGACCGTAGAAGGCGTTGGCACCGATGGCCTTCACGGCTGCGCCGCCAATGGTTTCGGGAATGGACAGGTAGGTGGCATAACCGTTGTAGGCTGTAATGGTGCCGGTGGAGGCATCAAAGTCAAACTCGCTTTCCACATAGCCGTTGTTATCAACGACCACGGCATTGACGCCGCTGGGCTGAACGGAAGCGGTGCAGCCTGCTGCCTGCAGCGCAGCCTGATAGGCGTCCAGCTGGTCATCCGGCACATAGATCACTGCATTGTCGGCAAGGGAGACGAAGCAGTCCTTTCCGATGGCTGGACACACGCCCTGAAAGGTGACGCTTTGCAGGGCGGCGCAGGCGTAGAAGGAGGTTTCGCCGATGGAACGAACCCCTGCTGGGATGGTGATTTCGTTCAGGGCATTGCACTGCCAGAAGTTCCTGTCGTTGATGACAATCAGGCTCTGTGGCAGGGACACGCTGCGCAGCTGACTGCACCAGGAAATGGCCTCCGACTGAAGCTGCAGCAGGGTTTCCGGCAGCGTCAGAGAAACCACGGTTTCGTTGTGGTTAAAGGCATGGGTACCCAGCACATCCACCGTGCCTTCACGAATGTCGGCAGGTACGACAACATCCGCCTCGGTGCCGGTGTAGCTTTTCAGGACATAGTAGTCGTCATCAAAAAGCCAAACGTCTTCCTCACCGGATGCAAGGGCGCAGGTGAAAAGGACAGCGAACAGAACAATGAAACTCAGCCATTTTTTCATGGTTGGGTCCTCCTTGCGATGTGATGCAATCATGGAATTGAAGGAATCTGCCGGGATTCAATTTGCATAAACCATGCGATCATTACCTCATTTCCGGTCGGTCGTATGGGGATGCACCGTTTCTTTGCCTGCTTCCATTTTAACATGCAGAGGAATGACCGTCAAGGAAAACAGGAAGAGGGCTGCCGGACTGCAAAAAAAGAGCATGACGCCGATGGTCATGCTCCGAAAAAGTATGGATTGTTATCCCTTGCGGTGGCGATTGACACGCTGCACGGGCTTAGCCAGACCCTTCTTGGCCGGATTGACAGGGCGGCTGGGCTTGGCAGGCTGCACCTGCATTTTTCCATCCTTGCCAATGGTGATGCTCTGCCCGCTGCGGCGAGGTGGCAGGGATTTTGCCGGCACAGACGGCCGAGGCTTCCGCTCCGGCAGGGCTTCGCCCCGCATATTCACCTTGGCGGGCATGGGCTGGCGAGGCTTCGGCTCAGACGGGGTGGTGACTTCCATGGGCCAGTCGCTTTCACGGGTAGGCAAGCGGCGGCCGATGAGCTTCTCCACCTGATTCAGCTGCTTGACCTCATCAATGCAGCAGAAGCTGATGGCGTTGCCTGTATGTCCGGCACGTCCCGTGCGGCCGATGCGGTGCACATAGGCTTCCGGTTCCATGGGCATGTCGTAATTGAACACATGGCTGAGCCCGGCAATGTCCAGACCGCGGGCGGCAATGTCCGTTGCCACCAGCACTTTGCAGTCGCCGGTTTTGAAGCGGTTCAATGCCACCTGACGGGCATTCTGGCTCTTATCCCCGTGAATGGCAACGGCGTCGATGCCGGCTCTGCTCAAATCACGAACGATCCGATCCGCCCCGTGACGGGTGCGGGAGAACACCAGGGCATTCTCCACGGCAGGATCCTTCAGCAGATGGGCCAGCAGGTGCTTCTTGTTTGCCTTGTCCACATAGTACAGGCACTGATCAATGGCTTCCACCGGGCTGGATACCGGATCCACCTTCACTGTTTCCGGATCATTCAGCATTTCCATGGCCAGCTTTTCCACTTCTGCGGGCATGGTAGCGGAAAAGAGCAAAGTCTGATGTTTTTGAGGCAGCTTGCCTGCAATGCGGCGCACGTCATGGATGAAGCCCATATCCAGCATACGATCCGCTTCATCCAGCACAAAGGTGTTCACCCAATCCAGACGCACATAGCCTTGATTCATCAGGTCACACAGCCGACCGGGACAGGCCACAACCACGTCCGCTCCACGGTGCAGGGCTTCGATTTGACTCTGCTGGTTCACGCCGCCGAAAATAACGCAGGCGTTCACCGGCACTTTCTTTCCATAGGCCACAAAGTTCTCATAAATTTGCAGCGCCAGCTCTCTGGTGGGGGTGAGGATCAGAGCACGAATCACCCGGGGCGCATCGCTTTTGCGGGGCTCCTTGGCCAGATTTTGCAGAATCGGCAGGGCGAAGGCGGCTGTTTTGCCTGTGCCGGTTTGGGCGCATCCCAGCACGTCCTTTTTCCCCAGCACCAGAGGGATGGTTGCCTGCTGAATGGGGGTGGGGGTTTCATAACCGCTGCGGCGGACGTTTTCCAGCAGCTGGGGCATTAAACCTAATTGTTGAAAGGTCATGGTGTTCCTTCATTTCTCTCATATTCGCATCATTTTGCCGTGGGGCGCAAGGCAAAACGACCTTTCAATTTTATCATATCAAACTTTTTTCCGCAACCATTTTGCAAAGGGGGGCGACGGCACCGGAGCCTTGGCCTTTGCAACAGAAAAAGACGAAGCAACAGCATGCGCCGTCACTTCGCCCTTTGTCTGCCATGAAACTTACTTGTGCAGGAAGCTGAAGAATCCCTTCTTGGCTTCCTCTTCACCCCGGGTGATGGGACCTACCTTGTAGCCGGTGTCACCAATCACCTTCTGCAGCTTTTCATCCGACAAATCCGTTTCCGTAAGGATCACCGTTTCGCCCTTGCTGCGGGAAGAAGAAACCTTCTTGATTTCGGGAAAGGCACGGCGAACCGCATCGTTAATGTGGCTCTCACACATGCCGCACATCATACCATCTACCTTGACCGTGATTTTCATCATGGGAATCCATCCTTTCATCGCCGCAGTGGCCGGCAGAACATTTGCGGTTTAATGTGTCTAACTGCGGCAGCATCATTATAAAACCGGCAGGGAAGGATGTCAAGGAGGGGACTCGGCGCATTCGATGTAAAGCGGAAAAACTCAGATGGAGGTGTTGTTTTGCAGCACGATGACCGGGGATTCTCCCTTTGCGTTCAGGTAGAAGGCACAGGCAGTGGTGCTGATGTACACGTTCAGCGCCAGACTCAGCACCATGTAGATGGTGGAAGCCAGTACATAGCCAACCATGTTGATCAGCAGGATTTCCAGCAGCACCAGGAGCAGATACCAGCCCACGAAAGAAAGCATGAGCAGGAAGAAGTTGCCCTTCTGATGCTTCATCATCTCCTTGCTGCGGCGGATGGCCTGCATGACCCCGGTGGAGGGTTCATCTGCCAGTACCATGGAAGCCATGGCGTAGCGGAGCAGTGCCAGCACCATGGGAATGATGGCGGCCAGCGTGCCTGCGTAGGCGAGGAAGTTGACCCAGGAGACCATACTGTACAGATCTTCTGTGCTGTTGACGTTGTAGGCCAAGAGGAAAGTGGCGGCGATGGTGACGGCAATGCCGGGCAGTGCCCAAAGGAATGCCTTCAGGGATGTCATGATGTGCAGGCCGATGCTCTTGTACCAAATCTTCATGCGGGAGAAGACGGAGGAGACCGTTCCGGCTTGCATGCGGAGCAGCCCCAGCAGATAAGCCGTCATGCCCAGGGACAGAGCAGGGGCGACCAGCCATGTAATGACCCGAAGAACGGCAGACCACTGAAAGCCCTGGTCATTCAGGATGGACTGCAATTCGCTGGCCAGCCGTTCATTGGAATAAAGAATGTTCATATCATTTTCGATTAAAACCGTCAGCCGCTGGGCAGCGCTGCCTCCGGTCAGCGCACTGACCAATTGACTGAGCAGCTCCGGCAGGGCGGCGATCAGGCCAATCAACAGGGCAACCTGCCAATGATTTTGCAATGCCTTTCGGGCTCTTACACGAAATTCAAAGTTCAACATAAAGGATGCTCCTTCCATAGGATGAGGCTATTTTATCATAGGTAGGGCGCGGACGCAAATGCATATTTCACGCTCATTGGAAGAAGTCGCAAAAAGTACAGCGGCAGCAAGAAAAGTATGCTATAATAGTTGCCAGCAGGTAGGCGCAGAGAGCGGAATGTGAAGGGGTGCTTGTTGTGGAGTATCAGTTTGAATTGGTTGGCAAGATCGGGTCGATGGCGCTGATTCGCAAAGAGGATCAGGACATTGATTACAATATTTTCTCCCGCCTGGGGGCGGAGCTTCGTCCGGGGATGATTTGGGTCACCAGCGGCGCAACGGAAATTGGCCGGCTGGATTATATTAAGCGCACAGGCTGCGAACTGTGCGGCGACCCGGAGCAGGACAAGACGGACTATGCCGCCCAGGGGCAGAGCATTCTCATGCAGAATTATCGGCAATTCATTGCCCCTGAATACGGCGTCCGTCAGCTGCTGGTGGAGCATACCCATTTCAATGATGCGGAAAAAAGGGAGCACATTCGACGGCTGCTCATTCGGGCGGCGCAGCAGAAGACCATCCCCATTGTGAACTACAATGACCCGGTAAGTGACGAGGAAAACCGCAAACTGGAATTGGCGGCTCGCCGCAGTCAGGGGGAGACCGTGCACGAGTGTGTGGATAATGACGAGACGGCAGCAGTGATTGCGTCTCTGGTGCATGCCAAAATTCTGGTATTGATGACCTCGGCAGACGGAATCTATCAGGATCCCAAGGATCCTACGACCCTGGTGCGGGAAGTGCTGGGCAAGTCAGTGGAGGAAGTGGAGCAAAAGGTGCATGAGCTGCAGACCCACTGCGTGGGTGCCAGCCGTGCAGGTGCCAACGGCGCCAAGGCAAAGCTGGCCTATGCGCTGGAATCGGTGCGGGGAGGAACGACGGTCATTATCGGTCATGCACGGTATCGGCTGTCTGACCTGGTGAATGGACGGGTGCCCTGCACCAGAATCGGCGTGGAATGATTTCGAAGCTGCTCGATATTTCGGGCAGCTTTTTCCGTACACGCAAAACCGAACGGACACATTTCCACAAAACCTGTGGAAAACTTGTGGAAACTGTGGGAAACTTCACGGTTCGTTCCCCATCAAAGGCGGAAAATGCAATAAAACCTGTGGAAAACTCCTTTGCCGGACAACTTGTCATGGAAAAACCGGTCAAAATGATTTCCAACGCACTGAAACGGAAGTGGAAAACTTGTGGATAATCCGCCCGCATTCTCCACAAGGGGAACAAATGGAACAAACGGAGAACAAAACTGTAAACGACGGGCGTTTTCAAGATGAGGAAAAAATTCGTACGGAATCGGCATGAGGGTTCGAAAATGTTTGCACTGCGAATCTGTTTTCGCCAACGTTGCCCCGTTGCCCTGAATATGTTATAATTCAACGTGAAATGAATCAAAGGAGGCAACGACATGGACGTGCAGAAGATCCTGACGGAGGCGGCGGCACTGGTGGGTCCGAGCGGTCAGGAGGCGCAGGTTGCCGCATACTTTGCCGAGCAATTTCGCCCCTATGTGGATGAAGTTCGTATCGACTCTATGTTCAATATGATTGCCCATAAAAAGGGAACAGGCCCCAAGGTGATGCTTTGCGCACACATGGATGAGATTGGCCTGATGGTTTCCGCCGTGGAGGAAGACGGAAGCGTTCGCCTGGGACAGGTGGGGGGCGTGGATCCCCGCATTCTGCCGGCGTGCCGGGTGTGGGTGCACGGCAAAGAGAAGCTTTTCGGCACCATCGGTGCCCTGCCGCCCCATCTGATGGATGCCAAGGATCAAAAGAACAATTACGCACGGGAAGATCTTTTTGTGGATGTGGGTCTGCCGGCAGAGAAGGTGAAGGAGCTGGTTCGCGTCGGCGATTTGGTGACCTTCAACACGCCTGCTACGGCTCTGCTGAATGATCAGTTCGCTTCCAAAACCATGGACGACCGTGCCTGCGTGACCATTCTGCTGGGGGCGGCGGAGCGGCTCAGCCGTATGCAGTGCGATGCGGACGTATACTTCGTAGGCTCCACCCAGGAGGAAGTGGGTTCCCGGGGCGCCATGACAGCGGCATTCTCACTGGATCCTGACCTGGCAGTGGCCTTGGATGTGGATCACGCGGTAACACCCGGGTGCCCTTCCTCCGTGACGGCTTCCGTGGATAGCCCTGTGACTTCCATCGGCCCTTATATTCAGCCGAAGCTGCTGAAACGTTTGCTGGACTGTGCGGAGGCACATCATGTGAAGCTGCAGAAGTGCGTCAACGAATGGTACACCGGCACGGATGCGGATGAGGTAGGCTTTACCCGGGCAGGTATTCCCACAGTGCTTCTGTCGCTGCCCCTTCGGTACATGCATACCACGGTGGAAACCATTGATTTGAATGCGCTGAACGAGTGCAGCCGGCTGATTGCTCATTTCCTCAGCGAGCTGGATGCAGGATGGGAGGATGACCTATGGATCTGAAGCAACTGACGGAGATCAACGCAGTCAGCGGCCACGAGCAGCAGATGCGCCGAGCCCTTCTGGCGGAGCTGGCGCATTGCGGCGCACAGGTGTCCATGGATCGCATGGGCAATGTGGTGGCAGTGAAGAAGGGTACCGGCGTGCAGCCCAAGCAGATCATGGTCACGGCTCATATGGACGAGGTGGGCTTGATCGTCACCGGGTATACGGAAGAAGGATTCCTTCGCATTGTCCCTGTGGGCCGGGTGGATGCCCGGATGATCATCTCCAAGCGTGTGCTGGTGGGGGACGAACTTCTGCCCGGCATCATCGGTGCCATTGCCATTCATCTGCAAACGGCGGAGGATCGGAAACGGGTGCTGAGCTACAGCGATATTTACGTGGACATTGGCGCCAAGGACAAGGCGGAGGCGGAGCGAAAAGCGCCGCTGGGTGCCTATATTGCCTTTGATACGCTTTATGTAACCTTCGGCGATGACAGAGCCTGCGGCAAAGCACTGGATAGCCGGACAGGTGTGTGGAACCTGCTGCGTCTGCTGGAAAAGGACTACACCAACGATTTGACGGCAGTGTTCACATCCCAGAAGGAAGTGGGCTGCCGGGGCGCAAAAGGCGCTTCCTTTGCCAAGGAGCCGGATATGGGCTTGGTGCTGGATGGCACGGATGCCAATGATTTGGGTATGACGGATGAAGTGCAGCAGTGCTGCAGGCAGGGAGAAGGCGTTGCGGTATCCTTTATGGATCAGGTATCCATTGGGGATCGGCAGCTGTTCAGGCAGGCACTGCAGGCAGCGGAAGAGGGACAGATTCCCTGTCAGGTGAGGCAGTATGCCGGTGGTGTCAATGAAAGCGGTGATGTGCAGCGGGCACGGGAAGGCATTCCCACCTTGGTGCTGTCTGTTCCCTGCCGGTATATGCACAGCCCTTCCACCACGGTGAAGCTCAGTGACGTGGATGCGCAGCTTGCCCTAACCGAAAAACTGCTGATGCAGCTTTAATGCTTGACGATAGAAGGAGAACCTGCAATGTATGAATTGTTGAAGAAGATGCTGGCACCCATTGGCCCTTCCGGTCGTGAGGCCATGGTGGCCAAGGCCATTCAGGCTGAAATCGAGGGCTGGGTCGATACGATAGAAACCGATGCCATGGGCAACCTGATCGCTACGAAGCAGGGCAAGGGCGCAAACCCTCGGAGGATTATGCTCAGCGCCCACATGGATCACATCGGGTTTGTGGTAACGGGTTACGAAAAGGAAGGCTTCCTGCGGGTCACCAATGTGGGCGGCCTGAGTGCCGAGAACTGCGGCAACGTGCGGCATGTGGTGTTCGAAAACGGGGTAGAGGGCGTGCTGGCTGTGGAGCCGGTGAAGGATACCCCTGCCATGAAGAATCTGTTTGTGGATATCGGTGCCGAAAACAAGGAAGAAGCCATGAAGCTGGTGCAGCTGGGGGATATGGCGGTGTATGCACCTAATGTGGTACGGCTTGGTGCGCATCGGGTGGCCTCTCCGGCCATGGATGACCGCTGTGCCTGCGCCCTGCTGGTGAAGCTGCTGCAAAGCCTGAAGGACACCAAGGACACCATCATTGCCGTATTCTCCGTGCAGGAAGAAGTAGGTTGCCGGGGAGCGCAAACCGCCTCCTTTGCCAAGGCACCGGATATCGGCATTGCCCTGGACGTCACCGGCAACGGAGATACGCCGGAAACTAAGCTGCCTTCCCTGCGCCTTGGGGACGGCATTGCCGTGAAGGTGATGGATCGGGGCAGCATTTCCAATCCCATGCTTCGGGATGAATTGCTGCTGTGCGGCAAAAAGGCCGGGGTAAAAACTCAACGTGAGGTGCTGCCCTTTGGCGCAACGGACGCCAGTGCCATGCAGCTTAGCCGGGGCGGCATTCCCGTATGTACCCTGTCCATTCCCTGCCGGTACGTGCATTCGGCCTGCGAAGTGATTGACCTGCGGGATATGGAGGCAGGGCTTCAGCTGCTGCTGACCTATCTGCAATAAGGAACGGAACACAAATGCAATCGAGGTGACTCCATGGCAGCTTTGGCCTACTTCCTTTGTTTTCTTGCCTGCGGTATCATGACGGTGCACTGGCTTTTGCCCCGGCAAAGCCCTCTAACCCGTGTATGGCTGGGCATGTGTTTCGGCGTGCTGGGAATGATGTGGCTGCCGGTGCTCTTTGCCTTTGGTCTGGGCTTTACCATGGCAGCTCACTGGGCGGCGCTGGGGGGGCTGGCGGTACTGACGGCCGCCTCCTACTTCCTGCGGGATCGGCGTACGCCTGCCTCGTGGGATCAACAGGAAAGCCGGCTTCTGCGCCAACTGCTGCTGGTGGCATTGCCGCTGACCGTGCTGGGAGCCTATCTGCAGTACACCCATGTGATGCGTGTGGCGGAGGACGGAAGCTGGCATGTAGGCCAAAGCACCTACGGGGATTTACCCATGCATCTCAGCTTTATTACCAGCCTGAAGAATGCCTCTTTCCCACCGGAATACAGCATCTTCCCGGGGCATCGGCTGTCCTATCCTTTCTTGGCGGACAGCCTGTCCACCAGCTTTTACCTGATGGGATGGAGCCTGCAGGCTGCCACGGCCATTCCTGCATCGGTGATGATGGGGCTGTGCTTCATGGGGGTTATGATTCTGGCAAGGAGCATGACCCTTGGGCAGAAAACCATGGTGCTGGCTACGCTGCTGTTCTTCCTGAACGGGGGCTTGGGCTTCCTGTACGACTTTGATCAGGCGGCAGGCTATGAGGCGGACGGCAGCCTGACGGTGCTGGCCAGGCTGAAAAATATCCTGACCGGGTATTACAAAACGCCTACCAATCAGCCGGATCCCAACAATCTCCGCTGGTCCAACGTGATTGCCGACCTGATGGTTCCTCAGCGCACCCTGCTGGGAGGCTGGTGCATGGTGATCCCCTGCTTCTACCTGCTGTATCAGTGCTTTGATCCTGCCAAGCGGGAAGCAAAGGGAAACCTTCGCGGAGAAGTGCTGCTGGGCGTATGGGCAGGGGCACTGCCGCTGATTCATACCCACTCCTTCCTAGCACTGGCCTTGTGCTCCTTCGGCATGATGGTGTATGACCTTTGGCACGATGAGGAGCGGAAGCGGCTGCTGCTCCGCTACCTGAGGTATGCGCTGATCGCCGCCGCACTGGCTCTGCCTCAGCTGATTTGCTTTACCTTTACCCAGACCTTTCAGGCATCTGATGCGGAGGGCGCAGGGAACACCTTCCTGACCTTCCAGTTCAACTGGGTCAATAATCCCAGCGGCTCTGGCATGCGGGACTTCTACCTGTGGTTCTATGTGAAGAATATCGGGCTGCCGGTGCTGGCACTGCTGCTGGCTCTGTTTGAGAAGGATCCTCACAAGCGGCGAATCTTTGCGGGAGCACTGCCGATTATTCTGGCAGCGGAGCTGATTCGTTTCCAGCCAAACGAGTATGACAACAACAAGCTGCTGTACCTGGCCTGGCTGCTATGCTGCATGATTGTGGCCGACTGGATGGCAGAAATGTGGCGGCGGCTGAAGGGGCTGCGGGCACGGCCGGTGATTGCCGTGTGCAGCGCTGTGGTGATTTTCCTCTCCGCAACCCTGACCTTGTGGCGGGAGTGCGTCAGCGACTATCAGGCGTTTTCCGCCGATGCGGTGGAGGCCGGCGAATATATTCGGGATCATACGGAGGAGCACTGCACCGTGCTCACCGGCACCCAGCACTTAAATCCCGTGTGCGCCATTGCCGGGCGGAATGTGCCCTGCGGCGGCGGCACCCTGTGGCTGTACTGGCACGGATTTAATGTGTATGACCGGCAAAGCGACATCGCCCTTTTCTACATGGACCCCAGCAACAACACGGACATCCTGACCAAGTATGACGTGGATTACATCTATGTCAGCAGCTATGAGCGCAGCAGCTACGACGTGGATGAGGATGCGCTGAATGCCATGTATGACGTGGTGTTCAGCAATAACGAAGCGACCATATGGAAAGTACCGGAGGGCTAAGGTGGAGCGTCTCTTTGTGTATTCCATGGAACATGACCGAATGATTCGCCTGATCTGGCAGGAAGAAGACGGAAAGCTGTGTCAGGCGAATGTGAAGGTGCTTGCCTGGGATGGCAGGCAGGTGACCGTTGCGGCTCAGCGGCCGAAAAGAACCCTGACCCTTTCGGCGGAGCAGATTCTTTCCTCTGATTTTCGTAAGGGTGACGAGGGAGAAGGATAATCGAACATTTCCCGACAGAAGGGACGGAGCGTGGCAAAGTATGGAGGAACAGAAAATTTACAGCGAAGCAACCCATGTGTGCCTGAGTGACACATCCCCCTTCATTCAGCCCTGGGTGAAGGACTGCCTCGGGCAGAGGCGGCCGCCCCTGTCCAAGGAGGCCATGCGTATGAGCGTCGAATTGGCTGCCGATACGTATGACATGGATATTGAACTGTGGCTAAAGGCTGGGTGGCGGGATGTGACCATTCAGGTGGACGGGGAGTTGACCCACGGTGTGGATGCCCCTGAAGGAGCACTGGGACGGCTGACCACCGCATGGAAGCTGAACCGGATTCGTGCCAAGATGCAGCAGCACAGCCCCTTGGGGCAGGTGGTAGGCGCACTGCGGCAGATTGAAAAAAGCGATACAGGCAAGGCACTGGTGATGTGTCACCCCACCGAGGATGGCCGATACATCGTGGCCATCAGCTTTATGGGTACCGGCGCCAGGCTGTACGACTGGTTTTCCAATTTCCGCATGGCCAGCGAGGATGGTATGCATCAGGGCTTCCTCCAGCTGACCCGGCAGTTTGAGAACAACGAGAAGGAGATTTCCTTTCCTCAAACGGCCAAGGAATTGGGATTAAAAGATCTGACCTTGTCCCAGATTCTGCAGGAGGCAGGCAGCGAAAACAGCCGCTTTATCCTCTGGCTGGTGGGACACAGCCAGGGGGCTGCCATTATGCAGCTGTATTGTCATCGGAAAATGACGAACGAAGGCGTCTTGCCTGCCAACATGGTGGGATACGGCTTCGCACCGCCTTCCGTGGCGGTGGGGAATGCTGTGCCGGATCCGGCGGCCTATCCCCTGTACCATGTGGTGAACACGGATGACATGGTGCCTCGCATGGGCTCCGAGATTCATTTTGGTGTGCTGCTGTTTTACTACGCCGGGGAAGAAATTCGCCGGCAGTGCTATTCCTGGCCGCGGGATGAGGCCAGCGTACGCAATCGTATGGCGGTACGTCCGGTGCTGACCAACATTACCGGCACTAAAGGCTGCCTGGAGACCAGTATTGCCTATTTCCGGGCACTGTCCAAGCTGCCTGCGGAGGATGTGCTGACCACCTTGAGCGGCATTGCGGAAAAGCATCCCACCATGCAAAAGGCACTGGCGGCGGCAGACAACCGAATGGATGCGGTGCTCCGCTTTGTGTGCCGTCACCTGGCGGCGGCCTGCCTCTCCATTACCGGCAGTGCCATTGATGAAGAGGTGGTCACTTCTCTGGAGGAGAAAATCAGTACACAGATCACGGCCTTGGGCTTGAAGCCCTTCAACACGGCCTTGATGGAGCTGATGAATTTTCCCCACGCCTGCGTGTGCCGGGATGGGGCTCTGATGGGGGCGTATCCCTACATCACCTTCTTTGGGGCGGATACCCTGCGCCCCATGGTGTGGCGAGCCGGACGGCCGCCCAAGCTGGTGAATGTGTATGACATCAGTGCCTGGCAGCAGCGGCCGGTGATCAACCGGCACCGTGCCGTGCAGGAAAGGCAGAGCCGCAGTACTCGCCGGTACACTCAGCAGCGGAGAGCGGGGAATCCTTTGCCCCAAGAGAAAAACTGCGCTGCGGTTCAGTAAGGAGGCAAACCCATGTGGAAGATTCTTTTGATTGGGATGGCGGTCATGAGCCTGCTTGCCTTTATCCTGATGGGCATTGACAAGCGCAGGGCAAAGCGGCATCAGTGGCGCATTCCGGAGAAGACCCTGCTGCTGACGGCGGCTTGCCTTGGCGGCATCGGCGGTACGCTGGGCATGTTCTGCTTTCATCATAAGACAAAGCACTGGTATTTCCGCTACGGTCTGCCGGCCATGATGCTGGTGCAGCTTGTCTTGCTGCTGTGGGCAGGGCATGTAATCTGAGGGAGTAGCGATATGATGGATCTTTTTCAAATGGCGAACGAGTCCTCTGCTCCTTTGGCGGATCGGATGCGTCCGCGAACCTTGGACGAGTTTATCGGTCAGCGGCACCTGGTGGGGGAGGGGCGGCTTCTTCGCCGTGCCATTGAAGCGGATCGATTGACCTCCTCGATTTTCTTCGGCCCTCCCGGCTGCGGAAAAACCACCCTGGCTTCCATTATCGCTCATGCGACCCAGGCTGCCTTTGTGCAGCTGAACGCCGTGACCAGCGGCGTGGCGGATGTGCGGGAGGTGCTCAAGGCGGCAGAGGAGCGCCAGCGCCTGTATGGGCAGTCCACCTATCTGCTGCTGGACGAGTGCCACCGGTGGAACAAGGCGCAAAGCGATAGCATCCTGCCGGCCATTGAGCGGGGCACCATTCGCTTTATCGGCTCCACAACGGAGAATCCCATGATCGCCATGACGCCGGCCATTGTCAGCCGGTGCCGGGTGTTTCAGTTCTTTCCCTTAAGCGAGGCAGATGTGATCACCGCCATGAATAACGCCCTGAAGGACAAGGAACGGGGCTATGGCGCTTTGCAGGTCGTTGCTGATGAGGCGGCACTGAAACACATTGCCCACATTGCGGATGGGGATGTTCGCTCTGCCTTGGGTGCTGTTGAGCTGGCTGTGCTGACCACCCCGGCGGATGGGGATGGGGTCATTCGCATTACCATGGCAGTGGCGGAAGAAAGCATTCAGAAGCCCATGCTCCGCTGTGATGAAAGCCTGTATTACGATATGCTCAGCGCATTCTGCAAGTCCCTTCGGGGGTCGGACAGCGATGCGGCACTGGCCTGGTTTGCCCGGCTGATTTACGCCGGGGTGGATCCGAGGCTGATTGTCAGGCGGATCATTGCCCATGCCAGCGAGGACGTGGGTTTGGCTAATCCGGTGGCCATGCTTCAGGCAGCAGCGGCCGCACAGGATCTGGAAACAGTCGGCATGCCGGAGGCACGGCTGCCCATTGCCCAGGCGATTATTGCGGTGTGTGAAAGCCCGAAGTCCAATGCGGTAAGCGCAGCCGTGGATGCCGCCATGGCGGATGCGGAAAAGGGAGGCTTCGGCCCTGTGCCCGTACACCTGCGGGATACCCATTACAAGGGTTCGGAGCGGCTTGGCTCGGGAAAGGGGTATTTGTATCCTCATGATTTTCCCGGTCACTGGGTGCAGCAGGAGTACATGCCCCCGGAGGTAAAGGGAAAGCAATACTACCATCCGTCGGACATGGGGCATGAAGCACCGATCCTTCGCAATCACCAAGCCCGGGCGCAGATGAAGAACAGGAAGGGATAAAGGGCTCATCGGAGCAGAAAACGAGCATATGAAAAAGCGAAGCTTTCGGCCGCCTCACAGCGGTAAAAAGCTTCGCTCGTTTTTATATGGCAGAGATTAAGCGTTCTTCTGAGCTTCTTCCACGGCCACGGCTACAGCTACGGTAGCACCAACCATGGGGTTGTTGCCCATGCCGATGAGACCCATCATTTCCACGTGGGCAGGCACGGAAGAAGAACCGGCGAACTGAGCGTCGGAGTGCATACGACCCATGGTGTCTGTCATGCCGTAGCTGGCAGGGCCGGCAGCCATGTTGTCGGGATGCAGGGTACGGCCGGTGCCGCCGCCGGAAGCAACGGAGAAGTACTGCTTGCCTGCTTCCCAGCATTCCTTCTTGTAGGTGCCGGCAACAGGATGCTGGAAACGAGTGGGGTTGGTGGAGTTGCCGGTGATGGACACATCCACGCCTTCATGCCACATGATGGCAACGCCCTCACGAACGTCATCAGCGCCGTAGCAGCGAACCTTGGAGCGCTCGCCGTCGGAGTACTTGGTTTCCTTCACAACGGTCAGCGCATGATCTTCCTTCACGTCGGCAGACAGGTAGTCATACTTGGTCTGCACATAGGTGAAGCCGTTGATGCGGCTGATGATCATGGCAGCGTCCTTACCCAAGCCGTTCAGGATCACGCGCAGGGGGTTCTTACGCACCTTGTTGGCGTTGCGGGCAATGCCGATGGCGCCTTCAGCGGCAGCGAAAGATTCGTGACCGGCCAGGAAAGCGAAGCACTCGGTCTTCTCATCCAGCAGCATAGCACCCAGGTTGCCGTGACCCAGACCAACCTGACGCTGGTCAGCAACGGAACCGGGGATGCAGAAAGCCTGCAGACCCTCGCCAACGCACTTGGCAGCCTCGGCGGCGGTCTTCACGCCCTTCTTCAGGGCAATGGCAGCACCGAGTTCATAGGCCCACTTGGCGTTCTCAAATGCGATGGGCTGAATGCCTTCCACGATCTTGTAAGCATCTACACCCTTAGCGTTGTTGAAAGCCTTCAGCTCATCAAAATCCTTGAAGCCATACTTTTCGAGCACGGGCTGGAGCTGAGGCATGCGACGTTCATAACCTTCAAACAGAGCCATTCTTGCACACCTCCTCAATTACTGCTTGCGCGGATCGATCCACTTGACCGCGCCGTCTTCAGCCTTAAACCGGCCATAGGTGCCGATGTTCTTCTCGTAAGCTTCGTTGGGGCTCATGCCCTTCTTGATGGCGTCCATCATCTTGCCCAGGGACAGGAACTGATAGCCGCACACCTGGTCGTCCTTATCCACGGCCAGCTTCAGCACATAGCCTTCTGCCATTTCCAGATAGCGGGTGCCCTTCAGCTTGGTGCCGTACATGGTACCCACCTGGCTGCGCAGACCCTTGCCCAGGTCTTCCAGACCTGCACCGATGACCAGACCGTCATCAGAGAAAGCGGACTGGGTACGGCCGTATACGATCTGCAGGAACAGCTCACGCATAGCCGTATTGATGGCATCGCACACCAGGTCGGTGTTCAGTGCTTCCAGAATGGTCTTGCCGGGGAGAATTTCGCTGGCCATAGCAGCGGAATGCGTCATGCCGGAGCAGCCGATGGTTTCCACCAGAGCTTCTTCGATAACGCCTTTCTTAACATTCAGTGTCAATTTGCAGGCACCTTGCTGGGGCGCGCACCAGCCAATGCCATGGGTCAAGCCGGAAATGTCGGTGATCTCCTTCGCCTGCACCCACTGACCCTCTTCAGGGATCGGGGCGGGACCATGGTTCGGTCCCTTGGCGATGCAGACCATTTCTTCAACTTCCTTGGAGTATTGCATCGTTTGGTTCCTCCTATCTGTGGATCGTCATGCCATGATGTTCCCATGCATGATCGCCTTTAGTATACCATAATTTGAACGAGTTGAATAGATATTTTTTGGTTCCGGTTCACTTTCAGCTTATTTTTCCTCATCTTTCGGCCGCTTCCGGCGGTACTTCCGGTTTTCCGGATTTTTGTAGAAAAGATAGATGTACAGTACGCTGAGCAGCAGAGCGAGGACGATCATCACTTCACGAAGCACCATGGGCAGCAAATCCACCAAGGCAAGCACCAGCGTGACAATGGCACCCACACCGGCGAGGATGAGTTTCGTATCGGGAGAAAGTTTCTTCATGCTCCTTACCTCACACCAGCATTTCGTATTCCACCGTGTCCAGGTACTGGCCGAACTTGATGCCCACCTTGTGCAGCGTGCCCACGTAGGTGAAGCCGAACTGCTCATGCAGGGCAATGCTTGCGGTGTTGCACCCGGTGACGACGGAAACTACATTGTGAATATCGGGATCAGCCTTGGCGATGGCCAGCAGTTCCTTGATCAGCGCACTGGCGACCCCATGGCGGCGGAACGCTTCGCTTACGTATACAGACAGTTCCACCGTGCCGTTGTAGGCCGTCCGGGGACGATAGGTGGACAGGCTGGCATAGCCGGCCACCTGACCGTCGATTTCTGCCGTCAGCAGAGGATGATGGTCACGATTGTGGGCATCAAACCAAGCTTTCCGCTCTTCCATGGACTTAGCCTCGGTATCGAAGGTGGCCAGGCCGTGAAGCACCTCGTGATTATAAATCTCACGGCAGGCGGGAATATCTTTTTCTTCCGTAACACGAATGATCATGAAATTCATCCTTTCTGTAACAGGTGTGTTCAGCTTTGGCCATCCCATTCAGCCAGAAACTCTTCCGCAAAGCCGCGGAGATAGGCATCCCGCTTTTCCGCCATGCGCCGTGCTGTGTCGGTATTCATCAGATCCTTGAGGAGGAAAAGCTTCTCATAGAAATGATTAGGCTGCTTCCCCGGTTGCTGCGGTAGGCGGCTTCATCCATATGCAGCTGAGGCGGAAGCTCCGGGTTATACAGGGCTCGGTGATGGCTGCCTCCGTAGGCGAAGGTTCGGGCAATGCCGATGGCGCCAAGGGCATCCAGCCGGTCGGCGTCTTGCAGCACCTTGCCTTCCAAGGCAGCAGGCGTTTGGGTATCCGTTCCCTTGAAGGATACGGTGGCAATGGCGGCAATAACCTGCTCGATGGTAGCTTCATCCACATGGGCACGAGCCATGATGTCCCGGGCATTTTGGTAATTCCGGGTGGAAAAGAGCTTCGGGTCATCGGCGTCATGGAGCAGGGCACCCAGACGCACAACGAAGACATTGCAGCCTTTCGCCTGCCCGATGACGGCGGCAGTACGTTCCACACGGATGGTGTGCCACACATCATGACCGGAATAATCATCTGCGAAGAGACGGCGTATTTCGTCTCTCACATGGTCAAGAATTTGCTCCTGTTCCTCCATGCATACGCTCCTTTCAGGCGGAATAACGGCTTTCATTATAAAGGCGTGCAAAAGAAAAAACAAGGGAAAGGACAACAAAAAAACGAGGGACGGGAACAAGAAAAAGGTACAAGCCGTTTTGCTGTTCGGCAGGAATTGACCATGCGCCTGTAGAATACGTGAAAGCTACTGTTTTTTCAGTAAGCTTATTGGAGTGAAAAGTTGGATGGCACAGGGATCTTATCGTCTACGTCTCCTGGCGGGAGAAAAGGAATATGAGGCCGGAGAAGCACTGTACCGCAAGGGCGGTGTCCGTGCACTGGAGCAATCCGGCATGCTGATGAAATATGTGGTGGCAGGAACCCCCAGAAGGGAAGTTATTTTTACCCCGGAGGAGCCTGCCAAGTGCACCTGTGATGAATGGAACGCCCGGGGCGCCTGCCGCCATGTGGTGGCTTCCACCTTGATGGCACAGGAATCCGGCGCTATGGAAGATATGATTCGCCAAAAGGCAGTGCTGGCCGGGCCGAAGCTCATGTCCGCCATGGAATCCGCCCTGCCGGAGGACGGCACGCTGCGCATGGAAGTCACCCTTGTTTATGAAAACGGGACTCCGAATCAGAAGGCCAAGCTGCGCCTAGGGCTGCGTGTGGGCGAAGAAAGGCTGTACGTGGTGCGCAGCATTCCTCAGATGATTGAAGCCATTGACGCAGGCACCACCATGGAATTCGGCAAGGGCTTTGTGTATCATCCGGAGTGGATGCGCTTCGGCCCTGCGGAAACAAGGCTGCTGGGCATTCTCCGGGCCCTGTGCCTGGCGGAGAAGGAAGCAGGCGCCAGCCTCCGGGGTGCTGATCTTCGGGTGATGGCACTGCCGGAACCCTTTGCTGAGGCGGTGCTGAAGGAACTGGAGAATCTGCCCTTCCGTATGGCGGTAGGGGAGAAGGCCATGGTGGTCAAGCGGGTTCGTGCCGCTCGGCTGCCTCTGCATTATCGGGTGACAGGCTCCCTTCGGGGGCTCACCATTACGGCGCTTTTCCCCAAGGACTTTCAGCCGATTACGGCATCCTGCGCCTATGCGGTGGTCAGCGGCACGGTGGTGGCGGTGGATCCGGGGCAGCAAAGCGTGATGCGGGTGCTGTGGCAGGAGCAGATCGGCGGCCGAAGCATGTTTGACTTCCCCATGAAGGAGACAACCCGAGTTATCGGGGAAGTGATTCCCTTCCTGAAATTAACCGGCGTGGTGGAGATGGATTCGGACTTGGAGCGGCAGCTGGTGCGTCTGCCTCTGGTGCCCCGGGTGTATCTGGATCGGGAAGGCAAAGAAGTGGTGGCACGTACCCAGTTCTGCTACGGAGAGGATACCATTGATCCCTTCGATGACGCAGCGGAAATGGAGACCCTGCCCCGCACGGGAAAGGTGCTCCTTCGGGACGCCGCGGCGGAGCGGCAGGTGCTGGATGCCTTGGGAAGCGCGGGCTTCTACGTGCGGAAGAATCGGGTCTACCTGACGGGACAGGATGCGATTTTCAACTTTGTGTCCGGCGGTGTGCAGAAGCTGCAAAACATGTGCGAAGTTTACCCGAGCCGGGATTTCCGCAAAATGACGCCCCGGAAGCCTGTACTGCAGGGGCGGATGCGCATGAACGGCGGCCGGCTGGAGCTGACCTTCACCGAGAACGGGGAGCCGGCGGAGGAAATTCTGAGCATTCTGGAGGCACTAAGCAAGCATCGCCGGTACTTCCGACTGAAGGACGGCTCTTTCCTGGATCTGTCCGGTATGGATGAGTGGCAATCCCTTGCGGACAGCGTGTTTGAAGCGGCCAATGTGGAGGGCGCGGATGCTGTATCCCCTGCGGAGGATACGGTGTCCCTGAGTGCCTACCGCACCTGCTATCTGCACAGCCTGCTCAGTGCCTCCTCTCTGCCCATTGAAATGGACAGCTCGGTGCAGGACACGGTGAAAGCTCTGGTTGATCCGGATGAAGAGAAGATTCAGCTTCCGGCAGGCTTGAGCCTGCGTCCCTATCAGCAGCGTGGTTTCCACTGGCTGATGACCCTGGACAAGCTGCACATGGGCGGTATTCTGGCGGATGATATGGGTCTGGGCAAAACGGTGCAGGTCATTGCCATGCTGAAGGCCACCCGGAAGCCGGGACAGACTTCGCTGGTGGTTGCACCTACCTCCCTGACATACAACTGGCTCAGCGAGTTGGAACGGTTCACGCCGGAGTTGAGCGTCATGGTGATGGCCGGTTCCGGCCCTCAGCGTGCTTCCCAGATTGAGCACGTGAAGAAGGCCAAGGATGTGGATGTGCTGATTACCTCCTATCCTCTGATTCGCCGGGACATTGACCTGATGAAGGACATGGATTTCCGTTTCGTGATTCTGGACGAGGCGCAGCACATCAAGAACGCCGGCAGCGTGGGAGCTGTGGCGGTGAAGCAGCTGCATGGGCAAACCCGGTTTGCCCTGACCGGCACACCCATGGAAAACAGCACCGGCGAGTTGTGGAGCATTTTTGATTTCGTGCTGCCGGGGTATTTGTTCAGCTACAGTTCCTTCCTACGCAAGTATCAGGATGGGGAAGATCTGGACGATCTCCGTCGGCGGATTCGCCCCTTCCTCATGCGCCGCCTGAAGAAGGACGTGCTGACGGAACTGCCGGACAAGCTGGAAACCACCCTGACGGCGCAGATGTCCCCCGAGCAGGAAAAGGTTTATCAGGCGGCCATGGTGCGCCTGCGGGATCGTGTGGATCATGTCATGACCGAGAAGGGTCTTGGCCGAGGCCGCACCGAGGTGCTGGCAGCCATTACGGAGCTGCGGCAGATCTGCTGCCATCCCTCTCTTGTTTTGTCGGACTATGCAGGCACCTCCGGCAAAATGGAAATGCTGCTGGAAATCCTTCCGGGTGCCCTGCAGGCCGGACGGCGGATTCTGCTGTTCTCCCAGTTTACCTCCATGCTGAAGATTCTGAAAGAACAGTTGGAAAACGCAGGCTACAGCTGCATGTATCTGGATGGTGAAACCCCGCCCCAAAAACGGCTGGAAATGACCGAGCAGTTCAACAGCGGCACGGGGCAAATCTTCCTGATTTCCCTGAAGGCCGGCGGCACGGGACTGAACCTGACCGGTGCCGATATGGTCATTCATTACGATCCCTGGTGGAACCCCGCGGCGGAAGATCAGGCTACGGACCGTGCCCACCGCATCGGCCAGACCAAGAAGGTGGAGGTCATCCGCCTTGTGACCCACGGCTCCATTGAAGAGCAGGTGGTGGCACTTGGGCAGCGGAAGAAGGCCCTGTTTGATCAGCTGATTACCCCCGGTGAGGAGCTGGTCACCGCCCTGACAGAGCAGGATATTCGGGCACTGTTTGCGTGAGCGAGGTTTCCTTACGGTTCTATGATACAAGAAAAAAAAGAAGGCGCAGCTTTCGAGTGTGATGAAAGCTGCGCATCAGGACATCGCCAAAGTGGCAAAGCCACTTTGGCGAGTTTTGTCTCACTCGCAAGTCGAACGGTTTCACCGCTCGACTTGCTGTTCGTTCATGTATGGCAATATGCATTCCATTCTTCAACAGTTTGTGCGGTCTGAACAAATGCGGAGTAACCTTCAACTTATACGCATCGCCCGTTTTCGTGCACGCAGGACTAAGTGATTAAAAGAATTTCCTTGCAAGCTCACGAGCCTGTTCCTCACCATTGGTGTTCTTGATCTCACCTGCATCGGAAACGCTCGGAATCAGAACTTCTCCTACAATTTCCGCTTTCATCAGTGCCATCGTCTTTTCAAAAGAGAAGCGGATGCCGGCGAAGGTTTCCTTGGTCTCTTCCTCGCAGCAGCTTAGAAGAGCAGCTTTTTTGCCGGAGAAATCCTTCCCTGTAACGCACAGAGAAAACCAACGGTCAATAACAGCCTTGATCTGTGCCGGGAAAGTATACCAGTAAACTGGGCTTGCGATCACGATGACATCGGCATCATGGAGGTCTTCCGCTATTTTTTTAAAATCATCATGGAATACACAGGCTCCCTTTGTCATACAGCCATAGCAGCCACGACATCCGGCGATTTCCATATTTGCGACATCGTACTCTGTAATGGACGCACCGGCCTTTTTTGCTTCCTCTGCAAAGGCAGCGGCCAGCGCGTTGGAGTTGCCGTTTTTACGGGGGCTCGCTTTCAAAATAACAATTTTACTCATCTTTTCACCCTCCTGTTGAAGTTTGATGCCATTATGTGATAGAATGAGGCAAAAATAAAGTACGCACATTTGCGTTAGATACTAACCTTCAGGAGAGTGTAAAGGCCATGAACAATTCGTCAAAAGAACTCGGCTGTTGCCTGGCGGGCGTGGAACTTCAGGATACTGGCTTTGGCTACACGCTGTCCCTCGTTGAGGGAAAATACAAGATGATCATCATGTATTGGCTGGCAGAGTACAAATCTGTTATGCGCTATAATGAACTGAAACGGAGCCTTGGGAATATCTCACACAAGACTTTGAGCAACACGCTAAAGGAAATGGAAGCAGACCGTCTGATCATTCGGAAAGAATATCCGCAGATTCCACCCAAAGTGGAATACAGCCTTTCGGAACGCGGAAAGTCGCTGATTCCTGTGTTGGATGCCATGTGCGAATGGGGCGGAGCACACCGGGATGATCTGCCTACAAAATAAGGAGACATCCACAGAGCACACAACGGATTCCTGCTTGTCATGTTCAGCCGTATCGGCAACAAGCAATACTTTCTAAATGCTTGGGAGGAGCTATTTTTAGGGGCTGCCGCAACTTATGCAGCAGCCCCTCAGTGTAAGAACGTGTTTATTCAAGCCCCAGCGTTGCGTCTACCGGCACGGACAGAACAATGCCCTGCGCCGGGGTCTTCAGCCCGCAGCGGGTGCTGATGGCACTCATGACTTCCGCACGCTTTTCCTTGGGCAGGATGATGAGCACAATGTCCTGCTCGTCCTGCATGGCAACGCCCATGAACTGGCTCGTCTGCCCGTCCACGTGGCGGATGCCCTTGAGTACTGTGCCGCCCCGGGCACCGGCGCTTCGGGCAGCGTCCACTACATCATCGCTGAAGCCGCTCTTGACGGAAACACAAATCATAGAATAATCGGAATGTCTGTCCACAGAAGCATCCTCCTTCTTTTTGTCCAACAATACACGGTCATTCATGGCGTGCAGCATGCGCATGATGCTTCCCTGAAGTCCCCCCAGGGGAACGGTGACGGCAATGCCCTTGCCCCGCTTGTCCAGGTTCAGGGCACGACGCAGGCCGTCCATCACGTAGCCGGTCATGGCGGCGGGAAGCAGCGCAATGGTCAAAATCCGCAGCGTACCGGATAGGCCGCAGATGTCCAGCCATTCGCTGGGGGCGGTGCCCTGACCGCGGATCTGGTGGCACAGGGTCAGGTGCATACTGTTCAGGGTGGATGTTACTCGGCGATCATCCTCGTCTCGGGCAATAACAAACAGCATACGGGGGTGAAGCATTTCTTTTGTTAACTCGCTCATGCTTGATCCTCCTCGGGCATAATCACGATATCGTCATCCAGCTCGGCGGAAACAGCGGCAGGCGCCTTCGTCCTGGATTTGCGTACGTAAATCAGTCCCATGATTTGAATGGCGATCAGGGGCGTCAATGCCACCAACGCCACCACACCGAAGGCATCCGTGACCACATTGCCGCCGACGGCCGTGCACACGCCCATGGCAAGGGGCAGCAGGAAGGTGGAGGTCATGGGGCCGCTGGCCACGCCGCCGGAGTCGAAGGCCACACCCACGAAAATCGGGGGAACGAAGCGGGTCAGCGTCAGCGCCAGCAGATAGCCGGGCACAATGATCCAGTAAATGCTGATGCCGGTCAGGGCACGGAGCATGCTGAGCGCCACGGCGCAGGCCACGCCGATGGACAAGCTGGCGTTCATCATCTTGTGGGAGATGGCACCGCCGGTGATTTCCTCTACCTGGTTGTTCAGCACCTGCACCGCAGGCTCGGCCTTCACGATGTAGAAGCCGATGACCAGACCGATGGGAATCAGCAGCCAGCGCATTTCCCCCTGGGCAAGGCTGGAGCCCAGCAGATTGCCCACCGGGGCAAAGCCTACGTTAACACCGGTCAGGAAGAGGATCAGCCCTACAATGGTGTACAGGAAGCCCACGCACATTTTCATCAGCTGGTGCTTGCGGTACTTCCGGGTAATCAGCTGGAACAGCACGAAGACCCCCAGCACCGGCGCCATGCTGACCATGACTTCCTTGGCGTATACAGGCAGATACTTAATAAAGGCAGGCAGCACGTCCTGGGTGGTTTTCACGCTGGGGATGGAAGCGAGGGTGTAGGATGCTTCTTCCGGGTGATAGAAAATGCCCAGCAGCATGACCATCAAAATCGGGCCGATGGAGCACAGTGCAATCAGACCGAAACTGTCACTGGCACCGTCCTTGTCGCTTCGGGCGGCGGAAAGACCCACGCCTAAGGCCATGATAAAGGGCACGGTCATGGGGCCGGTGGTTACGCCGCCGGCATCAAAGGCCACGGCAACGAAGGAGTCAGGGGTAAAAATGGTAAGGATGAACAGCGCAGCGTAAAAAATCGTCAGCAGCATGGAAAGCTTGATGCGGAACACAATACGCAGCACGGCAATGACCAAAAAAGCACCCACGCCGATGGCCACTGTCCAAATCAGCACCTGATTGGGGATGGAAGCCACCTGCTCCGCAAGCACCTGCAAGTCAGGCTCCGACAGGGTGATGATGGCACCCACGGCAAAGCAGATGATAATGGTCAGCAGCAGTTTGCGGTTCTTCACCAGCTGACCGCCTAAGCCCTGCCCTAAGGGGGTCATGGCCATTTCGGCGCCCAGCTGGAAGAAGCCCATGCCGATCATCAGCAGCACTGCACCCACCAAAAACAGGGACAGGGTGCCAAGCTCCATAGGCACAAGGGTCACGCTGAGCAGCAGCATGATGACGGTAATCGGCATAACGCTGGCCAGAGATTCCCGAAAGTTTTGCTTCAGCTTTTCATTCAGCAATGATCATTTCTCCTCCTTCTTCTCGTGATAGAAAACACCGACAATGCACTGCCGGACAGCTGCCGCGGGGGATAAGACAGGCGCCGGCGAAAAAAATCCTTATGAAAATTGTATCGAATCTGTTTGCCTTTTGTCAATATGGCGAAAACGGAAATTTGTCCAAAACGGAAAAGGATCGCCCAGATGAGGACGATCCATGAAAAGGGAATGGCGAGTTTTTACTTTTCCGTATCGGTCGCTGTTGCTACGTCCGTGGGGGTGGCAGTACCGTTCATCCACTGCTCTGTCATGGCATCCAACGTTTCCTGATCCATGCCCAGTGCTTCCGCATCGCCGTTCAGCACGGCCTGAAGCACGGTAACGTAATCCGTCATGGTGTAGGCACCGGCCAGGTCAGCTTCCTCCCCGTCCCAGGTGAACATCATGGGTTCGGTCACGGTTGTGTGATCCAGCACATCGGTAATCAGGAAGCAGTAGGCATAAGAACCGGCAGGCAGCACACCTTCCTCAATAGAAAGGTTGCGATCGATGACGATGTCGCCGTTGCTTGCATAGTCCAAGTCCTTCATGGCGGCAATGTCGAAATTGTTGGAAACCAAGGTGGCGTTTGCTCCGGCGGCTTCCGTGAGGGAAATCACGTTCCGCCCAGCCACCTGAAGACCGGAGTTTTCTCCGTTCCACAGGCCGTATACCTGAAACTGTCCTTCGTAAGGATCCACATCCTCACCGAAGTTGCCGTTCATAATGGCAAGCACGCCATTGACGAGGGCTTCCTGCTTTTCTTCCTCTGTTTGACCGTTATCGGAAGCGTAAATGGCCAGCAGCTTGTTGTACATATCCTCCAGAGATTCCTCGAACACATAGGCTGCCCGCAGTTCGTACACTTGTCCGTTAATCTGCATGGGAATGCCGAAGAGGGTGTAGCGCATGTTTTCTTCGATGATGTTCATCTGGCAGGCGACGCCGTTGATCATGGGCCACTTGCCATCGAACTTCGCTGTGTAGACCAAGGTGCCGTCATCAGCCAGCTTGGCGCCTACCTTGAAGGTTGTGCCCATGCGGATCCAGCTTTGCGCCTTTTCATCGAATCGGAGAATGACCGCATCCACGGAGGTGATGGCGTTCGGGGCGTTGGTGATATCCAGCAGCAAGTCGCCGTCCCGCACAGCACCGTGTGCTGTCACCACGTAATCTTCGTAGGTAATCTCCGGCAGACGTTCGATCTTTTCATACACACTGGCAGGGGCTGTCCAGTCCATGTGGGTAGCGTCCAGGAAAGCAAGGTAAGCGGTACTGGGGCAGTTGCGGGCGTACCGATCCATATAGTATTTGTTGCCCGTAGGCGCATAGTAGAAGGAGATGCCGTGGGAATAGCTGTGGGTTGCGCCCTTGACAGAGTAGACGACCGCATCATCCACCGCATTGACAAGCCGCTTGGCGGTTTCCATGCTGACCCCATGGCCGCCGGCACGGGAAGCCATGTCCGCAATATCCCGCATTTCGCTGGCGTAATAGGTTTCCGAGCGGCTGATGGCAACGGCAAACTCGCTGAAGTCATTCACGTCTTTCAGCAGGCTGCCG
This sequence comes from Clostridia bacterium, assembly GCA_030529995.1. GTDB lineage: Bacteria > Bacillota > Clostridia > Christensenellales > Aristaeellaceae > CAKUFA01. The sequence continues at coordinate 49,861 of JAUMVT010000002.1, forward strand.
ATTTCGGTAAACATGTTGTCAAAGCCGGTGTAGACCGCATCCATCTTTTTCAGGTCAATGACGGACATGGTAACGGTGTCCGCCGCACCGGCACCCTGCTCCGCATATTTCTGCTGCACGGTGTCGCAGATGGTACGCCCAAGCCGTGCACCGTCGCATTCCGGATTGTCATATAGGTACTGCAGCCATCCCTTGTAATTACTGCCGTAGCCGGGCACTGTTTCCTCGGAAGCAACCAAGTACCGGGCATGGCTGTCTACCACGGCGCAGGTTTCAATGGTGGCCATCAGGCAGGTGTCCATGAAGAGCATCTCAAGGGTCACATCGGCATCATCCAGGGCTCTGCCCAAGTCCTCTAGGGACATGACGGCGTTGTTGTGCAGCTCATCCAGAATGACGCCTTCCATGCTTCCGCCGCCGTGATCCCACAGAGTCAGCATGTACCGATCGGCCGGATAGTTTTCCTGACCCCAGCGGATGAACTCGGTCAGGGTTTCTGCCTGCGCCATGTTGCTGAGGGGGCGTTCCTCCACAAGGGTAAAGCCGTTCTCATCATACTTGTACCGCTGCAGCCTGTCGGTAGCAATGTCAAAACCAAGCTTTTCCTTCGTAGACCAGGATTTGGTACCGCCGGTTTCGATCAGCACGTTCACATTCTGGTTGGCCAGGGTTTTGCTGATTTCCGTCAGGTTTGCGGTTGCCATGCCGTTCTGGCTTTCCAAATCCGTGCCGCACAGGTAGATCAGCACAGTCCAGGCTGCGGTTTCCGTGGTTTCGGCACTTTCCTCCGCCCATACGGGCACGGCGGAAAATACAAGCAGCACAGCTAAGCAAAGGCTTAACCACTTCTTCATCCGGCTCATGATACACGCTCCTTCTCTAAGAGGACAAATTTTTTCCGTGAAAGACTCCGGTATTTGATTATAGCAGACGGAGGAAGAAAACGAAAGCACCGTATTACCTGACATGAAAATAAACATGGCAAGTATACGCTGTAATCCTTTGATGTAACACGATTGTTTCCGATTGAATCGTTTGACATAGCCATAATTTGCTTGTATAATGTTAGCGTGAATATTCGTACGGTTTTTTCATACGGGCGGTATTCACGGGGTTCAATGCGCCCTTTCACGGATGGATGCATGATGATGCTGCAGGGGAAATTTGCCGAAGCATTTTACATGGCAGACAACAAAAGTCAGGAGGAAAAGGCATGCGGGAAAAGAACATCGCTGAAGCGGCTTCCGCCTTTCAGGACGACGGCAGCGACAGCGGCGTGTCTTATGGCTGCGTGTTCTGCCTGACCGGCAAGGAAAAGCAGGTAGCGGAAATCATCCAGCTGGCCTGCCCTGAGACCAAGGCCATTACCATGCGGAAGACAAGGTACAGAACCTGCCGCAAGGTAAAGACCCTGGAAGAAGTCATTGTCATGCCCAGCTACGTGTTTTTCAAAGCACCCTCTCAGGCAGAGCCGCTGGCACAGTTTCCCCGGCAGGATGTGATCCGCATCCTGACCACGGACAAGGGAGAATGGCGGCTGGCCGGGGCAGATGAGCAGTTTGTCAAGTGGCTCTTCCACTATGACGGACTGCTGGGACTTTCCCAAGCCTTCAAAGAGGGGGATCGCATCAGGATTGTGTCCGGCCCCCTGAAGGACATGGAAGGGAAGATCACCCGGGTAGACAAGCGTGGATGCAGCGGACAGGTGGTGCTTACCTTCAATGGGAAGGACGTTCCCGTGTGGCTCAGCTTTGAAATGATCAACACCTTGTAGAACTTGCGATGGGAGGAGAAATCCGTGCCGAACCGGCATCATCACAGGCACAGACGGCTTTCCGGCGGTGCTGTTGCGGCCATTGCTGCGGGCATTGTGCTGGCGTATGTGGGCATTCTGTTCGGGGTTCAGGCAGTGGGAAGCCGAATCGAACAGGCCAACGGTACGGAGACCATGGGCTCGCTGGACGGCCGCTTTACGGACGATACCCTGACCATGCAGTATAACGGTCGCACCTGGACCTACCGGGAGAAAGCCCTGACCAATATTCTGCTGATGGGCATTGACTGGGAGGACACGACGGATGACGTTACCGAACGTTACGCCGGGCAAGCGGACTTTCTGCTGCTGATCACCCTGGATCGGGTGAACAAAACCGTGTCCACCCTTCAGCTGGATCGTGATACCATGACGGATGTGCGCATCTACGGTCCCTTCGGCAACTACACCGGCATCCAAACCCTGCAGATTTGCCTTTCTCATGCCTATGGGAGCACCGCTGCCGAGAACTGCGAAAACACGGTCTGGTCTGTCAGCCGCCTGCTGGGGAACATCCCCATTGACGGTTACATTGCCCTGGACATGAGCGCCATCACCATCCTGAATGATACGCTGGGCGGTGTGACGGTGACGCTGGAGGATGACTTCTCTCATCTGGATCCCAGCATGACCAAGGGTACCACCTTGACCCTTCACGGCAAGCAGGCTGAGTACTACGCCCGGGGACGTATGGACGTAGGCGACGGCTCCAACGTGAGCCGTATGCGCCGTCAGCGAGCCTTCATCAACGGTGCGGAGGAGCTGCTGGTGCAGGGCATGAACAAAGACCTGAACTATGTGGGTTCTCTCTTTGATGCCCTGTCCGATCACCTGACCACCAACATGGAGCGGGGCTGGCTGATCAACAAAGCCTACGCCAGTCAGGAGTATCAGCGGCTGGAAACCCAGACGCCGGCCGGCAGCCGCAACATCGGGGAAGACGGCTTTATGGAGTTCCACGCAGATGCGGATGCGCTGGGTGACCTGATGACATCCTGCTTCTTTCAATAATGTTGTCAACTGCTTTTGATTGCAGAAAGGAGACTTACCACCATGATGAAGCGTGTACTTGGCATGGCACTTGCACTGACCATGCTTGCGGCAAGCGCATCTGCTGCCGTGTTTACCGATGCCCCCGGCACCCCGACCCAGGATCGGGCTGTTTCCCTGACGGCCGTTTGGCAGGATGAGCAGCAGACGGCCTACGACCTGAAGGACATGCCGGCGGATCAGCTGACCATGAATACCGCCACGGACGTGTATGATTTCGTGTATGAGCAGGGCAACCGTCCCGTTCGCTGGTATCCGGAAGATACCCAGAAGGCCATTGAAGCCATGGTCAGTGTCAATCCTGACGTGCTGTACATGACGGAGTTCATGCGCCTCCATGCAGCGGGGGCAGAGGCCACCAGCGAGCTGGACGCCACCATGACCCTGAAGATTGACTACCAGCCCGGTCAGCTGACTGTGGTGGTGCTGGGCGATACCTCCGACCCGGAGAACATCGTGTGGACGCCTGTGGAATCTCAGGTAACGGAAACCGGCGTTGTGACCTTCCAGATTCCTGCGGAGCTGATGAACCAGCTGCAGGGCGAAGACCTGCTGTTCAGCCAGCTGACCGTGCGCCAGGGTTCCCACGGCACCACCACGGTGGTTACCACGGAAGTGCCCTCTGTACTGCCCAGCAAGCAGGCGGAGGATACCACCCGCATTGTGGACACCACCGGTGAAGACGGCACGGCGAAGCCTCATGATTTCGAGCTGGAGATTGTGCCGGAAACGAGCCTGATCCAGCGCGAGCTGGAGCTGCTTGGTCAGTACGTGACCGAACAGCAGCAGCCTGCCCTGAGCTGGCTGCCGGAAGAAGACCAGAACCGTGTCCGTTATCTACTGGGCACGGATGGGAACGACCTGATCGTGTCCGACTATGTGCCGCTGATCTCCAAGGACTTCCGCCCCACGGACGGTGACGCCGTAGGCTCTCTGTCCTTTGCCACCCCTTATCAAGAGGGGCAGACCATTGTGACGGCACTGGGTCTTCCGAAGGAAGACAGCAGCACCTCTGACAGCAGCGAAAGTCAGATGGACTGGATCGTGCAGCCTGCCACCGTCCGTGCTAACGGCGTGGTGGACGTTGTGTTCGACCAGCTGGCACTGATCGACATGGATACGGAAACCGGCCTGCTGCTGATGCTCAGCGTGCCCACGGCGGAAGAATGATGCATGGACAAATTGCCCATAAGTTGAATGACTGCGGACAAATCCCGTCACGGTTGATCTGCCCGAGAAGGATGTGCGAATGAACAACAATCAGAACGGATCGGAGCCCAAGCAGGAGAAGGAACAGCGGACAAGCGAAGCGGAACTGTTCGCTGAAATCCTGTCCCGCATGGATGCAAAGCAGGAGGAAGCTGCGCAGACGGAGGCCGAGAAGGCTCCCAAGACCATTGACTTGGTGGAACTGTTTTACTACATGCTCTCCAAGCTGCATTTCATCCTGCTGGGCATGATTATCGGTGCTGTGGTGCTGGGCATGTACGCTTCCTATCGGGTGGTGCCCATTTATACTGCTACGTCCAAGCTGTACATTCTGGGCAATACAGGCACCGGCATTATGGCCAACCTGCAAATCGGCACGGCGCTGACCATGGACTATCAGGAAGTGTTCAAAACCTGGGAAGTCCATCAGATGGTGAATGAGGAGCTGGGCACCAACTACAATTATTCTGCGCTGCAGAGCATGATCACCGTTTCCAACCCGGAGGATACGCACGTCCTGTACATTACGGCGAGAAGCACGGATGCGCAATTTGCCGCTTCGGTGGCCAATGCCTATGCAACGGCCGCCAAGAAGTTCATCGTGGAGACTATGAATTCCGATGAGCCCAGTACCTTCTCCATTGCCTTGGTGCCCGGCACTTCCACCGGCACAAGCATTACAAGCTATGTAATTCGGGGTATGCTGATGGGCACGGCACTGGTGGTAGGCGTTCTGGTGCTGATCTTCCTGCTGGATTGCCGTCCCAAGTCCCCGGATGACATTATGCGCTATGCTAACATTCCTACCCTGGCAGTGATTCCGAGCAATCCGCTGCTGTCCGGGTCAAGCGGCCGCAAAAGGAGGGGGAGCAAGTCGTGAATTATTTGAACATTACCTCCTTCCCCGAATTGGATTATGCGGGCACGGAGGCCATGAACACCCTGTGCACCAATCTTTCCTACTGCGGGCCGGATATGCATACCGTGCTTTTCACCAGCCGCTACGAGCAGGAAGGTAAGTCCAGCATCGCCATGAACGTGATGCGCACGCTGGCAGGCTTTGGCAAGGATGTGCTGCTGATTGACGCAGACCTTCGCCGTTCCACCCTGGCACGGCGGTATCGCTTCAGCTATACCAGCCAGGAAGCACCGGGGCTTGCCCAGTACCTGGCCGGCAAGTGCGATTTGGAAGATGCGGTGTATCAGACGGATCTGCCGGGGGCGTTCATTCTGCCTGCCGGACGGGATGTGCTCAATTCCATGCAGCTGCTGGCCTCCCGTGGCTTCGGGGACATGATGCAGGCACTGAAGAACAGTTTTGACTATGTTCTGGTGGATTCCCCACCTGCCGGCGTGATTGTGGACGCAGTGGAAATTGCCAAGCATTGCGACGGAGCGGTCATTGTGGTGGGCTATAACCGGGGACGTGCCCAAGAGGTGGGCGAGGTCGCTGCCAATATCGGGAAGACCGGTTGTAAGGTGCTGGGTGCCGTGATGAACGGTGTGGATTTGAAATCCTTCCGGAATCGGAAGTACTACTACCGCTCCGGACGTTACTCCACCTACTACCATCACTACGGCGACAGCGACGAAAAGTAAGGCAAACCGGAAGAATACGCTCAAGGTGGGGAAGTGAAGTTGACCCGCATGATATTTTCCGACATGCATCAGCATGTGCTGTGGGGCGTTGATGACGGTCCCCATAGCGAGCAGGCCATGCAAGATCTGCTTGAGCAGAATGCGCAAGAGGAAATTTCCTTGGTCTTTGCCACTTCCCACAGTGATCCGCAGCTTCGCCCCTTGGATTTGACCCTGTACCGCAAGCGGCTGAAGGAAGCCAATGCCTACTGCAAGAAAAGGGGATTGAACCTGCGTGTTATGCCCGGCTGCGAAATCTTCTATCGCCCTTCTGCGGCAGACTTGCTGACGGAAGGAAAGCTGCTTCCCTTAGGCAACAGCCGCTTTGTGCTGGTGGAGTTTGGTGAGCTTGTGACCATCCAGCAGCTGCAGGATGCGGCAGACAAGCTGTATCGTGTGGGCTATTCCCCGGTTTTCGCGCATGTGGAGCGGTATCGATGCCTGAAGCGATCCCCCAAGAAGGCTATGCAGCTTCGGGAGGATTACGGGATTACCTTTCAAATGAACTGCCGCACCATCACCAATCCCCATGGACTCATGGAACAGTTCTTCGTGTATCGGATGCTGAAGGCACACGCCATTGATGTGATTGCCACAGATGCTCACGATACCGTGCATCGTCCGGCGTGCATGAAGGCGGCCTACCAGGCCGTTGCCAATCTGTGTTCAGAACGCTACGCCAGAGAGCTGACAAGGTTCGGTCAAAAGCTTGTCAAAGAATGAAGGATACCGATTTGAACATTTCTCTCATGTGATGAAAAACCGCTGGGCTTATGCCTTGCGGTCTTTTTACCATCTGGGCATCCTCACATGAATGAATTGCTCCGAAGGCACTTTCTGCACAGCCGGGATGAAAGGTTGCTGCTCAAACGTTTCTATAGGCAGTGGGCATGATGCAATTTGAACATTCCTTCCTGCTTGAAGGAGAAGAAAGGGGGAAACCATGACCAAACGCCAATCTCGTATACCGGAACTGGATGGTTTTCGGGTACTGCTGGTGTTTATCGTCAGCTGGTATCACATTTGGCAGCAAAGCTGGTGGACACCGCGCATCGGCAGCGTATCACTGGATTTTCTGGTGCGCTCCGGGTATATGCCGGTGGACGGCACTATCCTCCTCAGTGGTTTTCTGCTCTTCCTTCCCTATGCTCGGTACATGATGCAGGGGGAACCTTATCCGTCGTGGCGAGGCTTTTACCGTAAGCGGATTGCAAGGATTGTTCCGGCCTACTATGCTTTCCTGCTGCTGATGCTCTTTGCCGTTGCACTGCCCTGGGGGCTGTACCATAACCAAAGCTTCCTCTGGCGGGACCTTGTGACCCATTTCACCTTTACCTTTACCTTCCGTGCGGACACTTACATGGCTACGCCCTTGGGTGCTGCCTGCTGGACACTGGCTATTGAGATGCAGGCCTACTTGCTGTTCCCGCTGCTGGCACGGTGCGCCGTGAAAAAGCCTGCCTTCACTCTTGCCGGTATGACGCTGCTGGGCTGGGGGTGGCGGTATGCCTGCATTCGGCTGCTGGATGATTACGCCATGGTGGTGAACCAGCTGCCTTCCTTCCTGGATGTGTACGCTTTGGGTATGGCGGCGGCTATCGTTTATGTGAAGCTATCCGGTCTGCCTCGGGAGGGCTGGAAGAAGATCCTCTGGCAAGTTGGCGCAACGGTGCTGCTGGGGCTGTGTCTGGTGGGAACGTACTGGCTGCTGAAAAGTCAGGCCTCATCGCCGGACTATCCTGCCATTCAAAGCGGACAGATGATTCGCCGGTTCCCCTTTGTGCTGCTGCTCAGCGGTATCATGCTTTCGCTGCCCTTCACCATTCGCCCTATCCGCTTCCTGATGGGTAATCGGGTCATGGGCTTCCTTGCAGGCATTTCCATGAATTGTTATCTGCTTCACCAGGTGGTGGCGGTGCACTTGAAGCGGCTGGGCATTCCGGCCTCGGTTTCGGCCAATCCCAATCAGGCCGGGGAAATGCCTTGGCAAATGGAGTATACCTACCTGACCTTCGGCATCTCCCTCGTATTGGCGATTCTGTTCACCTATGCCATTGAGAAGCCCTGTGCGAAGCTGATTCTATGCCGGAAACGCAAGCTGGCAATTCCCAAAGAAAGCGCGTAAACAAAGCGATGTGAACCCTCGGATTTTTTCTTGAAAACGGTTCCTAGGTGTGATAGAATGCGTTCATCGAAAAGGGGGAGATCGTTTTGGCATGGTGGGAGGCAGGCCTGCGGTTGATCGTTGCGGTTATCGTAGGCTGTGTGATTGGTATCGAACGGGAGAAGAAGAATCGACCGGCAGGCATGCGTACCCATGTGCTGGTGTGCGTGGGCGCGGCAACCATTGCCATTTTGGAGGCCTATGTGGTGGCGGATACCGTGGCACTGAATGCGGCGGATCCGGACAGCGGCATCGGGGTCAGCATGGGCCGGCTTACGGCGCAGGTGGTCAGCGGCATCGGCTTCCTCGGTGCAGGTACTATTTTTATCAGTCAAAAGAAAATTGCCGGGCTGACCACCGCCGCATCCCTGTGGAACGTGGGATGCTTGGGTCTTGCGGTTGGCATGGGATACTATGCGCTGGCAGTGGCAGGCTGCGTCATCGTGATTGTGACCCTGACCCTGCTGCAGCGGGTGGTGAAGGTGAATTCCGTCAAGAATGTGGAGGTCAAGTTTATCCACCGGGTGGAGACACTGGCCTTTATCAACGCTTATTTTCAGGAAGCAGATATTCACGTGCTGGATGTGGACTTCCATGTGGAGAACAAAGGCAAGTACAATTTGTATACGAACGTGTACACCTTGGACATGCAGGGGGGCACCACCTACACGGACATCGTGAACCACCTGTCCGAGTATGCGAATATTCAGGCCATTCGTACACGGAACACATAACCATTGAAGACGCAATGCGCCCTCTTTTCCGCCTTGGAAAAGAGGGTTTTTCTTTGTCGGGGCGAAAGAAGCTTAATAAGGGATTTTGCAGGAAAGGAGCACCTTGGATGACGAGCCGAATCTTGTTTCTTGGTCAGGGAGGGAGCCGCCTGGCGGAAAGCTTCCTGTGGGCTGCCGCCGCAGGGGTGCTTCATGCAAATGGAAAAAGCATGGAGAATGTACAGATCCTCTGTGTGGATGAAACGCCGGAAGCCCTTCCGCGCCTGACGCCGCAGTTGGATGCTTATCAGCAGGTGCGGAGCATCATGCCGGAAGACTCAAGCTGGCCGGGATTTCGCACTGCTTTGACGGTGACGCCTTGGGAGACGGGAATGCAAAATGGGAGCCTGTCGAAAACGGAGGAGGAAACTCTTCTTTGGCAGGCACTGACGGCCGGAGACGATGCGTCATCCCTTCAGCAAAAGCAAAAGGCGATTGACTTTGCCATGATGCTTCAGCATCTGCCGGAAGACAGTCGTCTCCGGCAATGGCTGGGGACAAACCCGGAAACGCTGCTTCTGTGCGGCTATGCCGATGATGAAGACACGGCCGCACGGCTGCCGCTGCTGACCCAATACCTGAAGGAAACCGTGCAGAACATTCGCCTCGGGGTGCTGCTGCTGTTGCCGGAGCAGGACGAAAATCGGCAAACGGCGGAGGCACTTCTTCAGCAGGATGGGTGGCAGCAGGATGCCGCCTACCTGCTGGGTATGCCGGAAGATTGCCGGCAGGCAAGAGATATGGCTGAACCAAGACTGACGGACTGGCTCAGCATTCACTGTGCAGTCCATTTCTTCTGTCAGGATGGACAGGGGTGCTTTGCTTATCGTGCAAAGGAGAATGGGATGTCTTGGCGGCTGTTCGGCGATGCGGAAAAAGACTACCGGCAGGGGTATGGATCTTTGCTGCGCCTGGCACTCCTTGCAGAGGGAACCGTGAATGCCACCGTTACCGCAGCCTTGCAGGGGAAGAATGTGCTGCAGGCACGGGGGATGGGCTGTGATGCGGCCTTCTATCGATACGTGAAGAAATTGCTGCAAGGGGAACAGAAAAAGGAAACTTGGCAGGCGGTGATGACCCTTCTTCACGGCTTTGCGGCGTGGATGGAGCAGATGACCTCCGCTGTCCCTGCTGCTATGCGGAACAAAGAAACCCAAAGAGCCATGCAGCTGTCCTCTGGGGAGAATTACAGAAAGCTTCTGGATGCTTACGGCAGCTGGATGCTGATGGAAGAGGAAATTCACCGCAGCGGCATGGACACGGAAAGCGTTGTCCGGCGCGGAGAAATACAGGAAAACGAAGCGGATGAAACCCTGCGGCTGGCACGGGAGCAGCATGATGAAGTGTTGCGGCTGGAAGGCAATCAGCGTGTGTGGGACAGGCGCACCGGCGGCATGGCTAAACTGCGGCTGATGGAGCAGATGGCGGAAGGCATTGAAGCGGCGATTGACAGAGAAGAGCAGCAGGTGCAGGCGGATCGAAAAGCGCTCGACATGGACACGGAGAATCTGTCCCTTCGGCACAGCCTGCATCGGCTGGAAAATCACCTCCGGCTCCTTCGTGCGCAGCTGCAGCGGGTGACAGCGGATCAGGATGCCGGGGAAGCGGAACAGATTGACCGCCTGCCCCCGGTATTGCCGGAAAATGAAAAGCCGGAAAACGGGCTGGTGGACAGCAGGCTGTGGGTGCAAATGAAAGCCTTGAAGAACACGGATGAAGTCCGTGACCGAAAAGCCCTTTGGGCAGAAGCAAGCCAGCTGCTTCCTGATGCGGTGCAGGGAGGCAAAGGCACATCCGTACAGGAAGCGCTGCAAACAGTGGCTGACAAGAAGTATGAAAAACTGCCAGAGGAAGGAGCATCTCCGCTTGGCATTTTGCTGGAGCGTCTGTTGTGCGCAGTGCAGGAGGAAACACCATGAAGAAACAGGGACAGACGAGCGACGGCATGGTCTTTCTGCCGAGGAGAATCGGAAGATTTGCCTTGGGAGAAGGAGAAGGTTTTGTTCCCTGCAAGGTGCAGAAAAGCCAGCAGGAAATCATAGGCGGAACGGATTTGTTCCTACGGGAAAAATTGCTGAGGCGAAAGTTGCAGGAAGAAGCTGACTCCCCGGAGGTGTTGGCATGGCGGAGGCTGATGAGCTTGCTTTTGCTGTGGGACGGATGGGCAACAACGGACACACTGCGTTTCCATGACTTTGATGGGGAAAGTCCTTTGGTGTCGGCCATCCTCAGCACGGCGGATGAGACCAGAAGGGAGGAAGGCCTGCGTGTGCTCTGCCTGCATCATGGGGAGCAGGTGGTGCCTATTGGTTTGGGCTCAAAAGCTGTGACGGCGGTGCCGATTCCCCTGACAATGCAGGAGGAATGGCCGGATTCCATGCGGCGTATCATGGGGCAGGAAAATCCCTGCTTGCAAATGCATGACAAGGAGCGCATCCTGGCAGAGAAAAGACTGAAACTGGTGATCGAGTCTCTGCAAGAGGAAGAACAGGCCAAGCCTTTCAAGGCATTTCTTTGCGCACTTCAAGAGACTGATGGTGCGACACGGGAAGAAGTCAGCGATGGTCATGAGGAAACACAGGCGGCACTGCTGGTTCGGGTGAAAAGCGTATGCGGTCTTTACGGCGAAAAGCATTTTCAAGACCTGACCCTGCAGGAGGAAGGTCTGCATCTGGGAGAAGATGATGTGTTCTTCCATTGCTTTGACATGCATGATGAAGACACGGACGAGACAGTGCAGGTGTGCCGGACGTATGCATGGCAGGGGAAGCCTTTTGCGAGGGAAGACGGACAGCAGGGGCTGAGCCCGGTTCATGCACCGGGAGAAGAGGAAACACTGGCAATCCTGGCAAGGGAAATTCAGTTTCTGGAGCAGCATGCATCTCAATGGCGGGAAAAATTGGGAGAGCGTATGCAGACGTGGGCGAAGGAGCACGCATGCCTGCCTGCCGTTTTTAATCTGCTGCAGTCAGCCGGCGAAGAAGCCATCGCAGCATCCAAAACCCGGCAGACGGAAATCCTGCTTCGGGATGAAGAAAAACAAACAGCACCCTGCGGATTCCTCTGGCTGATGGAGCAGGCTTTGGGCGAAAAACTGGCCTGTGCCGGGGACGTCTTTACCCAAGGGTTGACACTGCTGCCTAATGATGCACCGGCGGATGTATCCTTTGGCGAGCAGGCCGCAGTGAAAAATGCCTTGATCCCCATGACGGCAGACTTTGCGGCGGCTGTTGCCGGAGAAGATTCGATTGTGGTATGGAAGGAAAGTCAGCCCTGCGTTTCCTTTGACGGGGAAGGGTATACGGCGGCGATCACGCTTGCCGGACAGCAGACGGTTACGCTGACCAAAACCTACGCAGCGGAAGACGTGCTTTCTATGCGGTGGGAGGAAATCCCTACCATTGGGGTGTGGCCGGGCATAGCACTGCCGAAAGATCGATGGCAGTGTTATACAACATTCGTTCATTTACCGACGGGCACGGAAGAGCTGAACCTTTCCGTGAAAATGCTCTTTGACGGTGCATGGCAGGAAGGTCGGCATCATACGGCGGAAGACGGCGGCTTATGGTGGCTTTTGCAGACAAAAGCATACCCAAGGGCTTTTTGCGTTCAAGTCAATGGGCATGACATGGGCATTTTGCCGGTTGCCCGGCAGGAAAGCCCCATCCCGGCAGGCGAAGCCGTGACGGCGGCAGTGGATATGGGAATCTCCGGCACGTCCATGTTACTGAAGCAGGGAGACTCCTTCCTGGATACGGGGAAAACGCCCGGTATGCGATGGATCCTGGCAGGGACAGGTAAGGATCTGGCGGCGGCTGTGCTGCCGTCCACGCCGCTGCTGTCTGCCATGCCGTCGGCAGAGGAAATCAGCGGAGACGGGAATACCATCTTTGAGGACGGAAGAATGTTCCGCCAGGGAGAACCAGCATCCAACGTGACCTATGGGCTGAAGTACGGCACGACCGGAACAGCCATGGGCAGGCCGAGAGAGATGTATCTGCGTCAATTGATGACGGAAGGAAGCTTAACGGCTGTGCTGCACGGGGCGAACAGCATCCGGTGGCGCTTTGCTGTGCCCACTGGCATGGCAGCCGATGGACGGAAAACCTGGCAGGCAGACATGAAGAGGCTGGCCGAGCAGGTGGCGGCACAAACCGGCTTGCCGGCTGCGGCTGTTGCCTTTGCCGAAGAGCATCAGGCAGAGCAAACCTATTTCCGGGAAATAGAGGGAATCCGTGGCGGCATGATGGTGCTGGACGTGGGCGGCAGCAGTGCGGAAATGACCCTGTGGCTGCACGGCATTTCGCAGCCGGTAACAAGCTGCTCCCTGCCCTTGGGTGTACAGATGATGCTGCTGGAAAGCCTGACCCGCCGGGCATCCCTTTTGCGTGAACCTTTGCCGGAGGGACAGGAGCCTTTGCAGCAGGCCATGCAGCGCCTGGCGGAAAGGCTGGAAGGGGGCATGACCAGCCTGAAGGCCATGCAGCAGGGACAGATGGAACTGGATGCCTTCCTTGGAACTTTCGGCAGAGCCGTCATGGGGACTCCCGGCGAGATGGCCAATGGCTGCATGCTGATTCGATCCGAGCTGCTGATCCATGAGGCCTTCCTGCTGACCTTGGCAGGCCTTATGCTGGAAGGCGCTTTTCAGGATGCCACGCTGAATGACCGGCTGCCTCCCTACATGGAGCTCTGCTTTGCCGGGCGAGGGGCTGCCGGCATCCGAGACACAGATGAGGTGACCCGGCAGAAGTTGAAACAGTTTATTCGGCTGGGCATGAGCAGAAACCATCCGACACGGGATCATCCCCTTGTGTTCAGCAAAAATCCTAAGCAGGAAATTACGCTGGGGCTGATGCGCATGAAGCAGATGCAGGAAGAAATTCCTGATGCGCCCCGGGTGCGCAAGGGACAGGAAGCCATCATCCTGCCTGTGCCGGTGGTGCTGGAACGATTCCTGCTGCAGCTGGCGGTGCTTTTCCCCCAGGAGTCGGCATTGGTGTTCCCGGAAAGCGTGGAAAACGGTCAGCTGACAGAGATGATGCGCAGGCGCGTGATTCGTGCGGTCAATACAGGCGGAAAAGTGGACGCAGACCTTTTGATGCAGTGCGCGGCGGCCTTTATCGCCCTGAAGCAACATGAGGAAACAGCCTGAGCCCGGATGACGAAGTTTCACAGGAGAACTTTGGAAATACACTGGAAATTCCTTTACATCCATGCCGGGAAAAGGTATAATGAACACACTGCTTTGGGTCACTGCCGGCAGCTCTGGCGCCGGACGGTACTTGAACCCGGGCAGAATTCAATAGCGTAGGGCATCCGATATCGGAGCCTGAACGGAGGAAAAACCATGGAAACAACCAAGCACACTGGAATGAAAAAGACGGATCTGAAGCGGCTGTGCCTGATGGGACTCTTTGTGGCACTGATCTTCCTGCTGGGACAGACACCTTTGGGACTGATCCCCCTGGGATGGTGCAATGTAACGCTGCTGGTGATCCCTGTGGCTGTCGGTACCCTGTACATGGGTCTGAAATGCGGCCTTGGCTTGGGTCTTGCCTTTGGTATGACCAGCTTTCTCTCTGCCCTGCTGAAGCCCTCTGTTCTGGTGGGCACCCTGATGGGGGCAAGCCCGGTGCTGGCGGCAGTGATGACGTTTGTGCCCCGGCTGTGCGTGCCGGCGGTGATTTATTTTGTGAACAAAGCGCTGGAAGGCAAGTGGCGCAAGGCTTCCATGCCGGTGGCGTGCGCCTTGGGCTCCCTGACCAACACGGTGCTGTACCTGGGCATGATGCTGCTGTTTTATACCATGCTTGGCATTGATAATGCCAAGGTGCTAACGGCCATCGGTGCCACGGCCGGCGGCGCAGGTCCTGCGGAAGCCGTGGCGGCGGCACTGATTGCGCCGCCCATTGTGGCGGCTATCCGCAAGGTGGGCCGCAAAGCATAACAAATCAATGCCGGGCAAGGCGAAAGCCCTGACCCGGCAAAGAATTTTCCCGATATCGTCGGGTTATCATCGGAGGGGTATCCCCATGATTTTTACCATGGATATTGGCAATACCAACATGAAAACAGCGCTGTTCGACGGCGATCAAATGGTCAATTACTGGCGGGTGAGCACCAACAAGCAGTATACCTCCGATGAGTACGGGATTCTGCTGTGCAACCTGTTCGCTCATGAAGGGGTCGACCCTGCGCAGGTGGAGGGGATTGCCATCTCCAGCGTGGCACCTACCATTAACTTTACCATTGAGCATATGTGCCGGAACTATTTTCATCAGGCTCCCATGTTCGTAGGACCCGGCATCAAGACGGGCATTAATATTCGGTACGAAAATCCCCGGGAGCTGGGGTCGGATCGGATTGCCAACGCAGTAGCCGCCTATGCGGAATACGGTGCGCCCTGCATTTTCATTGACTTTGGTTCCGCTACCACCTTCGGCGTGGTGGATGAAGGCGGCGCATTCCTGGGCGGGTGCATTTGCCCCGGCGTGAAGCTGGCGTCGGAAGCACTGGTGACCGGCACGGCCAAGCTGCCGAGATTTGAACTGACACGGCCTGACCGGGTCATTGGCCGCACTACCCTGACCAACCTTCAATCCGGCATGTACTACGGCTATGTGGGCTTGGTGCGGAACATTGTGCGGAAGATGAAGCAGGAGCTGGGCAGAGAGGCCACGGTTGTGGCCACCGGCGGCATGGCACTGCTCTTCAGCGAGGATGCCAAGTGCATTGACAAGCTGGATGGTCTGCTGACGCTGAAGGGTCTGCGACTGATTTACGAGCGGAATCGTGAAGGGAATGGGACAAAATGAAAGAACTGGTCATGGGCTTTCTGGGCTGCGGCAACGTGGGCGGCGGCGTGTGGAAACTGCTGCAGGGATATGCGGATGAACTGGACTGCCGGCAGCACCTGACAATTCGGGTGAAGAAGGTGCTGGTGCGCTCTCTCAACAAGCAGCGCTCCTGCGATGTACCCCGGGAGATCCTGACCGACAATCCGGACGACGTGCTGCTGGATCCTGAAATCACCCTGGTGGCGGAGTTCATGGGCGGCGAGCATCCGGCAACGGAGTACATGCTGAAGGCACTGGAAAATGGCAAAACAGTGGTGACGGCCAACAAGGTGGCCTTGGCACTGAACTGGCATCTTTTGCAGGCTGCGGCGGAAAAGAGCGGCGTTGGCCTGTATTATGAAGCCAGCGTGGGCGGCGCCATCCCGATCATTGGTGCTCTGACCCAGTCCCTGCAGGCCAACCGAATTTCCTCCATCATGGGGATTATCAACGGCACCACCAATTACATTCTGTCCCGGATGACGGAAAACGGCGAGGACTATCAGGCAGTGCTGGCAGATGCCCAGAAGCTGGGCTTGGCGGAGCCTGATCCCACCAGCGATGTGGAAGGCATGGATGCGGCCTATAAGCTGTCCATCATGGCGTCCCTGGCCTTCCATACACGGGTCACCTATGACAAGGTGTACCGGGAGGGCATCACCAAGGTCACCGCAGCGGATATTGCCTGGGGCAGGAAAATGGGCTATGTGGTGAAGCTGCTGGCAGTGGCCAAGCAGGAGGGCAACAAGGTGGAGGTGCGGGTGCATCCCGCCTTCCTGCCGAAGGAGCATCCTTTGGCAGGGGTAAACGGCTCCTTCAATGCGGTCTACCTGTACGGCCATGCCTGCAAAGAAATGATGCTGCAGGGTCGAGGCGCAGGGGACATGCCCACGGCAAGTGCCATTGTGGGGGATATTTTGCAGGCTGTGAAAGCTGAAGGGCACTACCCCTATCCCACCTTTGCCAATACGGCGGAGCCTGACCCGGCTACCGTTTTTGACGATAACTGGACGGCAAAATATTTCGTTCGCTTGTCTGCCGCGGATGGTACTGATGCCCTCAGCTATGTGGCGGCTTGCTTTGCAAAAGCACACATTGCGATCGAAGGCATGACGCAGGAGACGGCACATGGTCAGGCACAGATGATGCTTGTAACCGGTGAAGCGAAGGAACAGGCTGTGCAATCGGCACTGAGCAGTTTGGATCCTTCCCTCTGCACGGTGGAAAATCTTATCCGAATCGAAGCATAAAGATCGAAGCATAAGGAAACGCCTCACGATGAAGCAGGAAACTGTTTTATCGTGAGGCGTTCTTGTTACTTCAGGATTTCGTCGATCTTCTGCAATTCTTCTTCGCTGAAGGGAGCAGCCTGCAGTGCCTGCAGGTTTTCCGTAATCTGCTCCGGACGGCTGGCACCGATGAGGGCGGAAGTCACCACCGGGTCACGAAGCACCCAGGACAGTGCCATCTGGGCAAGCTTCTGTCCGCGAGCCACGGCAATTTCGTTCAGCTTGGCGATCTTTGCCAGCTTTTCCGGGGTGATGGCATCCGGCTTCAGGTACCGGGGGTCATGAGCAGCACGGGAATCGGCGGGAATGCCGTTCAGGTATTTGCCGGTCAGCAGACCGTTTTGCAGGGGAGCGAAGACGATGCAGCCAACCTTTTCCTTGCGGAGGACGTCCGTCAGGCCGTCCTCGATCCAGCGGTTCAGCATGGAGTAGCTGGGCTGCTCAATCAGGCAAGGGGTGCCCAGGTCACGGAGTACCGCAATGGCCTTCTGTGCCTGCTCCGGCTTGTAGTTGGAAATGCCCACATACAGCGCCTTGCCGCTGCGGACGATTTGATCCAGCGCACCCATGGTTTCCTCAATGGGGGTATCAGGGTCGGGACGGTGATGATAGAACACATCCACATAGTCCACATGCATCCGCTTCAGGGACTGATCCAAACTGGAAATCAGATACTTGCGGCTGCCGTGATCTCCGTAAGGACCCTGCCACATATCATAGCCGGCCTTGGTGGACAGGAACAGCTCATCCCGGTGGGTGTGCCAGTCCCGATCCATGTGGATGCCGAAGTTCCGCTCCGCTTCCCCGTAAGGCGGGCCGTAGTTGTTGGCCAGGTCGAAGTGGGTGATACCGTTGTCAAAGGCGGTGCGCAGCAGGCTCTGCTGCACGCCGAAGGGAGTAATGTTGCCGAAATTGTGCCACAGTCCTAGGGAAATGGCCGGCAGCATGACACCGCTGTTGCCGCAGCGGCGGTAGGTCATGGTGTCATAACGATCAGGTGCAGGAATATAGTCCATCGGAATCATTCCACCTCCCGAATTTGGTTGCCTTTATCATAGCGCAGACGATGAAAAATGTCCATGAATTTTTCGGCTTTTCAAACATTCCTATTGTAAAATCTTTGTATATTCTGTTAAAAAGCAAACGATTCTGCGAAACGGTTGACAATCGTTCATGATATGCTTATACTTGTGAACGGTTCATGAACAAATACAGGGAGGATTCCAAAATGAAAAAGGGCTCTAAGCTGGTTTCCCTTCTGCTGGTCTTGGCGCTGACCCTCGGCATTTGCGCTTCCGCTTCTGCTGAGACGATTACCCTGAAGATCGCGCACAACTATGACTTTGTGACCATCCCCAATGCCGTGATTGAAGCGGCCGAGCGCCTGAACGAGCGTTATGCTGCTGAAGGCAAGGATATCAAGATTGAGTTCGAAACGGACTATCAGCGCATCAGCTGGACCGAGTACACCCAGAACCTGATCTTCGCCTACAAGAACGGCGACTGCCCTGACATCTTCTCTGTCAGCGACGTACCTACCATGGCTGCTGTCGGCATGCTGCTGGACATCAGCGAGCTGAATACCGACGCTTTCGTTGACGGCGCATTCAATGCTTATACGGTGGATGGCGTGACCTATGCCATGCCCTTCGACCTGCCTGTGCGCGTGATTTATTACAACAAGCAGGTGCTGGTGAACTACGGCTGGACGCTGGAAGAGGCAGAAGCTCTGCCTGCCAAGGTGGCTGCCGGTGAATTCACCTGGGAAGACTTTGTGCAGCTGTGTGCCGATGTGAAGAACGCAGGTGCCTGCACCTGGGGTCTGGCTCACCGTCCCGGCGCCGGCAACGACTTCCTGGACGTGCTGCAGACCCTGGGCGGCCGCTACTATGATGAAAACGGCAAGCTGGTCTTTGACGAAGCCGGCGTGCTCCGCTTCTTCCAGTTCATCTATGACGCTGCCAACACCCTGGAAATCACGCCCCACGACCTGAGCCAGCAGGGCTGGCCTGCCATCAACACCATGGCCGGTGACGGTTCCTGCTTCGCCTACTACGGACCTATCTATTCTTCCACCTATGTGGCTGCCGCCGTGGAAAAGGATCCTGAAACCTTTGCCAAGGACGTGGCTTTCATGATGTTCCCTGCATCCCAGTACAATGACAAGCCCTTCGTGGTGGCTGCTCCTCAGGGCATGGCCATCAATGCCAACACCAAGTATCCTGAAATCTGCAAGGATCTGCTGGCTGAGCTGGCCAACAATTCCTACGACCTGCTGGCAAACCACGCAAGCACCATCTTCACCCTGTCCTCCGTGAAGGCTGCCAACGAGCTGGAAGCTATCACCACCAACCCCATCGTGGCCAACACCACCTACATGGCTGACTATGCGGTGACCGTGCCCTCCATCGACGGCCTGAGCACCTACACCAGCGAACTGCACAACAACATCGTGCAGCTGGAGCTGGGTCAGATCACCCCTGAAGAAGCAACGGCCAACATGAAGGTGCAGCTGGAGCTGAACCTGGACGAGGACGAAATCTCTTTCGAGTGATCCGGTAGCTGACTGAAGCGACCGCCACTGAATTTTTCGGTGCGTCCGAATGGTTCGGTGGCGGTCTTGCGTTTTTTTGAAGGATGAGAGACGATGAAGCGAAAGAATAATCTGCAGGCTTACGCTTTCCTCACGCCTTTTCTGGTGCTGGTAACGCTGCTGTACATTCTGCCGGCGATATTGACGGTGGTCATGGCGTTTACCGGGCTGGACAAGACCTTTGAGTGGAGCTTTGTGGGCATTAAGAACTTCCGCCGGGTGTTCCGGGATCCCAATACTCCTACTATCATTGTCAACACGCTGATTTACGTCGGTGTCTGCATTACCGGCACGCTGATCATTGACCTGTTTTTCGCCATCATGACCACCTACTTTATCAAGTCGGAGCGGTCATCCAGCCTGTTCAAGGGGATTCTGATGATCCCCATGATTACCCCGGCAGTGGTGTATTCCGTGCTGTGGGTGTGGCTGCTCAGCTCTACGGCGGACGGCTTCCTGAATAAACTGTTCATGGGGCTGACAGGAGCGGATACCCCGGTGAACTGGATTGCCAAGTATCCCATGCAGGTGGTCATTTGCGCAAAGCTGCTGACCAGCATTGCCTACGGCACCATCATCTTCTCCAGTGCCATCAAATCCATTCCGGAGAATCAGTTCAAGGCTGCCCGGGTGGACGGCGCACGGGAATGGGAAATTGTGAAGTCCATTATCCTGCCGAATCTTCGCTTCCACGTCATGTTCATCGCCCTGTGGGAAACCTTGGGACTGCTGACGGACTATGTGACCATCCTGTTGATTACCGACGGCGGCCCCGGCAAGGCCAGCGAAACCTGGGCACTGTCTGCCTATCACAAGGCTTTCATCGACGGCAAGTATGGCTACGGCGCTGCCATTTCCCTGATCCTGATTCTGGTGGTGCTGGTGCTGATGATTGCCATCAGCATTGTGAACGCACGCATGGAGAGGAGGAACGCCGATGCTTAAGCGGAAGCATGATGAGGCACGCCCCAGCTACGAAATGCGCAAGGAGCATATTGCCATCGGCGTAATGATCCTGCTGTGCCTGCCTATTCTCATCATCTACGTTTCCTTCTTCATTCAGGCCTTCTCCGTGGACGGACATTTCTCCTTGGAGAATTTCCGCTTCCTCTATGATACCATTGTCATGGGTCAGTATACCGTGCCTGCCATGGGCCCTGCCTTCGGCAATACGGTGCTGTTCACGGTGATTGTGACCCTGTGCGAGGTGGTGGTCAGCCTGATGGCCGGCTACGCCCTGTCCCGTATGCGGTTCACGGGCAGAAACTTCCTGCAGAAAATGCTGCTGATCCTCCGTCTGTTCCCCGGTGTGCTGCTGCTCATCGGTATCCTGTATGTGCTGATGTACGTAAAGCTGCTGAATACTCTGGCCGGCGTGGTGCTGGTGGCCATTGCCCTGCGCCTGCCCGGCTCTACCTTCATTATCCGCAATTTCTTCAATGACATTCCCCGGGATATTGAAAACTCCGCTCTGGTGGATGGCTGCAACAAGTTGACTGCCTTTTTCCAGGTGATTATCCATCTGGTGAAGCCGGGCATTGCCTCCATCAGTATGTTCGCTTTTATGAGCGCATGGTCGAACTACCTGCTGTTCAACACCTTGATCTTTACCAGCAAGGTGCCTGTCATGGCTACCTACCTGCGCAGCCTGAGCATGAACGATCAGATGATTGCCGACTACGGCGTGTTCTCCGCCATGGCACTGATTTACATGCTGCCGGTGCTGGTGTTCTTCGTCATTTCCCAAAAATCGCTTATGAAGGGCGGATTCTCCGGAGGTAAAGGCATATGATTCGCATTGAAAATCTTCGCAAGGAATACGACGCAAAGACCGTTGCACTGGATGGCATTGATCTGGTGTTTGAGGATTCCTCCTTTGTGGCGCTGCTGGGTCCCTCCGGCTGCGGCAAAACCACCACGCTGAACTGCCTGGCAGGTCTGCTGGAGCCTACCTCCGGCAAGATCTTCTTCGGGGACAAGGATGTGACCCATCTGCAGCCCAAGGATCGGAATATCGGCATGGTGTTCCAGTCCTATGCTCTGTATCCTCACCTGAAGGTGATTGACAACATTGCCTTCCCCCTGAAGCAGAAGGGCATGAAGAAGGAAGAGCGGTACGCCAAGGCACGGAAGGTTGCCCAGATGCTGCAAATCGAATATTTGCTGGATCGGAAGCCTACCCAGCTTTCCGGCGGCCAGCAGCAGCGTGTCTCCATGGCACGGGCACTGGTGAAGGAGCCGGATGTGCTCCTGCTGGATGAGCCCATGAGTAACCTGGACGCACGGCTGAAGATTGAGATTCGTGACGAAATTCGCCGGGTGCAGCAGGAGACGGGCATTACTTCCATCATCGTGACCCATGACCAGGAAGAGGCCATGGCCATTGCCGATAAGATTGCCATTCTGGATAACGGACGGATTCAGCAGTACGATACCCCCGAGCGGCTGTATCACTATCCGGCCAACCTGTTCGTGGCCAAGTTCATGGGCAATCCTCCCATGAACTTCATCGATGCGGCGCTGTCCGCTGACGGATGCCGGGTTGTGGGACAGGGCTTTGATCTGGCACTGCCGGCAAACATGCAGGCCGGCGGAAAGCACTTCGCCGGGCATGCGGTGAAGATCGGCGTTCGTAGCCATCTGCTGGGGGTCAATGAAGAGAAGGTGCCCCAGTCCATGGAAATGCGGCTGCAAATCGTGGAAAACCTGGGCAAGGAGCTGCTTGTTTCCGGCATGGTAGGGGACAGCTTCGTTCGGGTGACGGTGCCGGAGAGCCACGAAAAGTTTGAGCGCTACCGTGCCATTACCCGCAGCGACAAGCCCTATGTGTACCTGACCATGACGGGCGTGTATAACATCTTTGACACGGAGAGCGGCGTCAACATTGCATTGGAGAATGTGTAATGAATTATTTTAACAGCATCCGAGCCGATGCGCCCCATCGGCTGTGGATCGGCGGTCATCGAGGCCATGTGTCTGCCACACGAGAAAACACCATCGCAAACTTTGCCGAGGTGCTGCCCATGGGCGTGGACTACATCGAAATTGATGTGCAGCTGACCAAGGATCATCAGGCGGTGATCTTCCATGATATGGAGCTGGGAGACCGGACGCCGCTGAAGGGCTATATCCGGGACTATACGGTGGCGGAGTTGAAGGCGTCCTTTGAAATCGATACCCTGGAGGAATCCCTGACCTGGTGCAAGGCGAATCACCTGCCGGTGCTGCTGGAGGTGAAGAGCCGGGAAGCCGTGATGCATCACGACATGCCGATTTTGGCACAGCGGATTGTGGAGGCACTGCAGAAAGTCGACTTCATGGATGAATGCGTGGTTTTCGGCATCAATCACTGGATCCTGCACCGTGTGCGGGAGCTGGACAGCCGCATTCACATTGCACTGATCGTTCCCCACGTACCGGCGGACCCGGCGGCACTGATGAAGGACATGGAGGCGGATATTTATCTGTGCTTCATTGATAACCTGAGCCCAGAGCTGGTTCGGGAGCTTCATCAGGCAGGGTATTTGGTGGACGGCAGCGTGATCAACAGCAAGGAACGGCTGAAGCTGGCGCTTGACTTTGGCTGCGACATGATTGAAAGCGATACGCCCGATCAGGCAATACGCTGGTATCAGGAATTGCTGGAGGAGGCAAAGAACCATGCTTGATGTACTGGACATTCATACCCACACCATTGCCAGCGGACACGCCTACAATTCCATTTATGAAATGGTGCAGGCCGCCAGCAACATGGGCTTGGCATTGCTGGGCATCTCCGACCATGGCCCGGCCATGGAGGGAGCTGCCTGCAAGCACTATTTCCGCTCCAATCGGTGCCTGCCTCGGGAGATCATGGGGGTCAAGATCCTTTTCGGATGCGAGCTGAACATCCTGGACTTCAACGGTACCGTGGACTTGGACGAGACCTTTGCCGGTGCTCTTGATTACGGCATTGCCAGCCTGCACGATGTGTGCATTGATCCGGGCACCAAGGCGGAGAATACCCATGCCTATGTGAAGGCCATGGACAATCCCAAGGTGCACGTGATCGGCCACCCGGACGACGGCACCTATGAAGTGGAATTTGATGAACTGGTTCGGCAGGCTGCGGCTCATAAGGTGCTCATCGAGCTGAATGAGGCGTCCGTGCGTCCTACCAGCTATCGGAAAAATGCCCGTGCCAATGCGGTGCAGGTGTTGGAGAAGTGTGCACAGTACGGCGTTAAGGTGGTAGTCAGCAGCGATGCTCATGTGGCATCGGATGTGAGAAGCCACCGCTATGCACTGGAAATGCTGGAGAAAACTCACTTCCCGGAAGAACTGGTGGTCAATCGCTCGGTAGATGCCCTGATGGCAGCACTAAAGGAAAAGAACGACCTGTTTGCCTGATGCAATCGGCTAGGACGGCATAAAAAACGACGCCTTGATTTTCTTCACCGGAGGGTGGTAGAATTTCCAAGGCGTCGTTTTACCGTCAGGGGATTAGGCAGCGGCCTTTCGCTTGGCCACTTCATCACAGATGCGCTTGTATTCCTGCTCATCCAGCTTGTAACGCTTGGCGTACAGCAGGTGAGAGATCAGCATCAGCACAAAGGGCAGTACGGACATCAGAATCAGCAGACCACGGGTCTGGCTGTGCTGCACCTGCGCCAGCACCTGATCAATCTGATCCAGTTTGGCGGCTTCCTCCAGCAATCCTTGCGAAGCTTGCTGTTCAAGGGCGGAAATCTGGTTGGTGTAAGCCGTTACGCCAAAGATCAGATAGGTAATGGAAGTCAGGGCAGCGACAATGGCGGAGGCCAGCTTGGTCAGGAAGGGGCGGAGAGAGGCAATGATGGCTTCGTCCCGCTCACCGTGGCAGTACTCATTGTATTCTACCGTGTTGATGATGGAAATCATCATAATCAGGTAGAAGCAGTATTGGCCGAAGTTAGACAGCATGTAGCCCGTGGCAACAAGCCAGAATTTCAGGGTGCTTTGCCTCATGGTTAATCCGCACAGAAGCAGCAGAGCGTAGCCGATGCCAGCGATGACCATCATTACGTTCATCAGCTTTTTCCGGGGCACCTTCCGGGAAATGGCAGGGTAGAAGATCATCAGGAAAGCTGTGGCGGCCATGCCCACCATGGTGAACAGGGAATACAAGCCGCCCCGGTAGCCGAAGTCCAGATAGATGTAGGTGGAACCGATGCCGCCGGCGATGATGCCGTTGCTGATCTGCTGAATCAGGAAGATCAGGGCGATCCACAGCAGCTGATCATTCTGCGTCACGGTGGTGATGATCTTCTTGAAGCTGATGGGAGGAGCCTTCTTCCCCATGTCATCCCGATTTTCCTGCACACCGAAAATGGTGAAGCACAGCAGCAGCGGTGCCAATATGGCGGTGAACAACGCAACACGGCCATAGGCAGTTTGGGTGTTGCCGCCGATGGCATAGGCACCGGTGGTCAGCAGGGGAATCAGCACGCTGGCGGCGGTGGTGCCGATGCCGGCAAAGAGGGTAGCCCGGGAGGTGAAGCGATTCCGGGTGTCCTCATCCGACCCAAGGGCTGCCACCATGCCCCAGTAGGAAATGTCATGCATGGTGAAGGTGATGGAGTACATGAAGTACACCACGCCGAAAAGAATGACAAAATCCCAGCCCTGCAGAGTGCTGTTGAAGGCAACATAGACCACCACGCTGGTCAGCAGAATGCCGATGACCAGCCAGGGCTTAAATTTGCCGAACCGGGTGCGGGTGCGCTCAATGATATTGCCCATGATGGGGTCATTGAAGGCATCGAAGACACGGGCACATACCATGATGGTGGTAATGGCGGACAGCTGGGCTGCCGTCAAGCTTCGGGTAAAGAGCACATAGGTCAGGATAAAGTTGTTGAACAGGGCATAGATCATGTCTCGTCCAATGGTACCGAGAGGGAACATCCACAAGTTTTTCCGTGTGCGCTTGTCGTCATTCATATGGCATAAGCCCCTTTCATGCGTTACGTCAAGTATAGCACGCAAAGAAGAAAATGGCAAGAAAAAGACCCAAATAAAACAAAGGCGGGACGAAAAGGTGAAACTGATCGCACCGGAAGGCTATGAAGACTTTACCTGTATTGCAGATGCGTGCCGGCATACCTGCTGCAAGGGCTGGGAAATTGACATTGATGACGCCTCTGCCAGACGATACGAAACCCTACCGGGCGAGGCGGGCGATATCCTTCGTCAATGGATGGAGGAAGATGAAGACGGATACCACTTCCGCTTGATGGGGGAGGAGGAACGCTGTCCGCTGCTGATGGACAACGGTCTGTGCCGGCTGATCTGCCAGCAGGGGGAAGCGGCACTGTGTCAGGTGTGCCGGGATCATCCCCGTTTCCGGCACTTTATGACGGACAGGACGGAAATCGGCTTAGGGCTGTGCTGCGAGGAAGCCGCCAGAGAACAGCTGAGCCGAACGCCTCCTTTTCGGCTTATTGTTCTTGAGGATGACGGTGAACAGCAGGTGGAGGATGAAGCCGAGCAAGCCTTTTATCGCTGGCGGGAAACCTTGCTGGATATCGCAACGGATCGCTCCGTACCGGTAGTGCAGCGGGCGGCAACCATTGCTTCCGTCACCGGGGTGAAGCCCATCGGGCATATATCCGCTTGGGCGCAAAGGCTTCTCTCTCTGGAAATATTAACAGAGGAATGGCGTAGCCTGCTGGAAAGGCTGAAAGCATGGCAGCCCATCCAACGAACGGAAGCAGGGCTGGAAGTACCATCGGAACAGCTGCTGTGTGCCCTGATGTACCGTCACTTGTCGGATGCTTTGGAGGACGGAGCGGCGGCAGGCCATGCGGCAGTCAGCCTTTTCCTGTGGCAGCTGTGCATGACGCTTGCCGATATGGCAGGGGCGCACACCGTGGAGGAGCTTGCCGACCTGGCGAGGATTATGTCCTCGGAGCTTGAGTATTCCCAGGAAAATCTGGATGCACTTTTGACTTGGGCAGAGGAAGAAATGGTTCGCTGAAGGAACAATGTGCATGGACGACATCTTGCACTGCCTTCCCGAATGTGCTACGATAAGGCTAGGACAGGTAGCATCTGCCACGTTAAAATTGTAAGAAAAGGAGTGAGAATGTTGTATTTTTCCAAGGCTGAATTTAATATAGGGTCTGTCTGTCTTTTTCACCCGCAAAGCAGGATTCTTCTCAACGTACCAGAAAAAGAGTTGTCCTATCAGAAGTTTGCCTGCCGTCACATAAAAGATTTTGACTGCTTTGTTGCAAATGGTCGAAATCATTTTACACCTACGTTGATGCAAAATGACTCGGAGAAAATTGAAGTACAATATAGCTATGCGCTTCATTTGACAGAAGATCATATGCGGCAGATTTTGCCTCTATGCGTAGTAGAAGATTTTGAAGTTTGTCGACACTGGGAAAAGGATAACAGCCGGTTCCAAGAGTTTCAATATACAGAGGATGAATGCTGTGCATGGTTTCTCGGCATGAGCGACTCTGCACATCCTCTTTTTAGACTTCCGATGCATGATTATTATAATGAGCTGCTCATAGGTCCATGTGAAAAGCTTTGTTTTCATCTGTGCGGTATGCTTAGGAAGACTGCATGCGGACGACGTATGTAAAATATGTCAGCATCTTTGCACCAAACGATGAGCAAAATGAGAAAATGATTTCCATGAGATGCCCAGTTAAACTATTGACATTGTTAATAATGGTCTGTATAATGGACATTATGGAAAATGTATTATTAGGTGGAAGGGGTGTCTTGGGATGGAGTCGTACCTGTTTCGCAACCTGGAAGCAGAACCCGATACGCTGGTTGTGGAAGGATGGCACAAGCCCGGTAGCCTGACCCGCTCCAGCGGCGCATGGATTCATGCGGCAGGCAGTGCCATGCTGGAAGCAGGAGATTATGAAATCAAGCCCCATGACCAGTGGATTTGGTTTGCCGTGGATGACGGCACCGTTGAACTGACTTGGCAGGGGAATACCCTGACGCTGAAGGAAGAGCAGACTTGCTTCCTGCCCGCCGGGGATAAGGGGGCGTCCATCCATTGCCCTGATCAGTGCCGCTGCCTGTGGATTGCGTTGGAAGGCCCTCTTGCTCCTATGGTGGTGCGGAAGATGGGCGCTCTGCTTCATATGCCCCTGAAGCAGGGAGCACTGCCCAGCCAGATCTACCTGGCTAAGCAGATTGTGCAGGTCATGGTGCGCCACAGCGGCACTTCCGATGCCACCTATCAGCTGCAGCACCTGATGTACGGCATGCTGGCCAGCCATTGGGGACAGCCTGTGGCCATGGATGCTATGCTTTCCCACGAGATCGCCAAGGTGGTGGACACCTTGCGTGCCAACAAGTACAAGGATAATTTCTCCCTGGCGGAAATGGCGGCCATCTCCCGTATGCCCATGGAAACCTTCCGCAAGCGCTTCGTCAGCGAGGTGGGTATGCCGCCGCTGAGCTACGTGCTGCATTGCAAAATGGAGCGTGCCAAGGAACTGCTCCGTGAGCAGGATTACACGGTTCGCCAGGCCGGTGCGGAAGTGGGCATGCAGGATCCCTACCACTTCTCCAAGCAGTTTAAGAACATTGTAGGCATCAGCCCGTCTGCCTTTATGAAGCAGGCAGCCCAGCCGGATGCTACCATTCGCCGCCACGGCGCTGAAAAGAAAAACAAGGAATGAAAACCTCATTGCCGAGGGAGGACTTCTGCAGGGAAGTGCCTCCCTTCATGTTTATCAGGAGGGAAACCATGGATATTGATCGTGTTGTCCGTGCCCAGAGTGCCTCCTTGCCGGAGGACATCCTTCGGCGCAGGGAAGCAGGCGACTTGGAAGGCGCTCTTCGTGCTATCCGCACCCGGCTGGAGCGTCCTGACCTTCCGCAGATGTTGCGGGATCGCCTGCTGTGTGAGGAAGAGCGCATTCGTCGCCTGCCTACCCAATACCCCTGGCATCGGGCACAGGCACTGGAAAAGCTTCGGGAGCTGGTGGGGAACATCAGCGAGGAGGATTTTGACCGTCTGGAAGACGAAGGCATGGTGGACTTCATCTACCTGCAGGGAGAAAAGCGGTACTTTGTCCGTTTCCATCGCTCCCTGTACAAGCAGCGCCGGTTTGTGGCCAATCCTGAGCCGGCGAATCCGTGGCTTGATCCCATGGTGAAGGAAATCATGGAAAAGGGCAAGCTGGAAAAGCAGATTACTTTGGATGTGAAACTGTCCCTGACGGCGGATCGATTTGTGCCGGGAGAGTACCTGGCGCACCTGCCTTTCCCACTGGAGGAATGTCAGCAAAGCAATGTGACGCTTCTGGAGGGAGAGCCTGACGGCATTACCCGGGGGGACAGCGGCGCACGCACTGCCTGGTGGCGAAAGCAGCTGGATCAGTGGCAGGATTTCCACCTGCGCTACCGCTACAACAGCTGCATCCGGTATGCAGATCCCCTGCATCAGCCTGCGCCGGAAGCCCCCCTGTATCCTGCGACCTTGCCTCCTACGGAGCAGGATCTGGCGGAAGAGCCGCCCTTCATCGCCTTTACCCCTTACCTGAAATCTCTGGCAGAGGAACTGACACAAGGCGCGGAAAGTCCGGCGGAAAAGGCATGGCGGATTTACGCCTTTGTAACGACTCGCGTGACCTACAGCTTTGTGCGGGATTATTTCCAGATTGACCACATTGGCGAGTTCTGCGCCGTGAACCTTCGGGGAGACTGCGGCCTGCAGGCACTGCTGTTCATTCAGCTTTGCCGCATTTGCGGTATTCCGGCACGGTGGCAAAGTGGCATGAGCATTGATGAAGACTATGCAGGCAGTCACGACTGGGCACAGTTTTATCTGGACGGCTGGGGATGGCTCTTTGCAGACCCCAGCTATGGCGGCAGTGCCTGGCGTGCCGGCAATGAGGTTCGGCATGGCTTCTACTTCGGCAATATAGATCCCCTGCGCATGGCGGCTAACCGCCGCTTTGAGGCTCCCTTGGAGCCGGCAAAGCAATGCTTCCGTGTTGACCCTTATGACAATCAATCGGGAGAGTTGGAACGAGCGGGGGCAGCGGAAGCCTTTACCGGCAGAGACCTGGACTGCGATGCGGTGATGGTGGGCTGCCGATAACGGGAAACTCTATAAAAAACGGCTGATCGCACAAGCATGCGACAGCCGTTTTGCTATGGGTTGGTATGCAAGTTTATTCGCTGAGCCGTTCCTTGATTTCCCGGCCTTCCTTCAGCAGGGCTTTCATGGCCTCCTGATCCTGATTCCGCAGGGCGTCACGGTAGGCAATGAGCCGCTCCGCAAGCCCCTCCACCTCGGGCAGAAGGGCATCACGGTTGTCGAAGAACAGTTCCGTCCACATGTCTTCGTTCAGACGAGCCACACGGGTCATATCCGCAAAGCTGCCGGCGGAGAAGCCGCGGTGCTTATCCGCCAAGGGGCATTTCACGTAGGCACTGGATACAATGTGTGCCAGCTGGGAGGTGTAGGCAATCATTTCATCGTGGGTTTCCGGGGTGGTGAACTGCACCCGGCGGAAGCCGATGTCCAGGAAGAAATTCCTCGCCTGCTGCAGCAGCGCCGGATCTGCGTCGGCATAGGGAGTAAGTATCATGGAGGCGTGGTCGAACAGGTCATCCCTTGTGTACTTGAAGCCGGAAAACTCCCTTCCTGCCATGGGATGACCACCGATGAAATGCCAGGCGGCATCCTTCGCCAAAGGCGCAATGGCCTTGCAAATGACTTGCTTGACACCGCCGCAGTCAATGACCAGACAGTCCGGCTTGAAAAGGTGAGCATGGGAGGTGATCCAGTCAATAATCGCCCCGGGATACAGGGCGACCAAAATGAGATCACTTTGAACAATGACTGCATCATCCGCCGCACCGTCAATGGCGCCTAACAAGGCTGCCTGATCCATGGTGGCAGTATTCAAATCCATGCCATAGACCCGATGATCTGTGTGCAGCTTGATGGTGCGGGCCAGAGAACCGCCAATCAGACCCAAACCGACAACAGAGATATCCATCCTACCGTCCTCCTATTGCAAAGGGGCACCGACAGTGATGCACAGTGCCCCTTTGATTGAATTTACTGTTTTTCGCACAGCTCGCAGAAGCGGTCTACATCCTGCTTAATGACCTCCAGGCTGGAGCGCCAGAAGTCCACACTGCGCACATCAATGCCCACGCTGGCAGCCACATTGGCCACGGTGTCAGAGCCGCAGTAGCGCAGCAGGCGGCAATAATCGTCCACAAAGGCATCCCCTTTGCGCAGGTACTGGGCGAAGACACCCTTGCCGAACAGCAGACCGAAGGCGTAGGGGAAGTTGTAGAAGTTCAAATCGGAAGAGTAATAATGGCTCTTGCATGCCCACATGTAGGGATGACGCACATCCTTAGCCAGACCGTCGCCGTAGGAAGCATCCTGCGCACGGAGCATGGCGTCCTTCAATTCATCCACGCTCATCACATGGTCGGCACGGGTATCCACCACTTCGTTTTCAAAGAGGTAGCGGCTGTAGATGTCCACCACCGTCTGCGTTGCTTCCATCAGGCTGTTTTCCAGCAGGGTGAACTGCTCTTCTTCCGTGGCAGAGGAAAGCACCTGATGCGCCAGCATGGTTTCGTTGAAGATGGAGGCCGTCTCCGCCAAAGGCATGGGCGCTTCAATCATGCAGTAAGGCAGGCCGGCCAGGCAGCGATTATGCCAGGCATGACCCAGCTCATGGGCAATGGTGCTGACATCGGAGAAGCTGCCCTGGAAGTTGGTCATCACCAAACTGCGGTCTTCGCTGTGAACGCCGGCGCAGAAAGCACCCCCCGTCTTTCCTTCCCGGGGATACATATCGATCCACCGCTGCTCAAAGGCATTGTCGATGAAGGCAGCCATCTTAGGCGTGAACTTGCCCATTTCCAGCAGCAGCTTGGCACGCGCTTCCTCGACCGTGTAGGTGCGTCCGCCATGTCCAACGGGAGCAAAAAGGTCGTAGAAGGGAAGGCCGTCTTCATAGCCCAGGTACTTGGCCTTGGCACGCAGGTAGCGGCGGAAATGGGGCAGATACTCCCGAATCGCCGTCCACATGGCATCCAGCGTTTCCTGATCCATCCGGCTCTGATGCAGGGTCATGTCCAGCACGGAGTCATACTTCCGGGCCTTGGCCAGGGTGCGGGCTTCCATCTTAATGCTGTTCAGGCAGTAGGACATGGGCAGCTCGATTTTCTTATAGGAAGCAATCTCCGCCTCATAGGCATCCTTGCGGACGGAAGCATCAGGATCATAGGCCATACCCCGAACGGCAGGCAGGGGCAGATCCTGACCACGGTAGTGCACCAAGTGGTTAGAATCCAGTTTGTCCCGCAGCTGGCTGAAGGCGGTGCCACCGCTTAACTGCATTTGCAGGATCCAAGGCTCAATATCTTCCGGCATCAGGTGGCTTGCATTTGAAGCCATCTCCCGCAGGGCAAAGGCCACGGCCTGCAGCTTGGATGAAGCGGCAATCAGCTCCTCCAGATTGGTCAGACCGCCGACGTAGCGAGTCATGCCGGACTGCAAAAGCCGCAGGTCATTATAGATCAAATTCAGCTTATCTTCATACCGGGCTGCATCCAGATTGTTTGCATCCACGGACAGGGTCAGACTGGTGAAAAGCGTCAGGTGCTCTAAGAGACGGTTGATCTCTTCATAGGCATCCATGAGGGATTCCAGCTTAGCAAGGTCATCGCCGGAGGTCTCCAGCAGCTTGCCGAAACCGTCAATTTTCTCCTGCAGTGCTTTCAGATCAGCCTCGTACTTGGGGTCATCGAATCCGGCGTAGAGAAAAGACAGATCCCAACGATCGTTCATGGTTCATTCCTCCTTATATGATAGCGGCAGGGTCTCCTGAATGGGGTAATGGAGCTCCGTAAGCCGCTTGGTTGCTTCATTCCATAGGTTGGTATCCTTCAGCATGGCGGGATCATGGGCATCAACGCCGATGATTGCCCGGTTGCCTTTGCCTGCAAGGTGGGACCAGAAATCTGCACAGGGATACCCTCGGTCGTGGCCGGTCAGCTGACTGTCCAGCCCCAGCAGATTATATTCCAGCGGCACATCCGCCTCCCGGGCAGCTTGGGCAATAATGTCGGCAGCCTGCTCGCACACCTTGTCGAAGACAGGTCGGGGACGCATGTACAGATCCGGGTGGGCAACATAGCAGAACAGCCCTGTCTGCAGCGCTTCGGCAACGGCTTCCGCATAGCGGAGCACGCCATCGTCCGTCGCACAGCTTTGCCCTACATAGGGGTGATCTTCTTCGCTCTCCAGGTAGTGCTCGCCGAGAATATAGTATTCCATGCCTGCATCCCGCATGCGGAGCAGGTGATCCCTATAGCGGGGAAAGTATTCGACTTCCAGTCCCATGTGCATTTCAATCCGGTCTGCATACTTGGCACGGAGGGACTGTACGGAAGTTATGTAGTCCGGCAGATCTTCCATGCCCATGCGGATGTTGCTGACAAAGCCGGAGCGAAAAGGCCAGGGCGTATGGTCGGAAAAACCGAGGACGTTAAAGCCGGCATCCAGAGCGGCCAACACGTAGGCTTCATCGGCACCAACGGCGTGATGACAACGAGTGGTATGGGTATGATAATTTGCTTTCCTCATGGGTATGTGGCGCTTCCTTTTTCGTGAGCTGCATACGGTTAACGCTTTGCGCCCAAGCAAGGCTTAGCGAAAGCAAACCGCAAGCGATCAGGTATCATTGTATCATAGGAACAAAGGCGGGACAAGAAAAAAATAGAGAAGGCAGCCCGCAGCAAATAAGATTGCCGAAGACTGCCTTCTGAAAAAAATTACGCATTGGCATCTGCCTTGGGATCCAGCACCTGATGCTGTTGACGAAGCGCCGCCAGGCAGTTCTCCTTGCTGCGCTCGATGTGTTTTCTGGTCAGCTGCTCAAAGCTCTCCAGATCCCGCTGCTCAATATAATCCACCAGCTTGTAATGCTCCTCGTGGGCCTGGGGACGGCGATTCTCCTGCCGGATGGACATGGCGGAGAAACGGGTGATGAACTCGTCCTGCCCTTCCATGACCCGAAGAATCCGATTTTGATGGGACAGTGCGGTCATGGCGCTGTGGAAGGCGCGAGCCATGGGGGATAGGGTGTTGATATCTCCCGAAGCCATGACGTCGTCCATTTCCTTCAGGCGGGCACGGAGGCCTGCAATATCCTCAGCGGTGGCGTTGCGGATGATGGCCGGCAGGGTCAGCATTTCCAGCGCATTGCGGATGGTGTAGATTTCCTCCACATCGGCAATGGAAAACGCCCGCACTACCACGCCACGGCGAACCTCATACTCCACCAGACCGTCCCGCTCCAGTTTGCGCAGTGCCTCCCGCAGAGGCGTCCGGCTGATATGCAGCCGTTCCGCATAGTCGGTTTCCACAATGCGTTCGCCTGCAGGGATTTCTCCGCTGACAATAGCGTGCTTGAGGACTTCATAGGCGATCTCACGAATGGGTCGGCTCTCCATCATGGGCTGGAATTGCAGGGTATTCATGCCGGATCACACTCCTGATTATGGAAAAAAGCACATACAGTATTTTGTATGTACTTTGTATACAAGGATAATACACACGTTGAAGGCTGTCAAGAATTGTTGCAAAAATAACGAAAGAAGAGACGGAAAATGCAAGGAATGAACCAATAAATGACCAGATCCGACGGCTTTACAGCAAAGCACAGCTGTGCTATAATCCTCTGCGGTTAACAAGCAAGACCTTTAAGAACAGTCCTGTGAGGCTGGCAAGGTGCGCGAGGAACCCTTTTGATGAGCATGCGCCTCTTCCTGCCAAGCAGGGAGAGGCTTTTTTGTACGACGATGTACAGGAAAGGAGCAAACAAATGGCAAGTGGTATTCCGAAGGCGCAGCTCATGGACGGAGAAACCATGCAGCGCACGTTGACCCGTATGGCGCATGAAATGATGGAACGGCTTATGCCCCTTGAGCAGGTGGTGCTGGTGGGCATCCGCCGCAGAGGCGTGCCGCTGGCAAACCGGCTGAGCGAGATTATTGAAAAAACGGAAGGCGTGAAGGTACCTGTCGGTGAGCTGGACATTACCATGTATCGGGATGACCTGAGCAAGCTGTATGATCAGCCCAAGGTCAGTGCCTCCAAGCTGCCGGTGGATGTAAACGGGAAGACCGTTGTGCTGGTGGATGACGTGATCTACACCGGGCGCACGGTTCGTGCTGCCATGGATGCCGTGATGGATCAGGGCCGCCCTGCAAAGATTCGTCTGGCAGTGCTGATTGACCGGGGACACCGGGAGCTTCCCATTCGGGCAGACTTTATCGGCAAGAATGTGCCTACCGCCCAGTCGGAAAGAATCGGTGTGCAGGTGACGGAGATTGACGGCGGCGACGGCGCTGCGCTCTACGGCGCACAATAAGCAGGTGATGACCGGCAGCAGCCGGAGTCATAGATGGTTCGGAGTTAAAGAAAGGGAGTATCGTCAATGAACAATGAGAAGCTTTCCCCCGGGAAAATGGCACTCCTCGGCTTTCAGCACATGTTTGCCATGTTTGGCGCCACGGTGCTGGTGCCTGCCCTGACAGGCCTGAGCGTCAGCGCAACGCTGCTGTTTGCAGGCTTGGGCACCCTGCTGTTTCATCTGCTGACCAAGCGGAAGGTGCCGGCATTCCTGGGATCTTCCTTTGCGTTCCTTGGTGGATACTTCTCCGTGCGTGAACTGGTGGAAAACAGCGGCACGGGTGCCAACTGGATTCCCTACGCAGGCATCGGCGTAGCCTGTGCCGGTCTGCTGTATGTGCTCCTGTCCATCCTCTTTAAGGCCTTCGGCGCCAAGAAGGTCATGCATTTCTTCCCGCCTATTGTGACAGGTCCCATCATTATCTGCATCGGCATCACCCTGGCGAACAGCGCCATCAACAACTGCACGAATAACTGGTGGATCGCCATCCTGGCGATAGCAGTGGTGGTTGTCTGCAACATCTGGGGCAAGGGCATGGTCAAGATCATCCCCATCCTGCTGGGTGTGGTTATCTCCTATGCGGCGGCGGCCGTCTTTGGTCAGCTGGATCCTGACAAGGTGCAGGCACTGAAGGACGCTGCCTGGATCGGCCTGCCTTTCCAGATGAGCGATACAGTGTTCTCTCTGGTTGGCAATGCGGACGGTTCTTTGGTTGCTTCCTCCATTGCCATGATGGTGCCCATTGCCTTGGCCACCATGGTGGAGCACATCGGCGATATGTGCGCTATTTCCTCCACGGTTGAAAAGAACTTCATTGCAGACCCCGGCCTGCATCGCTCCCTGCTGGGCGACGGACTGGCCACCAGCATGGCGGCACTGTTCGGTGCGCCTGCCAACACCACGTATGGCGAGAACACCGGCGTGCTGGCGCTGACCAAGGTGTATGATCCCCGCGTGGTGCGCATTGCTGCTGGCTTGGCGGTGATCTTCTCCTTCTCCCCTAAGTTTGCTGCCTTGGTTTCCTGCATGCCGACGGCTACCATCGGCGGCGTCAGCCTGATTCTGTACGGCATGATCTCCGCTGTGGGTGTGCGCAATGTGGTGGAAAATCAGGTGGACTTCACCAAGAGCCGGAACGTGATTATTGCTGCTTTGATTATGTCTCTGGCACTGGGCATTAACTTCTCCGGTGCCGGCGCCATTGCCTTCACCGTCTGCGGCGTGCAGATCAGCCTGTCCGGCCTGGCGGTTGCCGCACTGGTGGGCATTCTGCTCAACGCTGTGCTGCCCGGCAATGATTACGAATTCGGCACCAATGATCTGGGCGATACTTCCGTGAACTTCAAGGTCTAAGAAAAGATGGGGATGCGAAAGATGAATGGATCTTTCGCATCCCTTTTTTTTATCAACGATTTTCTACAAGGCAATAGCCTTGTAGACGCAAGCTATCAACAAACCCAGGGTGGCGTTGGAGGGCTCGCAAGCCCTTCAACCCTAGATCGGGAATCGGCGGCGTGTACGGCGATTCCCGAAGCAATCCGAAGGATTGCTTCCTTACACGAGGGAACGGCCGGGAGAACGGTGAAACCGTTCGACCAGTGAGCGAGTGCGAAACTCGACAAAGTGGCTTTGCCACTTTGTCGATGCATTGAGCTTGCAGGGCGATGAACTCTGCAGGCTTTTTCTTATTCCGCCTTGCGCAGCAGGAGCAGCTGCCACAGGCATGTCAGCAGGAGATACAAGGCGACGGTAATGACAAGTGGGCCGAGCTCCATCCAAAGGCTTGTCAGCACACAGCCTTGGGTTAGCGAACGAGCGGCAAGGTAGGATAGGGGAGCAAAGAAGATTTGCCGGGGAATCCGGCTGTAACTGTACTTGCGGAGCAGAAGCCACACAATCCCGGAAAGAGGAGCGAGCACCAAAGCAATGACCAGCGCAGGATCAAAGGCAGAAGGCGCCAGAGACTTGCTTTCGTCACTCAAGGGGACACCCCACAGGAGCTTCTGCTGCTGACTGTCTGCATAAATCACGCGATCGGGTACGGGACTAAGGAGAATCTCACTATCGTCTTTTGCAAGGTTACTGTCCGCATGGGATGACCAGCCTTGCAGCAAGACGGTTTTCGTGCCGTCTGCCTCTTCACGTTTGGACGTATGGATGCCGGTGATTCGGCCATTAACCTGAAGGACGAGCACCGGCACGGCTTCGGCAGGGGCTTCTTCGCCGGTGTCGTCTTGCGCATAGACATCACTGGAGGGACGGTTCTCAATGCCTTTGACCGTCACCAATCCGTCTATCCAGGCAACCGGATGCATGGCATCGGCATGGAAGAACCAAGTGTACACAACGATGAACACACACAAGGCGGCAACGATGGCCGTATACCAGCGGCGTTTGCGGATGGCTTTCTTTAGGGACAGAAGGGGCCTTGCCGTATCCACGGTTTTTGTTGCTTCCGTCGTCAGTTCCGACAGCCGCTGCCGGCAGTCGGGGCATGCTTCCAGATGCTCCTTGACCAAAGCCTCGGTTTCCGGTTCCACCAGCTTTTCGGCATACAGCGGAAGCAGATCACGTACTATTGCACAGGGAATTCGCATCTTCATTCCTCCATTTGCGTCTTGATTTTTTTGCGGGCTCGATGGTAGACCACACAAGCCCAGTTCTCAGACTTGCCGAAGAGTTCCCCAATATCCCGAAAACTGAGTTCACCCAGCGTCCGCAGGGTAAAAACCTCCCGGTAAGGTTCTTCCAGGCGGTGGAGCAGATGATGGATGCGCATGCTTTCATCCTGACGAACAATGGCCTCCTCCGGCCTGAGGGAAGGATCGGGAATCGGCATGGCATCATCGATGGATACCGCTTTTTTCTTCCGCTGCTCCGACAGGTAAAGGTTTTTGGCAATGGCGCAAAGCCAGCTTTTCAGACTGCTCCTTCCCTGAAATTGGTGGAGGGATCGCATGGCCTTGAAAAAGGTCTCTTGGGTGATTTCCTCGGCGGTTTGCGTGCTTCCGGAGATGGAGAGCACATAGCGATACACCGGGTCAAAGTAGGTTTGATAGATTTGATCAAAAGAATCAACCTGCATAAGCCTCTCCACCTCCTTCATTTATTAGACGCAGAACGGAGAAAAGTCTTACAGACGATTTTTATTTTGCATTGACAGAGGATGATTCATGCTTAGGCAGTGTCACGGTAAAGATTGTTCCCTGATGAAGATGACTTTCAGCTTGAATCGTGCCGCCGTGGAGGCTCGTAATCCATTGGACAATGGACAAGCCCAGACCGGTGCCGCTGCGGTCACGAGCGGTATCCGCACGGAAGAAACGCTCGAAAATATGGGGCAGGTTTTCGGCACTGATGCCAATGCCGTTGTCACGGACGGTCAGCAGGACGGCATCATCGGTCTGTGCGGCGTTTACCCACGCATCGCCGCCGACTTTTCCATACTTGATGGCATTTTCCGTCAGGTTCAGTACCAGCTGGGTGAGAAGGCTTTGATCGGCACATAAATCAATGGAGGATTCAGCAGTGAAATGCAGGGTGATGGATTGCTCCTCGGCGACCGGTTCCAGCACGGCGTGCACCCCGTCCAGTACATCATTGAGACAAACCTTTTCCATTAAAACGGGATATCGCCCTTCCTGACCACGGGTCAGGGTGAGCATTTGGCTGACCATGCGCTGCATGCGTTTGCACTCGTTCAAGATGGTTTCAACCTTGCTGTACTCTTCCTGGGACAGGGAAGTATCTGTCAGCAGGCTTTCCGCATAGACCGTTATCACGGCGACCGGCGTGCGCAGCTCATGGGAAGCGTCGGAGGTGAAACGCCGTTCCCGGCGGAAAGATTCCTCCAGAGAGGCAAGCATATGGTTGAGGGTGTTGGCAAGAGCACCCAACTCATCCTTGCCGGATGCTTCAGGGATGCGCCGGGACAAATCTCCGGCTGTGATTTCATCCGCACAGCAGATGATCTGCTGAACAGGCTTCAGGGACTGCTTGGCCAGCAGAGAACCGATTAAAGCCGCCAGTGCGGTCATGATGGGTACGCCCAGCAGGAAAATCAGTTGAAATATGCGTAGAGTTTGCTGAATCTGTCGGCAGGAAGCTGCCACCCGAATCCGTATACATTCATTGCCTACCGGGATGGAGGACGAATCCAGCAGCAGCCATGTTTCCCCTGCGTATTGGGCATGGGTGAATGTTCCTGCCTGCACGGGATAGGCATCAAACGCAGTAATGTCCTCCCCGTGGGAAGCAAGCTCACTGCCGTTTTCTTCCGTGATGTAATACATGATGCCGGACTTCACCGGCGTTTCATCTTCAAAATACAACTGACCGTTTTTGTGCTCGACTTGGGAAGAAAGCTGCTCCAGCGCAAGAGACAGGTCATCCTTCAGCAGTTCCGTTAGCCGGGCACGGGTGATGAAAACCGAAGCCCCGAAGAAGAGCAGGGTGATGGCCACCACGGAAAGAGTGAACCACAGGGTCATTTTCCGGCGCAATGTCAGCCTATGCTTCATGGGTTTCCTCCCGCAGTACGTAGCCAAAGCCGCGCAGGGTTTGAATGTAGGTGGTTGCCTCTCCTCGGTCAATCTTTGCCCGAAGGTAGCCGATATAGACCGGTACCAGATTGGAATCCAGTCCGCTTTGGCAGGCCCATACATGGTCGTAGATTTGCCCGGGTGTAAGTACCTGCCCCGCATTGCACATCATATATTCCAGCAGCGCATATTCCTTTGCGGTAAGAGAAATGGTTTTCCCGGCACGATGCACGGTGCGAGCGACGGTGTCCATTTCCAACGTGCCCACCTGCAGAATAGGAGAGCGTGACGGCGCACTTCGGCGCAGCATGGCTCGCAGCCTGGCAGACAGCTCCGCATAGGCAAAGGGCTTGGTCAAATAATCGTCTGCACCGCAGTCCAGTCCCTGCACCCGGTCATCAACGGCATCACGGGCAGTGAGAAGCAGCACGCTGGAAGCCACATGCCGGGCACGAAGATGTTTCAGCAGGGTCAGCCCATCGATGCCTGGCAGCATAATATCCAGAATGATGCCGTCGTAGGGCGCAGCAAGCGCAAAGTCCAATCCTTCATTCCCGTCACCGCAAGCGTCTACCGCATAACCTTCCTGTGCAAGACGCTTTGCAAGAATTTCCCGCAGTGCCTGATCATCTTCTACCAGCAGCAGTCTCATCCGTCATCGCTCCTTCGGCACGATTATAACATGAGCCGATAAGAAATCCATAAGAATATTTCAGTCGATTTCTAAGGTGCAATTTTATCTTCGGGCGTTATGCTTTGCAGCGAGAAAACCAAAGGAGTGAAACACTGTGCAAAGAAAAGGCTTTTTGTGGATACTGCTGGTGATGCTGCTGCTCTCTTCGGCAGCAATGGCACAGGAAGCAACATGGGAAGTTCCTTGCTTTGATGCGCCTTATGACGGGGCTTATCAGGATGAGGAGCGTGCCATCACCATCAAGAAAATCGACGTGGATCAATCAGTGGGCTATGTTGTGGATGTGCGGATTCGGGATGCGTCCGCTTTTCGTGCAGAGCTGGCACAAGGTGGATTCGAAACGGTGTCCACCATGGCGCAGCGCGCAGGGGCGGTGCTGGCCATCAATGCGGATGATTATGGTTCCCATCCGTACGGCGTGATTATGCGAAATGGGGAAATCCTTCGCATCCATGATACCACACGGCACATGCTGGCCATTCTGCCGGATGGTTCTTTTGAAACGGTTTCTGATCCGGCAGCAGAAGCACCCAAGGCACTTGCGGAACGCTTGCAGGCAAGCGGCGTACAGAACACCTTTGAATTTGGCCCGGTGCTTGTGAAGGATGGGCAGGCCGTTGATTTTCCATCATCCTTTGATGTGATTTCTACCCGCAGCACACGTCGCGAACCTCGCACGGCTATTGGGATGATTACTCCGCTGCATTATGTGATTCTGATCATTGACGGACGGCAGCCGGGATATTCGGAAGGCGTGTCGCTGCAGACACTGCAGCAAATCTTCCTTGATTTGGGCGCACAAACGGCCATCAACCTTGACGGCGGCGGATCGACAGAACTGTGGTTCCAAGGAGAGATCATGAACCAGCCTGCCGGGGGTCATGAACGAAAACTTTCGGACTGCATTTGGTTTTAAGGGGCGAACGAAATGAAAAAACAGATTGCAGAGGCAGTGACCGGCTTTGCTGCCGGAGTTGCATTGAATGGTGTGATTTGCCTGGCATTTTCCTATACACTGCGGCTCGGCTACTATGCGCCATGCTTCGCAGGGCTTACGGAAATATGTGGGGGAGAGTTGAACGGGGCACTGATGCAGACGTGTGCTTTTGGGCTCACAGGCAGTGCTGTGGGTTTGGCGGATTGCTTCCTGCGCCGGGACAAAGATGTGAAGGACAAAAGGCATCATGCACTTTGATAAGGATGCGCGAAGATTACGGGTATGAAAAAAGCAGTGGAGGCCATGACGGTCTTCACTGCTTTTGAATTGCCTGAAAATCAGACGACCTTGTATCCTGCGTCCTGCACGGCCTTGGTAAGCACGGCGTCGTCAACGGGGGCATTCAGGGTGACCTTCACCGTGCCGGCGGTGTGGCTGGCAACGGCGGAATCCACCTGAGGAATGGCTTCCAATGCCTGCTTTACGTGAGCCTCACAGTGGCCGCACATCATACCTTCTACCTTCAAAGTCTTTTCCATGGTTTGTTCCTCCTTCACAATGGTGCCGATGGCGATCGGCTGAATTTTTTTATCCCTTTTCGCATTGCGGATGTCAAACAGATTGAGCCGCAAGGCGTTGGAGACCACACAGAAGCTGGACAGGCTCATGGCAGCTGCACCGAACATGGGGTTCAGCTCCCAGCCCAGCAGGGGAATGAATACGCCGGCCGCCAGGGGAATGCCCAGCGTATTGTAGATAAATGCCCAGAACAGGTTCTCGTGAATGTTGCGCAGGGTGGCACGGCTTAGGCGAATGGCGGCCGGTACATCGCTGAGGCGGCTATTCATCAGCACCACGTCCGCAGCGTCGATGGCAATGTCTGTGCCGGCACCGATGGCCATGCCGATGTCAGCCCGGGTCAGGGCAGGAGCGTCGTTAATGCCGTCACCTACCATGGTGACACGTCCGTGTTCCTTCAGCTGGCGGATGATGGCCTCCTTGCCGTCGGGCAGTACCCCGGCAATCACTTCATCCACACCGGCCTCGGCACCGACGGCCTGAGCGGTGCGCTTGTTGTCGCCGGTGAGCATCACCACACGGATGCCCATGTTCTTCAGCTCCTGCACTGCATGAGCGCTGTCTTCCTTGATGGTGTCTGCCACGGCAATCATGCCGGCGACCTGATTCCCTGAGGCGAAGAGCAGGGGCGTTTTGCCCTGAGCGGCCAAGGCACGGGCTTTGTCCATGAAGGCATTGGGGACCTGTACCTGCTCGCTGATGAATTTCACGCTGCCGCCCAGCAGCACCTTGCCATTCAGCACGGCGGTCAGACCGTTGCCGGGCAGGGCACGAAAGTCGGAAACGCCTGCCGCTTCAACTCCTTTTTCCTTGGCAGCCAGTACAATGGCCTTGGCAAGGGGATGCTCACTGAGGGCTTCCAGCGAGACGGCCAGATGGAGCAAATCTGCTTCAGAGCCTTCTGCAGGAATCAAATCCGTTACCCGGGGTTCACCACTGGTGATGGTACCGGTTTTATCCAAGGCAACAATTTGAGTTTTGCCTGTTTCTTCCAGAGCAACGGCGGTCTTGAACAGAATGCCGTTCTTGGCACCCTTGCCGTTGCCAACCATAATGGCGACCGGAGTGGCCAGACCCAAGGCGCAGGGGCAGGAGATCACCAGCACACTGATACCCCGTGCCAAGGCATACCCGAAGGTCTGCCCGCACAGCAGCCACACAAGGGTGGTAACGGCGGCAATGGTCATGACCACCGGCACAAACACGCCGGAAACCTTGTCCGCTACCTTGGCAATGGGCGCCTTGGTGGCAGCAGCATCGCTGACCATGCGGATGATCTGGGACAGGGTGGTGTCCTCACCTACACGGGTGGCACGGCAGCGGATAAAGCCGGACTGATTGATGGTGGCGGCGGATACGCTGTCCCCCTGCGCCTTGTCCGCAGGAATACTTTCGCCGGTCAGGGCGGATTCGTTCACGGCCGTGCTGCCTTCCAGAATGACGCCGTCCACCGGGATGCTTTCGCCGGGGCGCACCACGAAGATATCGCCCTGCTGCACCTGCTCGATAGGCACGGTGACCTCTGCACCTTTGCGCACAAGGGTGGCCGTTTTCGGGGCAAGGTTCATCAGGCTGCGAAGGGCATCGGTGGTCTTGCCCTTGCTGTGGGCTTCCAGGGTTTTGCCCACGGTAATCAGTGCCAGAATCATGGCAGCGGATTCAAAGTACATGCCGTGGAGCAGCTGCATGGCGTTTTCCGTATCCACCGTCATTTGGTACAGAAGTGCCAGACTGTACAGGAAGGATGCGGAGGAGCCCAATGCCACCAAGGTGTCCATGTTTGGGGCACGATGGATCAGCCCCTTAAAGCCGCTGATAAAGAATTTCTTGTTGATCACCATGATGATGATGGTCAGCAGCAGCTCGGTAATGGCCATGCCCATGGGATTCATGTTCAGGATGCCGGGCATGGGCCAGTGCCACATAACATGCCCCATGGAAATGTACATCAGCAGCAGAAGAAAGCCAAGGGACAAAAAGAGCCGACGCTTCAGCACAGGGGTTTCCTTGTCTGCCAGCGCATCCTCGCCGGGTGCGGCGGAAACGGCAGCGGCTCCTTTGACGGAAGCACCGTAGCCGGCTTCTTCCACTGCGTGAATGA
The DNA here is from genome assembly GCA_030529995.1 of Clostridia bacterium. Classification (GTDB taxonomy): domain Bacteria; phylum Bacillota; class Clostridia; order Christensenellales; family Aristaeellaceae; genus CAKUFA01. The sequence goes on from JAUMVT010000002.1 coordinate 93,539, forward strand.
TGGCTTCATCGGAGGCGGTACCGTCCACCCCCATGGCGTTGGTCAATAAACTGACGGAGCAGGCTGTAACGCCGTCTACCTTGGATACAGCCTTTTCCACACGGGCACTGCAGGCGGCGCAGCTCATACCCGTTACATGAAATTGCCGCATAAAGTTCTTCCTTTCTTACTTCATCAGCTTTTGCAGCGTAACAATCAGGTCGTCGATGACCTCATCCTTGCCCTGACGGATATCCTCTGCCACGCAGGTGCGGATGTGGGTGGCCAGCAGCTCCCGGTTAAAAGCGTTCAGGGCGGCATTCACCGCCGCTACCTGCACCATAATATCTGTGCAGTAGGCATTCTTTTCCACCATGCCTCGAATGCCCCGTACCTGACCTTCAATGCGGTTCAGCCGATGAATCAGGTCTTTATATTCCTCTTCCGGACGGATTTTTTCCTTGTGCTGGCAACAGCAGCATTTGCATTCCTCTGCCATCCGAAGGCCTCCTTTACAAAACAAATTACCCCCTGGGGGTATGCATATCATATACCGCCAGGGGGTATCTGTCAATAGGGTATGGTAATGTTATGAGACGCTAAGTTTATGGATTCGCCGTGAACATAGCAGTGTATTCCTCGCCTGTTTCTTCGGTAAAATGAACATACACGGTATCCGGCAAAACATCAAAGGAATAGGAGTTGGCATCCTGGGGAATGCCGCTCGGATACGGATTCCCTTCCGCATCGGTGAGCACATACTCCGGTAGGGCTTCTGCTTGGGATTCCTTCCAGGAAGGGTACACGTACGTTGCCAAATCGGTCTGCACAAGAACGAGCTTTTCTACGGGAGCATCATCCGTTGCCGGCAGATATTCTTTTTCGTTGTACGTGCTTAAACTTTTTATGGTGACAGAGTATTCATGCCGTGCTTCCGAGAGTGTTTCACCGGTTGAATAGGAAATCAAGGTTGTTTCAACGGCAATGTGAATCGTGAGGTCATCGCCCTGAAGCGCTACGGGAGCACCGCTGAACAGGGTTGACTGGGAGCCGGCATCCTGCCTGTGATCAAGGAAGTAGAAATCCGCTTGTTCGTATTCGGCAGGCATGACGGAGACAAGCAGCAAATTCTTTTGCTCCTCCTGCGCTGCTTCTAGGAAGGTTCGGGAATCTTCCCGCAGATTTTCGCCATAGCCGCCTGCTATGGGGTCATTGACCTCTGCTTCAAACGGAACGATGATGACATCATCGGAGGAAGGCTGTGCCGTGGCGGAAGTAAACAACCATACGCCATCGTACAAAATTTCTTGAACGGAAACAACAATACCATCAGTCTCAATCGTTAGCGGCTGAAAATTGGTTTGGGCAAAGGTGGTGACATCTTGGGGCATGGTAAAGCCATACAACTCCATTAACCAAGATAAACTGCTTTCGCTCGTGACGTCTTGACTGCTTGCGTAACAGCAGGGAAGCTGCAGCCATACAAGCAGCAGGGAAACAAGTACGCAAAGAATTCGTTTCATGTTCATTCTCTCCTTTTAACAATTGTTTGGATTATTCCTCTAAGTACATCATGGTGGCAATTTGATCAAGCCGTTGTACGAATTGTTCTGCTGTTAGTTTGCCGTAGCCAAATTGTTTGTAGAGATCATCCAATGCCTCGTATCCTTCGGATGATTGATGGAAGATGTTAATAGGCGGGAAATACAAATGATCAACCATTGTCTTATAGTCTTCCAGCTGTTCGGGGGTGACAAGCCATTTATGGGCTTCCGTAAAATCAATGCAGTCTTGATATTTTTGAACTTCTTTTTCTAAATCCTCTCTGGCATCGGCATCCAGGTTCTCATTTTGCAGCAGTGAAGCAGCGTTTTCCTTTTCGGCTGTCCAATGGGCAAGGTTCTTTTCATAATCCGGGTCAAGCCGCGGCTGCGCATCCTGATAGAGGAAAAGGTCGTCATATGCTGATGGATCGTCTATCACGGTTGCAGCTTTCTCCAGAAGTTCTACTGCCTTCTCCGCATTAGAGGAGGACGCGTTGATCGCCCACATGTTTAGGGTGGCATTAATTAATTTGGACTGTTCCTCATTTAACCGGAAAAAGACGACGGAAGAAGCTTTCTCGGGCCAAAGACTGCCTGCTATTTCCTCAAACAATGCGGCATTATAGTGTTTTGATTCTAATTGGTACAGGCGTTCACCGATGGTGGTGCACCGATTTAGCAAGGCAATGATTTCAGGCGTATTGAAGGAAAGCTTTTCGCCGGCATACTGGTACTGCATGATGACTTCATTGATGAGGACTTCTGTAAGCTTGGCAATATACGCGGCGGAAGAACTATCTTCACCCCAGCCGCTTACAGCAACAATATTTGCTTCAGGATTATCCTCGATACGATCGCACCATGCAGACAAGAAATCAAGAAATTCCGGGAAGGTTTGAGGAACGTCATCCGTGGTGTAACCGGCATTTAACCAAGTTTCCTCAATGATACGAAAATACTTAAAATAAATGCTCACTGGAATTGCGTATAAGTGACCATCTGACATTGCCTCAGCAGCAATGTGCGGATGCATACGCTGAACAGCAGCGGTTAGTGCTGAGCTTCCTGAAAGATCCAGACAGTATCCTTTTTCCATTAAGGTGTACCAATCTGCTTCAGCTGTCCCTTGACGGAACAGATCACATTGAAATTCATGGGTCAGTAGTGCGGTAACGAATGCAGAAGCTGGAAAATAACGAGTATCTGACCAAGATAATGAAAAACTAGGGTTATCAGCAAGGAATGCTTGAAGCCCGGTATTGCTGCTGAGGAAAGTCCCGCCATAAGTGACTAACGTTTCACCTGAGGAGGTTACCGTGAAAAGACAAAACATGATGCCAAGAAAAAGGCAAAGCAATCTCTTCATTTCTGTTTCCTTTCATTATCAACATTAGCGCGGTACGCATTCTCTAAAAGAAAATGCGTACCGCAGAAAGTTATGGATTAAGGATTAAAGGTACCAGAAACAGTGATGTTTCCTGTGCCGCTATACCTCTTTCCAGCAAGGTAGACCGTTTGTCCGCCAGCATAGTCGGGGAGGTAACTATGGGATGCAGTGGACTCGCTTTGATAGTAGAAGGTATGACTTGCGTACACACCAGGTGCATGGTAAATCTTCACAGCAGCCTTGTGGGAGGAAGATAAATTACTGGAAGTCCAAGAAAGACTCCAAGTTGATCCGACAGACGTAGTGTCAGCACTCCATCTGGTGAAAGTAGTCGTGTCGCTGTTAAAAGAAAACGACACAGCCATGGCAGGAACGGTAAAGACGGCACAAAGTACGACGGTCAACAACAACGCAACAAAACGCTTCATACGTATGCTCCTTTCGGTCGTTCATCGTTCGCAACAAAAATTGGTCATCATCTATTCGCAAATGCCCATTGGAACCACCAGCTTTCGTGCAACCACTTTGCAGACGGTCGGAAAGAACTACACTCTATCGGCTCACTAGGAAAGAAAGCAAATGAAACGGGGAGAAGCTAAGGCACACGACCAACAGCGTAAGACAAAGATCCCACCGAAACTTACCACTGCACTCGAACTATCATCACCTATATTGTATCATGAAAAATATAAATGACAATACTTTTTGAAAAAATAAAATGTAACAAAAATCCGAACCACTCGCCTACCAAGGCGACTGATTCGGATCACGTGTCGTGCGGGAAACAGGACTTGAACCTGCATGAAGTTAGCCCTCACTAGAACCTGAATCTAGCGCGTCTGCCAATTCCGCCATTCCCGCAGATGACAAAGCATAGTAATTCGCTATTTTGCGGCAAATTCCTTCTTTTTGCCGAAATTTTTTTGAAAAAGATCAAGCAGCAGGAAAACACTGACCAATTAACGCACCACTAGGGCAAAGCAAATGCAATGCAAAAACGATTTTGCATAAAAAACAAAGAAAGAACAAAGAAAATGAACAAAAAATGCAGTATTGTCCTTGCAAT